>JACIXR010000001.1:300000-403142 GCA_014360495.1 bacterium
AGATAAGTGTTCCAGCCCTTCCCGGCTTGAGATTTCCCATCAAAGAAGGGAAATTAGCTGTTGCGAGTTGGTGGATAAATCAGCCGAGGCTGAGCATAGATGTGAGGAAGGAAGCGAGAAAGCTCTACTTCCTTTTGATTCCCTTCCTGGACCATCAGGATGCTTATTCAAAGGTAGGAAGCATCTCCGCGATTTGCGAGGATGAAAGCGTGATAAGGAAGGAGCTTTTCTTCCCTGGTGATTTGGATTTGTGGGGTCCGCCAGCGATAATCGGCGATTTCTCTACATTAGGGAAGGGTTGGTCAAAGAGCATATCCGTTGAGCTGCCCTCAGCGATTGGAAATGTAGTGGAGCTTGACTTGGGAAAAGAAAGAACTGTGGAGAAGGTGATAATTGAAACCAATGGTCGCTATCCCGCCTTGGGGGTTTTATCCCTTCTCTGCTTGAGATAATTTTGACAATCTTGTCAATTTTATACTATAATGTTTTTGGAGGCGATGAAAAGTGCTTAGAACAATCAAGGTCTGTGTTATCATATTAGGGTTGATTGGGGGTTCTCTCTCCGCCGTTGTACCTTCTGATGTGGAAGCCACCCTTGATAAGTTTCTCAACATCATAACATCCTACGACAACTTCAAAATGGAGTTCCAAATCACCGCTCAGCTCGCGGGAATTAACGCCAACGCAGATGGAGTTCTCTTATATGATAAAAGCGGGAAATTCAGATTAGAGCTTGGACAACTCTTATACCTCATAAACGATGGGAACAACATCTGGTT
Organism: bacterium; assembly: GCA_014360495.1. Lineage (NCBI taxonomy): Bacteria > bacterium. Next base: position 300,780 of record JACIXR010000001.1, read on the forward strand.
CTACACCCCCTTATTCAAAGAGTATTCCCGTTCAGATTCCAACATTCAACAGATTGCCCAGCTGTTTTCCCCCTCCGCCACTTCTCCCACCCTCGGACCTGCTCTTTCCTTTTTCCTTAAGCAAATCTTCCAGAGCCAGGATTTCGCGCTCCAATCCGCATTTATGCGGGAGGAAAATCTGGAAAACAAAAAATCCCTTGTCCTGACATTCACAAGCGCGAAGGGATTTGAGGTTAAAATCTGGCTTGAGCCGAAAAACTATGACCTCCAACAGATAGGGGTTATGGCGAAAATAGGGGAAGGGCAGAAAATCATCATCTATTTGAAGGTTTTAAAGTTCTCAACCAATATCTCTCTTCCCTCCAATGCCTTCCTATTTGTCCCACCACCGGGAGCTAAATTGAAGGATTGAGGAGCTGAAATTAATTAGCGAATCTCTAAAAAGGGTGGAGAATAAATGGTGGGAGAGGGAATCTTAGGAGGCAACTCAATGGAAATACGGCGAAGTAAGAAAGGATTTTTAATAATTAGCTATTTTATCGCCAGCCGATTATCTCCTTAACTCTTTCAACCTCCTCATTATTTTTCGGTGATAGCCATCCCGCATTCGTCAGCTTCGTCAAGACATCCGCCCAAATGGCATAATCGGAATCGGCAAATGGCTTGAATAGAACTCCTCCCCAATCGTCCAATTCACCGAAATTCTTCTCTATTAGGGGACGAAACATCTGCTCATCAAGGACAGCCTTCAATTCCCTGATTATTCCGCTCAACATCATCTGAAAAGCCTCTTGATGAACCATAGCCTGCGCTCTCGTCCCGTATTCCCCCTCCGCAACAAGCAAGCTGGGAATCAATAGAGCACGGAGAATCTGGTTATCATAATATCTTATCGCAGATTCAAATAGCTCGCCCTTCCCCTCAAGCCTTTCAAATCTCACCTCCGCTCCTCCCGCATAAATTAAGGAGTTGCGGTTGTGTAAGTCCTCCATTATGTGTTTCATCGCTTCTATATATCTTTCCTCCCGCTGATGCACTGGACACCAAACATTCATCTCCGCCTGGGGTAGAGCGACAACCCCAAAAGGGGTGGCTTGCCTCTCCAAGTGAGTGTTCCAGAGACGAATCAATAATTGTTTCATAAGCCAAGGGGAGTAAGCGGGACGGAGGAGGGAATTTCCCCAGGGATTGTTGAATTCAGAGGAGAATGACCAGATAATGCACCTCTTTAGAGAGAGCTCTATCTTTTCCGTTCCAATCCTTTGAACTATGCGTAAGATTTCCCCTTTATCGTTTATCTCCAAGCCATCGGGATAGATAGATGTGGGATTGAGCACCTTTATCTTTTTCCAAATGATTTTCCCATCAAGCTCCTTGTAAGTGACCTCTGCGATAGCGAAACCCGCCCAGAGGGCAGAAAGGAGGTCCTGAACGACATCCCAAAGCGAGCCTTCCATCTTCTGAAGGGCGAATTTGACGAACTCTTCCACCCTTGGATATGAGCTGTTTTGATATCCTGCAAGGCGAGATAGGATGGAAAGGCGGATGAATTCAATCCCCGCTTTAACTGTCGGGTCTGTGCGATACATCTGCCAATAAATGGGTAGGTCTATCTGGTCAAAGGTGTAAGGGGAAAATTGAGAGAAAATATAAAGGAAATCCCTCAATTCAAACAGAGCAAATGCACCTCGCTTTCTAAAAGATTTAAGTGGAGCAATGTTTTCATTGACTACCATTTATTGGCAGCCCATCTCCAATTGCTAAGGAGATGCCTTATCCAGCAAACTATTCTCTAACGGAGCCCTCGCCGAAATCTTAAGGCTATGCCAAGTGGTCCAAACTGCTAACACTTAAATAAGAACCTAAACTAGCCATGACTTGAAATTTATAATAAATAAGAAAGACGATGAAAGGAGGACTTCTTCAAAATGCGTGTTATCTTTTTCCTGAGCTTAATTGCTTTGGCTTTTGACGCCTTAAGATGTAGCGAGCTTCCCTCCTTGAATTGGCAGGAACGCTCAGATTGGATAAATGTCAAGGAGGATATAAATCCGCCCGCCAACGGTGATGGGATAACAGACGATACCGAAGCCCTTCAGAACATCTTTTCCCATCTTCAAGATGGAATGGTCATCTACTTCCCTCCAGGGACATATAGGATAACGAAAACTATAGAGTTCCGGGGACCCGCTGTGGGCGTGAGCATAATAGGACACGGAAGGGATACGAGGATTATTTGGGATGGTGAGGAAGGAGGGAGGATGGTATGGGTGAACGGTTTAGCATACTCAATTTTTATGGGGATTGTTTGGGATGGGAAGAACAAGGCGGGAGTGGGATTGGATTTCGCCTCCCATCTTCGTTTCAACACGGAGACGGACCACGAGTTTGAACACTTCCTCAATTTCAAGGAGGCGGGAATTCGCATAGGTTATAACGAGAAATTGGCTTCCGCAGAGGCAATTTACCGCTACTGCATTTTTGAGAACTGCAAAATCGGCTTCTCTATGTCTAATTGGAACGAATACGACCACACATTTGATAAATGCGAGTTCAGAAACTGCGAAATCGGCATCAGCGACCTCCATGGGAACTTCTATGTTCGCAATTGCCATTTCGAATTTAATGGCACAGACATACAATTCAATAGCGAGCATGGAGATTCCGTCCGTCGTTCAACCTCCTTCGGCTCTGGGACTTTTATAAAGGAATTGGGGACAATCGCTCCCTTAACAGTTGAGAATTGCCATGTCAGCAATTGGAAATCGGAGGAGGGAGCAATCATCCTCAATGGCTCGCCTGCTTTAATAATTGACTGCCAGTTCTCCAACCCACCCAGGAAAGGACCTGCAATTAAAATACTTCGCGATGACCAAAGAGTGATTATCAGCGGAAATAAAATAGAGGGAGATAATCCCCTCCTTGAGAAAACCCCAAATTCCCTCATAGTGGAAGTTCCCGAGGGAAAGGTTAAGCCAATCAGATTAAATGCCCGAAGAACGGTAATCCCAAAGAATGTAATAATCCCCACAAAGGTCTTTGATGCGAAGGTTGATTTCGGAGCAAAGGGAGATGGAATCGCAGACGATACAAATGCAATCCAATCCGCGATAGATGCAGCTCGCAAATATGGGAGATTCGCTATCGCTTACCTGCCAACTGGACGCTATAAGGTCTCTAAAACTCTTGAAATATCGGGCTCCAACTTCTTCTTTGGTGGAACGGGTTTTCGCACGGGTATAATTTGGGGAGGAGAAAAGGGAGGAACGATTCTCTCAATAAAGGACGCGAGGAATGTGATAATTGAAAACATCGCAATCGGTCACGGCGATTTCCCTCTCGCTGAAAACAGCGAGGACATCCTCCAAACATCATCGGGTAAAGGTTCATTTGTTCGTTATAATAGAGTATTCGTCTACGGCTGTTATTTAAAGGACCCTTTCAAGAAAGGGCTTCATTTGAAGGGCTTGGGAAGAAACGACTTCGTTGATATCCTCCATCTGCAGGGGAATATAAGGATAGATGATTGCCAAAGAGCAAATCTTCTTTTCAGAAATTCCTATGAGGGTTCGGTTGTGATAAGGGGAAAGAACAAAGAGAGAGATGGTTTAACCGCTTTTCTTATGCGTCTCGCTACCCTCGTTCCATATAGCCTATATGTCTACGATAGCAATTCAGCGACATTCGTTGATTTCTACAACGAACAATCGGAAAGACATCTATATTTGGAAGGGAACAAAGGGGACCCTGAGGGAAGGGTGGTTATAATGGGCGCCAAGTCACATTTAAACGAACCATTGCCCTACGCCGATATCAACAACTATCATGGCTCCCTCATACTGGGGATGAACCAGCTCTATATCAACCCCAGCGAGTTTATCTTCAATCAAACCGGAGATAACCCCTTCCGTCTTCTTCTTTTCGGACATTTCTTCTACAACACTAAACCCAAGTTTTCCTTCTCTTCTGGGAATTATTATCTCTTAGCGAATTATCCTGAGGAGAAAAGCGAAATTTCAAAAGAGGCTATATCTCTCCTTTCCCTTGCCTTTGATGACCTACGCAGAGCGGAAATCCTTGAGCAGAGGATGGATGCGAAAGCCTCTAACCTTCGCTGAATAGCTTTAGCGCTTCCTCTATCCTTTTTATGGTCTTTTCCTTGCCCAAAATAACTATTGATTCTATCAATGGCGGGCTGACCGTCTTTCCTGTAATTGCAACACGGAGGGGATGAAATACCTCCTTTGCCTTCACTCCCTCCCTTTCAGCAAGCCCCCTTAAAGATTCTTCTATCTTTTCCTTCGTAAATGGCTCGCAATGGCTGATGGTTTCCTTAGCGAGGGAAAGAAGACGCCTTCGCACCTCCCCTCTCAACCACTCATCAACAGCGGATTTATCGTAATTTATCTTCTCAAGGAAGAAGAAATCCGTCCATCTGCCTATCTCCGCGAGCGTCTTCGCCCTTTCCTGAACGAGTGGGATTATCTTCTCAAGAGTGGCGATGGGGTAATTCTCATCTATCAATCCCTCTCTGGCGAGGAAGGGAAGGGCTAACTCCGCGAGGCGCGAAGGAGAGGATGTCTTCATATAATGGGAATTCAGCCAAACAAGCTTATCGTAATTGAAAATTGCGGGATGCCTCTTAACCCTTTCAAGGCTGAACTCCTCAATCATCTCCTCCCTTGAGATTATCTCCCTATTCCCACCGGGAGACCATCCAAGAAGAGCGAGGAAATTGAGCATCGCCTCGGGGAGGAAGCCCTGCTCTCTAAACTCATTTATTGAAGTTGCCCCATGTCGCTTGGAGAGGCGAGATTTATCCGGTCCGAGAATCATAGGGAGGTGGGCGAATTGGGGTAGGGGATAACCCAAAGCTTGATAGAGAAGTATCTGCTTTGGCGTATTTGAGATATGGTCTTCTCCCCTTATGATATGGGTTACCTGCATATGAAAATCGTCAACGACACAAGCCAAATTGTAAGTGGGAATTCCATCCTTGCGCATAATGACGAAATCCTCTATCTCCTCGTTCATGAACTCTATGTCCCCTCTGATTATATCCCTAAACACCGTCTTCCCCTCCAAAGGAACCTTGAACCTTATCGCCGGCTTCCTGCCTTCCCTTTCCAAGTCCTCCCTTTCCTTCTCCGATAGTTCCCGGCAATGCCTATCATACATGGGCTTCTCCCCTCTTTTTAAAGCCTCCCTCCTCCTCTCCTCCAATTCATCGGGAAGGCAATAGCAGGGATAGGCATATCCCTCCTCTAAAAGCTTTTCCACCGCTTCCCTATATAGCTCAAGCCTTTGGGATTGGTAATAAGGTCCCTCGTCCCAATGCAAACCCAGCCAATCCATTGCGGAAAGGATTGCGGAAAATGCTTCATCAACATTCCGTCGCAGGTCTGTATCCTCTATACGTAGAATGAAGACTCCCCCCATTTTCCTCGCAAATAGCCAATTGAAGAGGGCAGTGCGAGCGCTCCCTATATGGAGATAACCTGTTGGGCTGGGGGCAAAGCGAACCCTTACCATCTTCATCACTTCGTGAGAATGTATTTCTTCTTGGACCTTTTCATTACCTCGTCCCTCTTAGCGGAATCATAATAGAAGTAGCCCTCTTCCTTTTCCCTTATATAGAAGCAGGGGAAGATGCTCAGAATGGAAGCCACTCTCCGCTTCGGCGTCCTTCTTATTATGTTCACCTCGCTTAAAATCGTGAAGAAATGGGCTCTTTTGTGATACTCAAGAAGAGTTTGAATTACCTCAATCGTAGGCTGTTCTATCAGCTCCTCCCTCAATTTGAGGAGGTCGTTCAACCTCTTCTGGGAAATGGAGAGAAGGGGATGAGTCTCTCCCTCCCAAATTAACCTATATACTCCCTCGTCCACCTTCCTAACCTTGATAATTCCCCCTGAGGGAGGAAGGTTATTTTTGTACCATTCTTTGAGACCGAAGATGAGAGGAAGGTCCTGGTTATACCAAAGTTCTATCTCCTCGTCGTCGTGGAGGAATGCAAGGGATTGGAGGCGGGGCTCGGAGGGATAGAAGCTTTTCTCCCATTGACGCACTGGAAGCGTCCCCGCGATATAATGATGATAGGGGATGACCAGCTGAATTTCCTCTTGGGGAGGTGAAACCTCTATCTCCTCCTCATCGCCTGTGTCCTGGATTATTGGGTCCTTGAGAAGTTGAGGAAGGGCATCCTCCAGTCCCTCATCGGAGAGCTCTACCTCCAATTGCTCTCCATCCAAATCCTCATATTGAAACTCCCTATCTATCTCCACTTCCTCAGGGATGGCAAGGATTTCCGTGGGTATTTTCTCCAATTTAATCCACTTATCCCCTCCTACCCAGAGTAGACCCTCCCTTCCCTTGAGGAACTCCTTGAGCGTCTCCTCAACCTGCTTCATATCCACATCCTCTAACTCAAACAGCTCCCTTGCCGACTTGCTGATAGATATGATGTCTTTCCCCTCAATATACGATAAAAACATCTCTTGCTCGTCCTTGCCGAATATGAAGGGCTCGGGCTCTACAGCTCCCGGTGGAATCTCTATCTCCTTAAGGAGAGCTACAGCGGCGGGTATCTGTTCCTTGTTCACCCAGGTCGCTTCTTTAATCATCAAAAATCCGCCATCTTCAAACATTTCCTTCATCAACCTGAGAGAATCCACGCTACCCCTTGCTCTCCAAACAAGGAAAGAGAAAACTTTATGTGATATCGCTCCCCTTTCCCTCAACAAAGCCTTTATCTCTTCAATTGGTTTCTCGCCTTTTAAGGGAGGCATAGCCAACCATTCCTCCAATTCCTTTATCTCCTCGTCCATAAAGTTATAAAACACTATATCCTCCTCTTTTGCCCCTCTTTCCACCTGAAGCAGCCAGCGTCTTAAACCCGCTTTATCCCCTAAAACGAAATACTTCTTAGCACGGGAGGAGAGAAGGGAAGGGAGCGATTGAAGATAAACCTCGGGCAAACGCTTTTGAACTATCGCCAACTCTTGAGACAGGATTTTGAGGGGGATGGGTTTCCCTATATTCTTCAATATCGTCTCTATGTCGCCCTCTAAAGGACGACTCACCTGTTCCTTTCTATACCTTATATTTACGCTTCCCTCCTCAACTACGCCTTCCTCCCACATAGGGATGAGATAGCGGACAAGCTTGCGGGGAAGGCGAAGTCCTTTCTCTTCAAGCAGGGGCACAAGCTCCTTAATGAAGAGGGCTTTCCCCTTCTCAAGGAGTATGTCCCTTACCATATCATAAAAAATGCGCAGAGCAACAATCCTCCCTATATGAGAGATTGTCTTGTCCAAGATTTCACCTCCATTTACCTCTATAGCTTGCTGTTTTCACATATTTCCTTGCGATTGAAAGAAAGCGTTCCACCTCTTCCCTTCCATAGGGTTTGAGATGGCGAAACGCTTCCTCTTTCGCCTGTTCCGGTTGATAATCCTGCAAAAACCATCTACTCGCCCCCTCAATCATCCTACCGATATCTTCTATCTCCTCATCCCCTATAATTGATGGCACAAGCGTTGTTCTGAACTCGTAGTCTACACCTATGGAAAGCAGAAATTCAATGCTCTCTCTTATCCTCTCCAAATCCAATCCCTTTATTCCGCTCGCTATTTCGTATCTCTCATCCAGGGGCGCTTTCACATCCATAGCTATATAATCAACAAGCCCTCGCTCATAGAGCTCCTTTAAAAGCTGGGGATTATAGCCATTCGTATCAAGCTTAACCATTTGTCCCAACCCCTTTATCCTCTCTAACAAATCTATTACCTGAGGATAAATTGTTGGCTCCCCTCCTGTTATCACTACACCATCTATCCAATCTTTATGCTTTCTCAAATATACCTCAACGATTTCCCAATCTATGTCATCAAACTTCTCCGGCTCTTCAACGATTTGCCAGTTCTGGCAGAAGGGGCAGAGGAAGTTGCAGCCGGGAAGGAATAGAACGCAGGACACCTTCCCATCCCAATCAATGAAAGATGTCTCCAAAAAGCCCTTTATTCCTAACAAGTTTATGCGGGAAGGATGCTTACTCACTTTCGTTCAAATAGCGGTATATATCCTCCTTTGCTGGCACTTCTCCTCTCCAACCTGCGACCTCTTCATCCTCGTTATTGACGATTATTATCCCCGGAGTTGAGAAAACGCTATAAAAGGAAGCCTCCGTCAACCCGTCAAGGCTCTTAACATCATAATAAACCACCTCCACTCCTTCCTCCTCCAATTCCTTTCCTAATTTCTTTGCCGCTGGGCAACGAGGACAACCTTCCTGCCAAAATATCTTCAACTTCATCTTTCAACCTCCTCTGCATAGAGATTATAGCTATCCGCATTGAGAATTTTCGCGGAAACAAAGCTTCCCACCCGGCAATCCTTAGCCCTTAATAGCACCCTGCCATCAATCTCCGGCGCCTCCCTGAATGAACGCCCGCTTAATCTCTTCCCATTTATCCCCTCAACCAACACCTCTATTTCCCTCCCTATCCAAAGCCTGTTTCTCTCCTTTGCTATTTTCCTTTGCAGCTCCATAGCGGTTTCAAGCCTCTCCTTTACTATCTCTCCCCTCAAAGGGGGAAGAAGGGAGGATTTCGTTCCCCGCTCTGAATAATAGGGGAAAAAGCCAACCTTATCAAGCTTGGCTTCCTTCAGAAATTCAAGAAGCATTTGGAAATCCTCCTCGCTCTCGGTGGGAAAGCCAACGATGAAGCTTGAACGAAAGCAAGCATAGGGTATGGCTTGCCTTATCTTCTCTATGAGCCTCAAATATCTTTCAGCCGAGCCTTCCCTTCCCATAAGTTCCAATATGCGAGGAGAAGCATGCTGAAAAGGGATGTCAAAGTATTTAACTACTTTATTCGTTTCCGCCATCATCTCCAGAAGCTGGGGAGTAATCCTTGAGGGATGCATATACATAACTCGTATCCACTTAACATCGGTATTAGATAGTTTAGCAAGAAGTTTAGGAAGCGTCAACTCACCATAAATATCCAATCCATATCTCGTCGTCTCCTGCGCCACCAATATTATCTCCTTTACCCCCTTCCTCACCAATTCCTCAGCCTCAGCCAAAATACCCTCCATTCTTCTGCTCTTATACCCACCCCTGATATAGGGAATGGTGCAATAATTACACCGATTATCGCACCCATCAGCTATCTTAAGATAAGCATAGGGAAAAGTTGTAAGAAGGACGCGGGGAGGAGTATTCAATGGGTCGGGCTCATCAACATCAACGGTTTTCCTCCCCTCCCTTGCCCTTATCAGCGCCTCCGGAAGCCTCCATCCCTTTCCCAGTCCAAGGACAACATCCGCATCTATGCGGGAAAGATTATCTCTCCACCTTTGAGGCAGACAACCGACAACAGCAAGAAGTTTTCCCTTTCTTCTCGCCCTCCTTATCTCTCTTAGAGCCTCCTTCACCGCCGGCTTTATGAAGGCGCAGGTATTTATCACTATCGCATCCGCTTCCTCTTCAGAGGAGAGAGAAAAGCCCTGCGTTAGGAGGAAGGATAAAAGGCTCTCTGTATCCACCCTATTTTTGGGGCAACCCAAACTTACGAAGGCAACCTTCACTATTCTTCTTCCCTTGAAGAGAACATCTCCTCTACTTCTTCGGGAGTAACAAGGACCTCCCTCGGCTTCACCCCTTCCTGCGGTCCAACGATTCCCCTCTCCTCCATAAGCTCCATTAGGCGTGCTGCCCGATTGTATCCTATCCTCATTTTCCTCTGCAACATAGAAGTTGATGCTTGTCCGAGCGTGGCGACGAGCCTAACCGCTTGCTCAAACAGTTCGTCATCGCTCATCTCTTCCGCCCACATCTCGCCCAGCTCCACGGGCTTGGTCCATTCCGCAAGTGGTGTGGGCTCGCCTTGCTTGCGCCAGAAACCCGCAACTTTTTCCATCTCCCTCTCGTTGATGAAGGGAGCCTGTATCCTGGTTGGTTTAGGGGAATCCAAGGGAGCGAAGAGCATATCTCCACTACCTATAAGCAGTTCCGCTCCTCCCGTATCCAAAATTACCCTTGAATCTATTTGAGTTGAGACGGCGAAGGCTATACGGGAGGGGAAGTTAGCCTTTATCAAGCCCGTTATGATATCAACGGAGGGACGCTGGGTGGCGACTACAAGATGGATTCCCGTTGCCCTTGCCAGCTGGGCTAAGCGACAAATCATCGCCTCAACTTGAGCCTTCTGCTTCGTCAACATTATATCCGCAAGCTCATCAACCACTATGACGAGATAGGGGAGCTTTTTCTCGGGGAAACGCTGATTATAACCTGCTATATTCCTCACCCCAGCCTCAGCAAATATATCATATCTCCTTTCCATCTCCCGCAAAGCCTTCTGCAAAACCATTATAACATCCGCCACTTCCTTCACCACAGGCTCCACAAGATGAGGTATCCCATCAAACAAAGTCAATTCAACCCTCTTTGGGTCAACTATTATCAATCTGAGTTCATCCGGGCTGAACTTGTATAGAAGGGAAGTTATAAAGGAAGAAAGAAAAACGCTCTTCCCTGAGCCAGTAGCTCCCCCAACGAGGAGGTGGGGCATTGCGGTAAGGTCGGCATAAATGGGTTGCCCAGCGACATCCAATCCCAAGGGGAAGATAATCTTCGTGTGGTTTTTCCAGAACTCTTCCTTTTCCAAAAGCTCTCTAAGGAAAACCGTTCTTACCACCTTGTTAGGGACCTCTATTCCAATTGCGGATTTGTTGGGGATGGGCGCTTCCACCCTAACTGATTTTGCCGCTAACTCCATCGCCAAATTATCGGCAAGGCTGACTATTTTATGCACTTTTATTCCCGGTGCCAGTCGGACCTCATAGCGAGTTACCGTGGGACCTCTTGATATCTCCACTACTTCCGCTTGAACCTTGAAATCAGCCAATGTGCGGGTTATTATGGCGATGTGTTCCTTTGCCTCGCTCTCAAGACGTCTCTCGGAGGGCTCCTTTGGTTTATTCAAGAGGTCAAGGGGTGGAAGCTGCCAAGGAGATTTATCCAGAGGCTTTATCTCTTCTTTCTCCTCCTCCATTTCCTTATCTTTCTTCCTCAGGAAGGAGAGAAGCTTCAGCTTTCCCAAGGAGGGCTCCTTTTTCTTCTCCTCCACCACCTCGGAGGGCTTGGGAGGGAGAGGAGCTGGCTTGATGGGACGAGGTGGGAGCTGGGGCTGCTCCTCCTTCTTTTTTAGTCTCTGGACTATTTCTCTTATGGGAGAGCCAATGACGAGAAGGATGCCTATGAGAGCAAGGGCGTAAAGAAAAATAAACGAACCATAGTAGCCGACTGATTTAAAGAAGATATAGGAGAAGAAAGCCCCGATGAATCCACCACCATCGCCTTTGCTTGCTGAGTTCCAAACATCGGCTATATGGGGTAGGTGGAGGAGAGCGAGTATGACGAGGAGAAGGAGGGAAACACCAAGAGCGGTGTTCTTCGTTTTGTGTTTCTCTAATCGGATGAGGATTGATATTCCTATAAAGAAGAGGATTAAGGGGAAGAGGAAGGAACCCTTCCCTAAAAGAAGGGAGAGATAATGGCAGGCTCTTGCCAGCAATCCTCCTTCCTTGAAGAGAAGGGCGAGGAGCACGACCAATCCTAATGCGATAAGCGAGATCCCTATGACATCATATGTTAGGGGACTTAATTGTTTTCTCTCTTTCTCCTTGTGATTCCTTTTGTTATTCTTCCTCTTCTTTGCCTTCATCTTCAGGATTTAATTTTAACGATTTTTCAATTTATGTCAAAACTTCGGTTAGGCGGGAATTTTCTCAACCCCCCTTTTAAAAATTTTCACCACTATATCCCTGATCCAGTTCTCAACTTTCAAAATCATCATGTCTCCGCTCTACCATCAACCTTCACAACTATCTGGCAAGGGGTGGAAACAACCTTGACGGTAAAGAAAAACAACCCTGAAAAACGGGTAGCCAACATCCAAGAGGCGCTCTTTCATTGGGCTTATCTTATGAATATAGGTTTGACCCTTTAAAGAGTCTTCTTTTTATCTTAAGCTAAAGCCTCGTCCAGCATTGTGAGGTAGTTCTCCAAGGGAATGTAGTTAGGGATTGAGTTCCCTGAGCCGACGGCGAATCGCCCCAAAGAAGCGCATCTGTCAATCAGATTCCTAACATATTTTCTTAGCTCGGAAGGAGTAGCTGAAGCTAAAACATTGACATCCACTCCGCCAAGGGTCGCTATCCGCCTTCCATACCTCCTGTGAAATTCCCAAGCGGGAATTATCACATCCTCAAAGGAATGCTTCCCATCTATCTTCACATCCTCTATCAAATCCTCAATTATCGCCTCCACATTTCCACAGCTATGAAGGAAATAGGGAATCCCCTTTGAATGCGCCATCTCGGCAAATCTCTTGTGCCAGGGGAGGACATACCTTCTCAGATGGTCGGGATGAATTAGAGTCCCGCTCTTAAAGCCCATATCATCGCCCGGGAAAATCGCTATTATGTTGTCTATCTTCAATAGCTTCTCGTAATATTCCTCCATCAATTGCCCAAGCTTGTTCGCAACCGCTTCAACAAGCGCTGGGTCATCGTAAAGGGCGTAGGATAGACCCTCATAGGACATTATCCAGCTCAAATGCTCATAGATTCCACCGCTATGGGAAGCTATCAGTCCCATCCCTTCCGGAAGATGGGAGGCTATGTATTCATAGGGGAAGAAATCAACCATATCAAGAGTCGGCCAGCGGTAAGCTTCAAAATCCTCCCAACTCATTATCGCTCCTTGATGCTCATCCACCCAGGAGCGAATTCCCTGAGAGGCGGTATCAGGAGCGAATATGCGCCTCTCCTCAAAGGGATAACCTATCTCAAGCTTAACGAAATCATACCCCAATCTATACCAGAGCTCTATGTAGTTATCCCAAAAGGCGGACTGCTTCCCCCTATCATTTGGGTCATAGTCAACCCATTCCCTCCCAATCATCTCTTCCAAAATGACTTTAGCAATTGACCAATCTATGATGTATTCAACCAGGGGAGGCTTGTCCCTCCTCTCCTTTCCCAATAGATAATTGATGAAACCCTTCGCATCGGGCTTAGGATTATCCAAAGGAACGCGGAATCCCATTTATCATCCCTCCTTGATGAATGTATTGTAGAACAAAAGAGCGCTAACAGTTTTAGCGTCCTCTACTTCTCCCTTTTTCACCATCTCCAATGCCTCTTTTAGAGATAACTGGCAAACTTTTATCTCCTCATCCTCATCGGGCTTTCTTGCTCCCGCCCTCAAATCCTCGGCGAGAAATATATGAATGCACTCTGTTGAGTAGCCGGGAGCAAGATAGAGGGAAATCAGCCTCCTCCATTTCCCCGCAATGTAGCCTGTTTCCTCTTGCAATTCCCTCTTAGCACATTCAAGCGGTTCCTCATTTGGAGAGAGGGTTCCTGCGGGAATCTCAAGGAGAATCTTCCCCGCAGGGAGGCGAAATTGACGAACGAAAATGATGTTTCCATCAGGCAAGATGGGCAGTATTGCCACCGCTCCCCTATGCTCTACTACTTCCCTCGTTGATATAACGCCGTTAGAGAGCTCCACCTTATCAACCCTAAATTTCAAAAGCCTCCCCTCAAAGATTATCTTCCTCTCTAAAACCTTCTCCTCCATCACTGATTCTCCACCTTCACGGGGTATTCCACCTTCCACAATCTCTTTCCGTCCTCTTTAACCCTTGAAACTGCATAAAAGGTAAGGGTATGATTTCCATCGGGAATTTTGGTTGTATCAAGCAAAACATCGTATGTCTTCCAGAAGATATTCTTTGCTGAGGGCTGAAGGAATATCAAGGGCGGCTTGTTATCCACCCTTATCGCTATCCCCTTTATGTTATCAGAGGGGTCAAATACCTTTATAGTTAATGAACTTTTCCCCTTTAGAACCGATTCCCTTATCAGATTTGCCACATCTACGGAATGTTTCTCCCCAACCCATTTATAACAGGATAGGACCTCGCCTTTGTCCGCGAGGATTAAACGGTAGCCACGGGGAGTGCCATCAAGATTGGGCTTTTCATCTCCCCACCAAGAGCCCGAAAGTGCTCCGGTGAGGATATTCAATATCCTTCCCAAAGGAAGTTGGACATTTGAATGCTCGTGCCCGGAAAAGACCACCTTGACTTGGGGATTTTGATTAATAATCGCCAAAAAGCGAAGGAATTTATCACATTCAAAGGGTGGCTGATGAGTGAAGATTATGGTTGGCTTATCCTTAGCTAGGGATAAATCCTTCTCCAACCAATTCAATTGCTCATCATCAAATCCAGATTTCTTATTAGTTGTGGCTTCAAGCATAACGAAATGCCAACCAGAATAATTGAAGGAATAATAAACTGGTCCCAAAAATTCTTTAAAAGCTCCCCTATCGTAAAGACGGGATGTTGGTGGAATGCTCAAAGGATGTTCGTGATTTCCCGGCAAATTGAAGAGAGGAGGCTTAAGATTCCTCATCAATTTTAGATAAAGCTGATAGTATTTAATGACATCTTCTTCGGTTTGCAAGGGATTGGCATCCATAACCAGGTCTCCAGTGGCAACAACAAACTCCGGTCTCAATTCATTAGCTTCCTGAACGAATTTCCCAACATCCCTATAGCAAACCTCGGAAAAAGTGGAATGTATATCAGTCACTTGAATAATGAAAAGGGGCGTTTTTTCGTTTACTTTATGAAGGGGAAAATTGATATTTTGGGAATCATCTGAGAGCTTGACTTTTCGCCAGAATTTATAAGTGAAATAACCTGATGGGAAAGATACGAAGATTATCGGCTCATCTTCACTGGATTGAATCAAATAATGTCCTCTTTGGTCAGTTAAGATGATTTGTCTACCATCGCTAACCGGGACTTTTGCTAATCCTTTTTCTCCTTCATCCAAAACCTCGTTGTTATTGACATCAAAGAAAACTATACCCTCTATTTTTCTATCTGCAAATCCAAAGGAAGAAACAAAGAAGAATAAAAAGAGAAAAACAATTTTTTTCATAAGCTTCACCTCCAAAAAATCTTACACCTTAAGTGAAAATAATTCAAGAAAAAATACATATATAAAATATAGCTGTAGTGATTGGTATGTAAGTTATGTAAATTTTTTTAAAGTTAGTGATAGAATGAATAAGCTAAAATAAAAATAAAAAATTTATTTTGATATTGATAATTGAAAAAGAATATTTTACTCCAGTGGAATTTCTTAATCTTTTAAATTCCTTTTAGATTCTTGCAAAAATTTATTTTATTTATCTGTAATTTATAGGAAGTGAAATTGTAGATAAAATGTAACTAAATGTTAGTTTGGTAAACAAAAATGAGGACAACATGGGTTGTAAATAATTTATTTACATTATGATTCTTTGCTGGGAAGGAGCTTGCTCGTGATATCTTGAACCAACTTCGCCAACTCTTTATCCCTTTGCAATTCTTCCTTGATCTTATTATACCCGCTTATCACGGCGGGATGGGTTCTGCCAAGCGCCCTTGCTATTTCGGTTATGGGTGCGGAAGTGAGCTCCCGGCAAAGGTACATGCATATCTGGCGAGGTTGCGCTACCTTTTTGTCCTTTCTTTTCCCCCTGATAAGTCGCTGAGATATATTGAAATGCCTGCATACAGCTTTCACGACATCCTCTATTGTCAAATTTATCTGTTTTCTGCCGATGTAATCAACGAGGAGCTCCTCTGCCAAGGGCAGTGTTAGCTGGGTGCCATTAATTGATGTCCACGCCATAAGCTTGGCAAGGGCACCCTCTAAATCCCTGATATTCGTCTTTATCTCCCTCGCTACATAAAGCAATATCTCGGGAGATATGTTGAAGTTTTCCTGCTCTGCTTTCTTCTGAAGAATGGCGAGCCTCAGTTCAAGGTCGGGAGGTGATATGCCCATAACGGGTCCGTGTTTTAAGCGGGAGAGTATACGGGGATGGAGTGGGGCGAGCTCTTCCGGCGGTCTATCCGAGCAGATGATTATCTGCTTGCCCGTTTCATAAAGGGTGTTGAAGGTATGGAAGAATTCCTCTGTCGTTCTCTCCTTATCCGCGATGAACTGGATGTCGTCAACGAGCCAAACATCTATGTTCCTGTATTTCTCCCTGAAGGCAGACATCCTCCCGTTCTTGATTGCCTCAACATATTCAAATGTGAAGTATTCGGCGGGAACATAGACTACCTCCATTTCGGAGGATTCAAGGAGGGCATTGCCGACTGCTTGGATAAGATGGGTCTTACCGAGCCCGACTCCTCCGTGGATGAAGAGGGGATTGTAGGTTTTCCTCCCTGGTCTCTCTGATACATCCTTCGCCGCCGCATAGGCTAACCTGTTTGATTGACCGACAACGAAGTTCTCAAATGTATAGTTCTCGTTGAGGGAGAGACCGAAGGGAGGTTTGCGTTTCTTTGCTGTCTTTTTCCTCTCTCTCTTTTGAGGAGGCACGACATGGATTTCTATTTTCACTTGGTGCCCAGTGAATTTGGAGGCTGTTTCCTCAAGAAGGGAGAGATAATGCTTCTCAATCCATTCCTTGGCGAAGCGAGCGGACACAGTGAAGATGAACCTATCAATGCCAAGGGTCACGGGCTTCAGCTGGCTGAGCCAAAGGTCCCGTGATGAATCGGGGTCTTGCGCGATAAGGTACTGGGAGATTATCTCCCATTTATCCTTATCGGGCAGAAGATTGAACTTATCTCCAAAATCCAAATTTAACTGGTCTTTAGCCCCCATAGATATATGCTCCAGGGATAGGGTGAGGAAATAAGAAGCCTTGCCTATTTATAGATTACAAATTCGCCTTTGGGAGGTCAAGAGAGGAGATTTGGGAAAAAAATATTTTAATCTTTTGCTATTTCGCTATTTCTTAAATATTCTGCTTTTTTTAAATAATTTCAAAAATATCCCAGAAGCTCTGAAACCATTTCCCTTGTTGGTGCTCCTTCCATAGGTCCCTTCTTTGTTATGGAGAGACCCGCGACGATGTTGGCGAAACGTAAGAGCTTGGGAAGCTCCATCCCCTCAATCATCCCAACCGCTAAGGCGCCAGCGAAGCAATCTCCCGCTCCCGTGGGGTCAACAACATCTACCTTTATCGCGGGGCTATGAATTCTCCCCTCCGGTGTAAAGGCGATACAGCCATACTCTCCTTGCTTCAAAATCACGAGCATTTTATCTGCGAGGGATTCGCAAGCTGAGAACGGCTCTTGAATTCCCGTAAGCATAGAGACCTCTTCACCCGAGGGAAGAAGCACATCGCAAATCTCCATTATGGGCTTGACTATCTCCCTTATCTCCTCAATGGATAGGAGCTGGGGGCGAATATTTGGGTCAAAGAAGACCTTCCCTCCTTTCTCTTTAACTATTTTTGCTGATTTAATGCAGGCATTTCGCATTTTCTCGCTTACGGAAAGGGATGAGCCGCAGATGTGGATGATTTCAGTTTGCGAGAGGTAATCCTCTAATATGTCTTCGGTAGATATGGAATCCGCAGCGGTGTTTGGGATGTGGAAGATGAAATCGCGGGAGCCGTCTTGAAAATAAGCTACGAAGGCGCAGGCGGTGGATTTATATGGGATTATCTTGAGGTGGGAGGTATCAACGCCGTCCAGTTTGAGGCGTTGGTAGCAGAGATGCCCGAATGGGTCATCGCCCACCGCTCCTATGAAGCCGACATCTCCGCCGAGGCGAGCGGCGGCATCGGCGAAGATAGCGGGAGCACCCGAGGGGAAAGGACCGACGAAATCGGCGGGAGTGCCCAAGGGCACGCCGATATCCTTCCTCATAATTTCAACCAAGATTTCGCCTAAGGATACTATTTTGGGCATTTGATAGAAATTTTAAAAATAGGGAAAGCCCTTTGCAAATAGAAAAGGAGACAAAAAGCAGATGACTACCAATGAATAATTTCAAAAAGATATTGGGATATATAGATAAGAGGAGAGATTTGAAAGGAGAAGATATAGTTAAGTTAAAGATATACAAAGACGCAGGTTATAACCCCGCAGCGCTCCGACCTCTCTCAAGAAGACATAAAATCCAAGAAAAAGAAACTGGGATATAAGAGTGATACAATTATAAAAGGATAGAAGAATAGATGTTGTCTCAAGATTTGGTTATCCCCCTTCCCTCTGGGGTGTGTTCAAACGGATAACGGGAGTGAGTTCGCGGGAGAATTTGAAGATTTTCTCAGGAATAAGGGTATTATCCATTTCTACACTCATCCAAAGAGACCGCAAGAGAGCGGCTATGTAGAGTGATTCCAGAGAACTATCCAAGAATATTTCATAGATGTATACCCGCTGGACTCAACGGATATAGATGAATTTAATAACCAGAGGAGTCTCAAATGTTATGGAATTATACATACCATTGAAATGTTTAGGCGATATTTTATAATATTTCTAAATTGGAACAAAAGAACGGCAAAAAGGAAAACAAAAAAGGCTCACCTTGGCAGGAATTCGCCCAATATGGCTCGCTGGGGATGACAATGGTGATTTCAACTGTTGGTGGGTATTTCTTTGGTTATTGGCTTGATAAAAAGCTTGGCACTTCTCCCTATCTCTCACTCGTCGGGCTTTTCCTCGGAATATCCGCAGGCTTCTATCAGCTTTATAAAATAGCTAAAAGGGTGGAATGAACGAAAAAGAAAAGAGGTTTTACCTGTTCTCTTCCCTCCTTTTATGTATCCTACCAGCCATCTCCTATCCATTCGGTTTTCCCCTCTCTTTGGGATTCCTTCTCGGAATAGCCACTGGGATGTTCGTCTTTTCCTATTTCCATTTCCTTGTTAATTTCCTTTTTAAAAAAGGTAAGGGAACCTATCTTTGGCTGAGCCTCATCCCTCGCCTTGCCTTTCTCGGTGTCATAGCTTTCCTCCTGGGAATCTACCAAAGCCTAATCTCACCCTTGACTTTTACCGTCGGCTTTGCTATTATAACATTCGTCATTCTCTTCTCCCATTTCAAAGAGGATTAAGCCCTATGGAAAGAGAACATTCGCTCGTCTTCGCTCTTTTAAGCAGATATTTTCATCTGCCCCAATGGGCAGACACGGCGATTATGGCGGGCATCGCTATTTTCCTCATACTTATTGTCGTCCTCCTTGCCACTCGTCGCCTTTCCCTTTTCTCCCCTTCTCGCTTGCAGGCTGGCTTAGAACTCGGCGTCTCCGCTGTGGAGAACTTCGTAAAAGAAAATTTGAGAAAAGAAGAGGCAGAATTTTTTGCTCCATTTCTTGCCTCCCTCTTCATCTATATCCTCATTCTCAATCTCTTGAGCGTAATACCGGGCTTTATCCCACCCACAATGGATTTGAATACAACAATTGCGCTGGCGATAACCTCTTTCGTAGCTGTTCAGTATAGCGGAGTGCGAAGAATGGGATTTGTAGGTTATCTTAAGCACATATCTGAATGGGAGCTCTTCTCCCACATCCCTTTCTACTTCATCCCCCTTGCTCTACTTGGTGCTCTCTTCTTTATGATAATCCATCTCATAGGGGAGTTCGCGAAGCCCTTCTCCCTGGCAATCCGACTTTTCGCCAATATGTATGGGGAAGAGACGATGGTTTTGACATTCGTGATCCTATCGCCTATCCTCTTCCGCTTCATTGCCCTTCCTCTCCATTTCCCCTTCGTCCTTTTCCATATGTTTATCGGCTTCCTTCAAGCTTATATTTTCACGGTTTTAACCACGATTTATATATCAATTGCAACAACAGAAGAGTAAGGAGGTGCAAGTGTTATGGATTATTTCACCGTGGTAGCTTTAGGAGCAGCCTTTGCCCTTCCGCTTGCTGTTTTATCAGCAGCTTACGCTCAAGGGAAAGCAATAGAAAAAGCCCTTGAGGCGATAGCTCGCCAACCAGAGGCGGCGGGTCCGATAAGGACGACTCTTATAATAGGTCTCGCCCTCATTGAGTCGCTCGTTCTCTATGTTTTGGTTATGGCTATGGCTTTCATCGCTCCCAAAATGCCGACTTTCCAGCAGATGTTGGAATACATCAAAAGATAATAAATGGAAACTCTTGGGCTGAATATTCACAATATAATCGTTCAAATATTCGGCTTTATCGTCGTGTTTCTCGTCTTGCGAAAGTTCCTTTTCGCTCCCCTTCGTCAAGTAGCGGAGGCTAGAAGAAGGGAAATAGCAAGCCAGTTATCTACCTTGGAGAGGGAGAAAAGGGAAGTGGAAGAGCTGAAAAGGGATTTGGAAGCTCGTCTACAGGTTATATATGAGGAAAGACAAGAAATACTACAAAAGGAAAGGGAGAATGCAAGGCAAATCGCACAGGAGATACTGGAATCCGCGAGGGCGGAGGCGCAGAGGATAAGGGAAAAAGCAAGGCGGGATATGGAATTGGAAAGAGAGAAAATGTTGATAGGCATGAGGGAAATGATAGCCGATTTGGTAATAACGGCGATGGAAAGGGCGCTCCGTTCCACTTTGGATGAGGTAAAGCAAAGGGAATTGATTTCAAAGCTCCTGGAGGAAATAGAGAATGAGGATAGCAAGGAGATACGCAGAAGCATTTCTTGAGACCGCCTCGGAAGAGGACTTGGCGAATTTACTTGATGCGGTAGAGAGGCTGAAGAAGGGGAAGACCCTCTTCTACCTCTCACTTCCTTCCTTCGGCATTCAGCAGAAGGAGGAATTCCTTTTGAGCTTCCTACCTTCCCTCAGCGAAAATACAAGACGCTTCCTTTTTCTTCTCTTGAGCAAGAGGAGGATTTCCCTTCTCCCCGAGATTGGGGAAGAACTTATAAGGCTCAAGAGGGAAAAAGAGGGAATAGCCCTGGCGCTCGTTCGCTCCCCCATACCTTTACTTTCCGAGGAAAGGGAACTTCTTCGAAAGATTTTGGAGAATAAATTCGCCAAGAGGATAATCTTGGAAGAAGAGATAGACCCTTCCTTAATAGGCGGATTCACAGTAGAAGTAGAGGGAAATATGATAGATGCGAGTTTAAAGGGTTTCCTTATCAGGCTGAGGGAAAAGATTATCTCAAGGGGTGAAAGCAGATGGGCATAAGACCGGAAGAGGTAACAAATATACTGAAAGAATTGATAGAGAAAGCTGATATTGAGAGCGAGATAAGGAATGTGGGGATAGTGACAGAGGTAGGTGATGGAGTAGCGAGGGTTTGGGGGTTAAGTGAAGTTATGTATGGTGAATTGGTGGAGTTTCCCAATGGTGTTTTCGGATTGGCGCTTTCATTGGAGGAGGATTCGGTGGGATGTGTTCTCTTGGGACCTGATAGGGAAGTCAAGGAAGGAGATAGGGCGAAAACGACTGGGAGGGTAGTTGAGGTGCCCGTTGGTGAGGAGCTTCTTGGGAGGGTTATAAATCCCTTGGGTCAACCGCTTGATGGGCAAGGACCGATTCCCTATAAGAAGACGCGCCCGATAGAAGTCCTGGCTCCTAGCGTCGTTGACCGCAGACCCGTCTGCGAGCCACTTCAGACTGGCTTGAAGGTTATAGATGCTCTCATCCCCATAGGAAGAGGGCAAAGGGAACTTATAATAGGAGACCGCCAAACTGGAAAGACAGCCATATGCATAGACACGATAATCAATCAAAAGGACGAAGGGGTTTACTGCATATATGTTG
The DNA here is from genome assembly GCA_014360495.1 of bacterium. NCBI lineage: Bacteria > bacterium. Next base: position 322,416 of record JACIXR010000001.1, read on the forward strand.
CGATTGGGCAGAAGGCATCAACCGTCGCTCAGGTTATAGCGAAGTTAAAGGAGTTCGGTGCTATGGACTACACGATTGTTGTAGTGGCTGAGGCTGACGACCCAGCTCCCCTCCAATATATAGCTCCCTACGCCGGCTGTGCCATAGGCGAGGAGTTCCGCGATACGGGCAAACACGCCCTTGTTATCTATGACGATTTAACGAAACACGCATGGGCTTATAGGGAGATGTCCCTCCTTCTGCGCCGTCCACCGGGAAGGGAAGCCTATCCCGGCGACATCTTCTATCTTCATTCCCGTCTTTTGGAGAGGGCGGCGAAGCTCTCCGATGAGCTCGGAGGTGGTTCCCTGACCGCCCTTCCAATCGTGGAAACCCAGCTTGGCGATATCTCAGCTTATATTCCCACCAACCTAATCTCCATCACCGATGGGCAAATCTATCTGGAGAGCGACCTCTTTTACGCAGGGATAAGACCGGCAGTGAATGTTGGCTTATCGGTTTCCCGTGTGGGAGGAGCGGCACAGATTAAGGCTATGAAGCAGGTCGCTGGTCAGCTCAGGCTTCAGCTTGCCCAATATAGGGAGCTGCAAGCCTTTACCCAATTCTCAGCCGAGCTTGACAAGGCAACCCAGCTTCAATTGGCAAGGGGCGATAAGCTCGTTCAATTGCTCAAACAACCCCAATATAAGCCGATGCCGGTTGAGGAACAGGTTATGGTGCTCTATGTGGGCACAAGAAACTATCTTGACGATATACCAACCGAGGCAGTTGAACGATTCGCGGAGGAATTCCTTTCATTTATGAGGGAACATTACCCCCATATCGGAGCGACGATAAAGAAGGAAAAGGAGATTTCCCCTCAATTAGAGGAAGAGCTGAAGAAGGCAATTAACCATTTCAAGGAGGTATTTCAAATAGATGCCGGGAAAAAGCTTGCGTGAGCTGAGAAGAAGGATAAAGGCTGTAATGGGAATTGAGAAGCTGACCGATGCTATGAAGAAGGTAGCCACCGCCCGCCTACATCGCTTTCAACGCCAACTCCTCTCCTCCCGCCCATATACCGATACCCTCTTCTCTATGACCGAGAGCATCCTATTCCCCTCTCTTTCCCATCCCTTCTTCCAGGAGAGGAAGGTAAAGAGGGCGGGAATAATCGCTATAACCTCAGAGCGAGGGCTCTGCGGTGGCTACAATATGAACATATTCAGGGAGGTTGAGAATTTAGCCAAAGGTTTTCCCGATGTCCTCCTATTTATAGTAGGTAGAATGGGGCAAAGGCATTTCTCCCGCCTTTCCTTTAAAATAGCAGGAAGCTTTCCCTTTCCTCCAATCGGCTTTACCTTAAAAGATGTCTCGCCCATTTGGGAAGCGAGCTTGAACTCTTTTTTAAAGGGAGAAATTGACACTCTTTATATAGTTTACACTCATTTCCATTCTCCATCCGCCCTTCTTCCCGCTACTCGTCGTCTTCTGCCTTTGGAAAGAAAGGCTGAGGAGCGTGAGTTCATTTTTGAGCCGAAGATTGGGGTTCTTCTTGACCATCTTCTCTCCCACTATCTTCATACTCAGATTTATCGTGCCATTCTTGAATCAGCAACGAGCGAGCAATCAGCGCGCTTCATAGCTATGGATATGGCTACCCAAAACGCCAATCGCCTCCTCCACAGTCTCCGCATCCAATATAATAAGGAGAGGCAAGCCCAAATCACAAAGGAGATAACGGAGATAGTTGGAGGGGCAGAGGTACTGAGGAGAGGATAGGATTATGGCTAAAGGAAAAGTTATTCAAATATTTGGTCCGGTTTTGGATGTTCGTTTTTCTCCTGAGGAAGTTCCTCCATTGTATAATGCCCTTCGCATAAAGGATGCGAGGAACGGCAGGGAGGTAGTGGCGGAAGTTATGCAGGATTTGGGAGATGGGATAGTGAGATGCGTCGCCTTGGGACCCACTGAGGGTTTCTATAGGGGGGCTGAGGCGGAGGATACAGGCGCTCCTGTGATGGTGCCAGTAGGTCCCGAGACATTGGGAAGGCTCTTCAATGTTTTAGGTGAGCCGATAGATAAGATGGAGCCGCCAAAGAACGCCCCCCGCCAGCCAATCCATAAACAACCGCCTTCCCTCGCCGAACAATCAACGGAAATTGTTCCATTTGAAACGGGAATAAAAGTCATAGACCTCCTCTGCCCTTTCCCTAAAGGAGGGAAGATTGGGCTATTTGGTGGAGCGGGAGTGGGGAAAACGGTGATACTGATGGAGCTAATCCGAAATGTGGCTATAGAGCACGGAGGAGTTGCCCTTTTTGCTGGGGTAGGGGAGAGAACGAGGGAGGGGAACGACCTCTGGCTTGAGATGAAGGAGACGGGAGTCCTCCAGAAGACGACATTGGTATTTGGACAGATGAACGAACCCCCTGGGGCGCGCTTCCGTGTAGCTCTTACAGCCCTAACTATGGCGGAATACTTTAGGGATGAGATGGGGCAGGATGTCCTTTTGTTCATAGATAACATCTATCGCTTCATCCAGGCTGGCTCGGAGGTATCAGCCCTTTTGGGAAGAATTCCCTCCGCTGTTGGCTATCAGCCAACTCTTTCCACAGACCTTGCTAAATTGCAGGAGCGGATAACCTCAACTAAAAAGGGCTCAATAACCTCGGTTCAAGCTATATATGTTCCCGCTGATGACCCGACGGACCCTGGACCCGCTACAGCTTTCTCCCATCTTGACGCCTTCGTATATTTGGATAGGCAGCTTGCGGAGATGGGGATTTATCCTGCAGTTGACCCTCTAGCATCCGCATCAAGGATATTAGACCCCAACATAGTTGGGCAGGAACATTACGAGACGGCGAGAGGGGTTCAAGCAGTTCTTCAAAGATATAAGGAGCTTCAAGATATAATAGCTATATTGGGGATTGAAGAGCTTTCCGATGAGGATAAACTTATAGTTCATAGGGCGCGCTGTTTACAGAGGTTCTTATCGCAGCCCTTCTTCGTGGCGGAGGTTTTCACCGGTGTGCCAGGAAAGTACATAAAGAGGGAGGACACAGTGCGAGGATTCAAGGAGATATTGGAGGGGAAATGGGACCACTTACCGGAATCAGCCTTCTATATGGTTGGGACAATAGAGGAGGCGGTGGAGAAGGCGAAAACGATGGGGGCGATTTGAGATGGCGAAGCAGTTTGAATTGGAGATACTCACTCCCAACGAAAGGATTTTCAATGGAAAGGTTTCCTCCCTTGTGATGCCAGCGGAGGAAGGATATTGGGGTGTATTAGCTGGTCACATACCGAGCATAGCCAAGTTGAGAGAGGGCAAAGTAAGGGCGAGGATAAACGAAGAGGAGAAGGAATGGATGATAAAGGGCGGATATGCTTGGGTGGAAAGGGAAAAGACAGTTCTGCTTGTGGAATTGTAGAGAAATGGATTCGGAATAAAACAAGTCGCAATATTTCTGTGGAAAAGTACGACGATGATTTGATGGATAAGCTTTTAGATAGGGTAGATATGGCTGATTACGACATACATATATCGCAAGCAAGACACAACGAGGAGGTAGCTAAAAAACATATATCGGTTGAAACTTTAAATTTGAGCTGGGTATCAGAATATAATATCTTCCTCCGAGATAAGATGAAGATAGTTTAAATTGTCAAAACATTCAACGCATCCTTATACTTTTATTTATGGAGAAGATTACATCAAGAGCGATTATAATCGGGAGCATATGCGTCGCTATCCTCTCCTTTGCTGTTCCATATTCTGACCTTCTCCTCAACGGAACCTGGATAGCCTGCTCTCACCTCGCCATCGGTCCCATTCTGCTTTTCTTCCCGCTCGTCGCCCTCATAAATTATTTCCTCCGCAAATTCAAATCCTCCACCAACATCTTTATACTCTCCTTTATCGCTCTTATAGGTATCTCCCTTTCCCACCTATTGCTTCGCCACTTAGGAATAATAAGCATTTTAGTTCCCTCTATCCTTTTCATATCCCTTTTCCTCTGGGCTTACCGCAAATTCGTTAGGAAAGAAATCATACTTCCTCTATCCCAATCAGAGCTCATTTTAATCTACTCTATGATGCTCGTTGGGACGGGTATTCCCTCCTTCGGGCTAACCGCTTATCTCGTCCCTACCCTTATTGGAGGAAACTACTTCGCCAGCCCCGAGAACAAATGGCGGATACTTTTCTACAAATATATACCCAAATGGCTTGTCCCCTGGGACCCTAAGGGTTCGGAGAAACAACCAGTATCGGTTGCTTTTTATGAGGGGCTTCATTACGGCGAGCCCATCCCCTGGAGGGAATGGGTGATTCCTCTTTTAGCTTGGACGGTCTTCGCTCTTCTTCTCTTCTTCATGATGATTTGCCTTGCCTCAATCCTCAGAAGGCAATGGGTTGAGGGAGAGAAATTAATCTTCCCCCTCGTCCAAGTTCCTTTGGAGATGGCGAGAGAGGATGGGGGAATTATCAATCCTTTCTTCCGCAACAAACTTATGTGGCTCGGCTTCGCCATCCCCTTCATCATTCACACGATAAATGCTTTCCATTATTATTTCCCCTATATCCCCCAGATTACCTTACAAACGAACCTCAACCAATACTTCCCCAACCCTCCTTGGAATCAGATAGGAATCTTTGAGATTTGGGTGCATTTCTCGGTAATTGGTTTATCCTTCATCATTGCCTCCGACCTCGCCTTCAGCCTTTGGTTCTTCTTCCTCCTATTTAAAGTAGAAGCTGCCATTGCTGCCTCCTTCGGTATGAAAATGGACTATGTCTTCACCTATCCCGTGCAGGTCTTCGCTGCCTACCAAATGCTTGGAGCTTTCATCGTCCTCACATTCCATATGTTGTGGACGGCTCGCCATTACATCAGGGATGTTTTATTGAAGGCATTCACGAACAGGGGTTCAATAGACGATAGCCGAGAGCCTATGCCATATAGATTGGCTGTTTGGGGATTCATTATCTCGGGAGCATTGCTCGTTGCTTGGTGTGGCTATGCGGGAATGAACATATTCGTGGCGATAGTTGTTCTTGTCCTTTTCGTCTTCTTCATAATGCTCCCCCTCACTCGCTTCGTATCGGAGGGAGGGCTTCTCTTTATTCAGGCACCCTTTCAGCCCACGGAAATAATAAACTCCTTTGCTCGCTCGGATATTTTAGGTGGAAAGAATCTCACAATACTCGCTTTCATTCAGCGAATATTTATGTTTGACCTGCGTGCTTCCCTTTTGCCCAGCGTTATGGACGCATTCAAGATATCGGATAGCACCCGTTATGCGAAGCGCCACTTTCTTTTAGCTTTGATTTTAGCGATTTTGATAGCTATAGGAGGTTCATATATAAGCGAATTATGGATGATTTACAGAAGGGGTGGTGTTAGTATGTCCCCCTGGTTTTTAATCGCGGCGCCTCAACAGCCCTTCCAATTCCTCGCCTCCGCATTGCAAAATCCCGTTCATCCCGACTGGCGGGCAGGGACATTCTTAGGAGTGGGCTTAGCCATAGCGATTTTCCTCACTCAGATGAGGCTCCGCTTCACTTGGTGGCCGCTTCATCCCCTTGGCTATGCGATGGGACCTTCCTGGCCGATGATTCAGCTTTGGTTCTCAATAATGATTGGCTGGTTTATAAAGCTCTTCATTTTGAAAGCGGGAGGTATGAAAGCGTTCAACAGAGCCCGCCCCTTCTTTTTGGGGATGATATTGGGCGAGTTCGTTGTGGGAGGTATTTGGATTATTATAGATGGAATCACCGGGGTTCAAGGGCATAGGATATTTTTGACTTGATAAAGTGTGGGAATGATTTTGGAAAGATTTTTGGATACGCCTCGAAATCTAAAAATCTCTTAGAGAAAGTCAAAAACTCAACATTGCTTGTTATGTGTAGATATTGGGATATAAAAAGAATGAATGACCAGAGCTATTTAAAAGCTTATAATCGATTTCTCCCAAATTTGGATAAAAAAGGGAAAATACATTAGGCTCCCTTGGGTAGCCCACACAACTTCTATTCTTTTTAAATTGCGACCCCGCCTTCAACGGGACCGCGATTAAAGAAATGTAGCTTCACGCTTTGCAATAAAAAGATATCCCTTCTAACCTTATGGTATAGAATTTTAAGAAATATTGACATTCAATTTAAGAGGTAATAAAATCAAGATAAAATAAGATTCCAGGTGGAACAAGATGCTGGTGCAATTTTTAAATGATTGGAGAATATTTTCCCTTTTAAAGGGAAAGTCTCTAGCTCTATCCTTCCGAATCTTAATTTTGGGGTTTAACGAACAAAAATCCAAAAAGAAAGGAGGTGAAAAGGGATGAAAAAGGGAGGATTTACACTCATTGAGCTATTGGTCGTCATAGCTATCATCGCCATTCTGGCGGCGATTCTGTTCCCAGTGTTCTCCCGTGCAAGAGAGCAAGCTAGGAAGGCTGCTTGTACAAGCAATTTGAAGCAAATCGCTCAAGCATTCCAGATGTACGCCCAAGATTGGGACGAACATTTCCCCTGCACACCCTACTGGAAGTGTGGTTGGGCCCAAGGAGCAATAAATAGCCGATGGTATCTGCTGATTTTCCCTTATGTGAAAAATCAGCAGATATTCATTTGCCCCTCTGGGAAGTCCGCTGGCGGATGGGATATTCCACCTGGATGGGAAAGGATATCTTATGGTATGGGAAAGATAGCGCATTGCGGCGGGGACTGGAGCCGTTATGAGGAGATAGGAAACAGCCTGGCGGAATATCAGCAACCTTCCCAGAGCATTCTCGTTTGCGACTCTACTCACGATGGCGATGGGGCAAGCAGATGGGAGAAAATCGCTTTCAGCGGTGGAGGTTGCGGTGCTGGATGCAATCCCCGGACTGAAAACGATGCTCGTCACAGCGGTGGCGCCAACATAGCTTTCGTTGATGGGCATGTAAAGTGGATGAGTGCCTACCAGATTAGGGATGCTTGGAATGTCACGCTCTTCCGCGGTCGTTGGGCAGGAGATTAAAAAGTGCTAAAATGGGAGGGGCGACGAAGTCGCCCCTCCCAAAAAATCTATTTCTGCCTACCTACTAAAATTAAGCCCTCAAGTATTTCTAGAAAGGCGATGGTTAGCTTTTTATGTCGCAAAACCTCCTCAAATGAGCGGAAGGAGGTCCCCCATTCTTCGTTCATTTTCTCCACCGTTCCGAATCGCTTCTGTAAGTAGGGAACAGTTATCATTGGAGGTGCTCCCTTCTCCAACTGCTTAGCTCTTCTTGCTGCTACTAAAGTGAGAATATAGACATTGGGGAATTTCTTCAGAAGCTTATCAGCTCTTGGGAAAAGCAAGGACAAGGAGAATCACCTCCCTTTTATGAACTCTCTCCGAATTCTAATTTTAGCAAATTTTAAAACAAAAACAAATTTGGGTAGATAACCCAAATTGATATTGCGAGGAGCCAATAGACACCGCTACTTCTTTTGTATTTCATAAAATATTAAATTAATGCTTCAACTTCGCACCGCCACGCACGCAGCGGACGAGGTTCTTTATGCGAACTACATCTCCCTGAGGTCCTTTCCCAAATGGATAAGCGGATGGGTCGCCTTTCTTTGGGTCGCTCCTCTGACATCCCGCTCCATGGACATCTAAAAGCTCATAGCTATTTAAAAAGGGATTCCACATCCAGCCCAGTCCCCTCCCAAAAGCTATATATACCGCGCTTCCACCTGAACCAACTCTCATATGGGTCGTGCTCGTCCAATAATAGGGGTAATCTACTTCCCCTCTTTCATTGATTATCTTCGTGCATTCAAAGAAGGGTTCAATTGCTGGAGAATTGGTCGTATCGGGAGAGCGGGTGTAGTCAACTATGCTTTGTAGCTCCTTGGCATTCGGGAGACGCCAATCATCGTAGCCGGCTAACTTCAAATTCTCCGCATAGGAAAGGGCTTCCTCCCATGTCATCCCTCTACCGCTATCCTTTTTCTGCCACATCAAACCCGTCGCTAAGTCCGTAACTGTCCCGTCTCCATTGTCAATAAAGCGATTCTTTCCGTATTTGGGGTTTCCTCTCACATAACGGACGAAGAATTTCATCTTCTTTGGATAGCATTTTATTCTCCCATCGGCGAAGTTGACGCCGAATACCCCCTCCTCTCCCCACATAATCCTCCCAACATATGTTGTGCTACTCACATATTGAGCGTCTATTATCCGCTCACCCTTGCTTGGGTCACCATAACGAAAGACGAAATATCTCGTATCTAAGAATGGCTTCAATTGGAAGGTATCTTTGGTAAGAGGGTTGGGGTCGGTTCCGGAGAAGAGAATGAGGGAATAGAGTTCCTTTATAGAGGGAAGCCTCCAATCTTTGTAACCTCCCGTTCGGCATTCCTTTGCTCCTTTAACCGCCTCTTCATAGGTTTTCTTCTCCCCTGGGTCTTTCTGCCACATTAGACCAGTGACGAGGTCGGTTATCGTGCCATCGCTGTTGTCCTTGTAGCGAGGTTGATTGCCGATGTATTGAGCATCTTGACCAAAAAATGGCTCGCCTTTCTTTGGGCAATAAATCTCAAACCATTCGTTGAAGCATTTATCCTGCGCGGTATCAACGATTGGATATGTTAGAGAAGAGCTTTTGGATGAAAGGGGAAAGGATGTGAAGAGGAAAAAGGAGACACAGAAACTGAGAGCGAATCGGGATAGAAATTTGTTCATGATTAATTTAAGTATATTTAACGAATAACAACTTGCCAAACTTGAAGGTATGCTTAACATTCTTAACTCATTTGCCTTTGCCTATTAAGATAATATCAGGAGGCGAGAATATGCGTTTGTTTTTCCTGCTATTGGTCTGCGGATTGCTTCTTTCTGCCGATTTCTATCGTTTGCCAATAGCCCCTCAACCACCCCAAATTGACGGCTATGTGGAGGAGAAAGAATGGCAATCCGCTGTTAAATTTGACGGCTTCTCCTACAACGGCATCCTTGAGCCGAGAAGAGTTATCGGCTATATAACCGCGACTGAGGATAAAATCTTCTGTGCCGTTCTCTCCGAACTGCCCAAGAAGGGCAAAATCCTCTCCGAAATCAAGGGGAATATAGAGAAAATCGTTTTTGATGACGCGGTTGAAGTTTGGATTGACCCAAATCCCGAAGAGGGAAACGGCGTAGTATATCAGATGCTCTGCAATTCCTTGGGCTATGTCTATTATCTCGCCCATCCCAAGGGAGAAGTTCCCACTCAGGCTTATTATGGGTGGAAGGGGAATTTCAAAATCGCCAATGGCTTTCATAATGGATTCTGGCACTGCGAGATTGAGATTCCCATTGATAGCATCGCAAAAACCAGGAAGGCAAGTGAAGGAATTTGGGCGATTAATCTCTGCCGGGATTTCAAACAGCCCTGGGCTTGGTCTTGTTTAGGAAACGATTGCTATAACCCCCAAAAGGATATCATCTTCATATTCAACAAAGATGACTGTATTATCGCAAAATTCAACCACAACTCTGAGCCAATTTGGGGGGAAATCAATTGTTCGTTGGATATCCAAAATCCAACCCAGAACTCGCTTGCTTTACGGGCTAAGATTTCTTTGAAGAGGGACTCTCAAGAGGATGTGAAGGAGGAAGTGATTAGCTTGGCTCCGGGAGATAAGAATAGCATTGCAATCACCGTAAAAGATACATCTTCCGAGAAGTTTCGCCTAAGCGTCCTCGTTTCCTCTCCCGATGAGAAGAAAATCTACTACTCAAGAAGCTATCAATGGCAAAGGGCGAAAAGCGAGGAGAAGTGGACGACTGTTGCGGAGAAAGCGAAGCCCCCCATAGATTTCCTCTTTGCCTATTATCCCTATCTTAATAAGATGAGAATCCTCGCCGATATAACTGCTCTTCCGCAGGAAGCAAAATTGAAAGCATTGAGATTCCAAATCAAAGAAGATAAGCCAAACGGCAAAACTGTTAAAGAGATAAGTATGAACGCTGAGGAATTCAAGGACGGGAAATGCGAGAAGACCTTTGACCTTCCACCTCTTTCCGGGAAATACATAATATCAGCCAAAGCTGATGGAGAGGACATTCCCTCAGGCGAGATAGCGAAGGGATTTGAGAGGAAGGTTTTCCCCGAGTGGGAGCACAAGAATTTCGGCAAGAGCAGGAAGGTTTATCCACCCTTCACTCCGATAAAAGTAGATGGGCGAAAGATTTTCACTGTTATGAAGGAATATGAAATCAATGATTGGGGACTTTTATCCTCTGTTAAGACAGAGGACCAGGAATGGAGGATAAAGAAAGAACTCTTGGCTTCCCCAATGACCTATAGGGCTGTCATAGAGGGGAGGGAATTCTCTCCCGCCAAAAGAGAATTTGCCTTCAAGGAAAAGGCGGAGGATAGAGTAGTGATGACATCAACCTTTACACTTGGGGATTTGAAGGCAGAGGCAACATCCACCCTGGATTACGATGGAACTTTGAGGGTTGATTTAACCCTCTTTCCCACTAAGAGCAGGATAGATTCCCTCATCTTGGAGATTCCCTTAAGGGACGATTTGGCTAAGCTGATGCACGCTATGGCGGATGGCATAAGGGATGTTATCTTGAGCGATTATGTTCCAGAGGGGCAGGGCGTTGTTTGGGATGCAACTAAATTGATGAGTTCCAGCTTCCCTCCCAACTTCTGCACTTACATTTTCCTTGGCAATCCCACGAGGGGAATCTGCTGGTTTGCTGAAAACGATAGAGGCTGGAGTTGGGACATCCAAAAGCCGAACCTCCAGCTGGTAAGGGATGGGAATGTTCTGAAACTGCAGGTGAATTTGGTGAACAAGCCGATAGTCATTGAGAAGCCGAGAACCATAACATTTGGGATATTGGCTGCTCCCGTGAAGCCGAGGCTTGCAGGCTGGCGCTATAGATGGTTCAAGGAGAAGTTCCATCTTTTAGGCACGGATATAAACTGGTTTGCCTTGGGGGATTGTGGCTCTGTGTATCCCGCGGGAAAGGATATGTATCTCTGGCAGAAGTTAGCCGAGGGAAACAAGAGGGAGCTATCAGAGCAAGAGATTGAGGAAGTAATTCAGAGAGGGAAGAAATATTTTGAACCCTATGGCAGGGTGGATGCCTTCGCTGCTCATGTTCGCTACAACTTGAGGGCACATTGTGGGGCGACAATGGTCTTCTACTACAATCGTTCCTCCTACCCAGCTTGCGAGGAATTTCAAACCTTTATGGATGAGTGGTGCCTAAACGATTACAATCCCCATCGTGGGGAGGATGCAATTTACGAAATTCAAATCGTTCCTTCCGAATCCTACATAGACTATGCTCTATATTGGTTCGGCAAGTCATTTGAGATAGCTAATAACAAGGGAGTTTATCATGATAACTATTTCTTCATTCCCAGTTTCAACAGGATGATGACGGGAGCATACGAGAAGGAAGATGGAACCATTATGCCCTCCACTGGCGTTTGGCAATTGAGGGAATTGCAGAAGCGGATATTTACATTTATGAACGAGAGGGGAATGGAGCCCATAGTGATGGTTCATAATACGAGCACACAAATCCTTCCCCTTTACTCCTTCGCCACGGTTCAATACGATTGGGAGTGGCATTATTCTGAGGGCGATGTGCAGAATAGGTTTCCAAGAAAATACATCCTCCTTGTATCCACGGGAGAATTAGCTGGTACTTGGCCAGTCCTTTTGAGCGACCACGGTCCACAGGATAGCGACCCCTGGATTCAGAAAACATACATAGCAGTTACACTTGTCCATGACCTCCTGGGTCCAGTCGCGGTATGGGTGCCTGAGTTAGGCAAGCTTTGGCAGACTTACAGGGAGCCCTTCTTGAAGCTGGCGGAAGAGAAAGGGATGGTTGCTTATAGGTATTGGGATGAGAAGCCACAGCCAATCTATGCAGATAACCCCGATTTGCCGGGCATAGTTTATTCCCTCCCGGGCAAGGAAGCTCTCTATGCGATAACCTCCTATTCATCTAAGGATGAGGAAGCCGTCGTTCATATAAAGCCGGCTGTCCTTGGATTCAAAAATTATAGGGTCATAGATATAGATACAGGAGAGGAACTGGAGGTGGAAAATGATACGGTGAGGTTCAGCTTGAAGAAGCACGATTTGAAGGTCTTCCGCATTTTGCCAGCTGGTTAGGGGATATGAGGATAGCGAAATTGTTGATTTTAAGCCTCTTTGTTTCCCCTCTTTTCTCGGATATCCTTCCCGAGGGGTGGGAGAAATTCGTTATCTATTACAACGATTTTGAAAAAGATGGGAAAGCGAGAATTAATCCTTTGAAGATTGAGGAGATTTTCTCTACCGATTCCTTGGCAAACGGTCTATTGGGGAAGGGATATTTGTGCGCAGAGGGGAAGGGTTTAACATTGCGTTCCTTTCAACTCTCTCCCCATAGGTCGCTCACGATATCAATTTGGTGGGCTCTAAAGAAGGAGCACAAGCCGGGTGCAGGCTTCGTTATTTTTTCCTTAAATGGGAAGGGGTTTATCTCCTGCTTCGTGAGGGGAGGTGGTGGCGACCCCTGGTGCGCTCTAACGAAACCAGCGGGCGTCTTTCAGGTTTACTATTTCCCTGGAATTCAAAACATAAACGGCATATATGATTTTGATATTATGAGGACACTTGATTTGAGAGGCGGGGTTTGGCATAACACCATAGTTTCCTTCTCGTGCGGAAGGGAAGTGAAAGTTTATCAGGATGGCAGGAGAGTGGGGCGATGGATTTTGACACGTTGTTTAAGGGAGGACGATGGGATAAATTCCCTTACACTTGCCCCGTATGGGGAGGCTATGTTCTTTGACGAGGTTTTGATTATACGGGGAGTTTTGAGAGAAGATGAAGTGAAGAATTACTATTTGAAGCTCAAAGGATTGAAGGATATATTTGGTGATTGGAGCAATTTGGGTAAATGACTTAATAATTTAACATAGTCAAGCAATACGGGAAGGCTCTTGGGTGTGCTTCAAATGTTATGGAAATATACAATTGATTTGTCATTTCTTAAAATTATGTGTATTATTTAAATAACGGCTGTAGAAAGTAGGTTGCTTCCCTAAAGGGAAGCTAAAAGGTGCATAAAGCACCTGCCTGCCGAGGCCAAGCGCGTTGAATCTGGACCCCAAAAGGTCCCCGCTTAACCTCGGCGGGGACCTTTAATTTTGTAAAGGAGGTTTAAGATATGGCTAACATAACGAGAGAGAAGAAGGAACAGATAATAGAAGAGCTTTATAATCTCTGGCTTAACTGCCCGGGAGTTATCTTTACTACCTTTATGGGCATTGATGCCAATAGTATGTCGGAGCTTAGGAGAAGAGTCAGGGAGATGGGAGGAAGGATAAAGGTTGCCAAGCATACCCTAATAAGGCTTACCGCAAGGAGATTGTTTGGCGAGGATTTTGAGCTCGATTCTCTCTTCCAGAACTCCCCTACAGCGCTTGTCTTCCTTCCCCCTGACTTCCCCACTTTCTTACAGGGATTCAATCGTTTAACGAGGGAATTTGAGCAAGTGAAGATAAAGGGGAGTATTATTGAGGGGCATAAGTTCAATGCAGAGCAGACCATTGCCCTTGCTAACCTTCCCTCTCGTGAGGTCCTTCTCGCCCAAGTCACAGCTGCCATTGCCTCTCCCATTACCTCTCTCGTTTATACTTTGCAAACCATACTTGCCCGCCTTGTGTGGGCATTAGAAGCGATAATAAAAGCAAAAGGAGGTGAATAAAATTGACGAAGGAGGAAATAATTGAGGCGATAAAGAAGATGAGCGTTTTGGAGCTCAACGAGCTTGTGAAGGCGCTGCAGGAAGAGTTCGGTGTCAGTGCCATTCCCGCAGTCGCAGCTGCCCCCGCTGCTGCTCCCGCAGGAACTGCCGTTGCTGAGGCTCCTCCTGAGGAGGAAGAGAAGACCACCTTTGATGTAATCCTGAAAGAAGTTGGTGAGAAGAAGATTCAGGTCATCAAGGTGGTGAGAGAGCTTACGAATCTCGGGCTTAAGGAAGCCAAGGACCTCGTTGAATCTGCTCCCTCTAAGGTGAAAGAAGGGGTCTCAAAGCAGGAAGCCGAGGAAGCGAAGAAGAAGCTGGAGGAGCAGGGCGCCGTTGTAGAGATAGTTTAAATTCCTCAGTGGGGAGGGCTATCAGCCCTCCCCACTTCCCACAATTAAATGAAAATTAAAATAGAACGCCTCCCTTACGCAAAGGATATCCCTCTTCCCTCTTACATCACCCCTCATTCCTCCGGAATGGACCTGCGTTCCGCTGTTGATTGTGTTTTACAAAAAGGCGAGATAAAGATAGTCCCCTGTGGATTTAAAATAGCAATCCCACCTGGCTATGAAGGGCAGATAAGGGCGCGGAGTGGTTTATCAGCGAGGGGGATAATCGTCCCCAATGCGCCAGGAACAATAGATGCTGATTATAGGGGAGAGGTTAAAGTTATTCTCGCTAATATAGGAAGGGAAGATTTTCAGATAAGGAGAGGGGATAGAATAGCCCAGCTTGTGATTGCCCCTGTAATTCGGGTGGAATTAGAAGAGGGAATGCTTGATGAGACGGAGAGGGGAGAGGGTGGATTTGGACACAGTGGCTTGGCATAAAGGCAAACACCCCATTCCTAAATTTCCCCTTAATAGATTATAGGAATTCTCTCCCCAAAATATCTCATTAAAATTTAAGACTGACTGATAAATTTATCTCGTATAAAATTTTAGGAAAATTACGAGGGAGGTTAGGAAAGATGAAGAAAGCGTTGCATCTTTTAGTTTTGCTTTTGGCTTTGCCTTTTCGCAAGAAGAGGTTATGATAGGAGTGGAGGAGATACCGGAAATCGCCGTGGCGATTGAGGTGGAAGCGGAGAAGGAGAAACCCGCTAAGGTCGACGAGGTCCCCTTGGAAAAAATAGAGAAAATGGTCAATCTCCGCTGCGTTCCAGAGGTTCTCAAGCGTCTTCCCGGAACGGAAACTTATTATGGACCTGGTCTCGGCGCATCTATGCCCGTCGTTAGGGGAAACGATTCCAAATGGACGCAGGTTCTCCTCGAGGGAGCCATTCTTTCTCCCATCGGTAGACCATTTATGCTGAATATGATGCCCCTAACCGCGATAGAGAGCATTGAGGTAATTAAGGGACCTGCTCCTCCCCAATATCCAGGCTCAACTATAGGTGGATTGGTCCTCCTAAAGATGAAGAGCGGAGATAAATATCCCGGTTCGGGAGCGAAGTTAACCCTTGGCTCATATGATAGGCAGACATATGAGCTGTGGAGCGGTGGAGGAAGCGAGGAAAAAAACTATTTCTTTGCTCTAAACAAGGAATTCTATACCGGATGGGAACCCCATCAGAAAAAGAACTTCACCGAAGCGTCTTTAAAGCTGAATTTCTCGCCTGGGGAGAAATCCAAGCTCGCAATAGTGGGGACATCTCTAACGGGCATCCTTTGGGGATTGAAGCAGAAGGGTCCCAATCCCGCTAAGAAGTGGCTTCCCGAGTGGACGATAGACCATAGGGCGCTTGCCTCAATCACTTACAGCAAACAAGTTAGCGAGAAATCAGATTATTTCCTGAGGTTTGTCCCCTTCTCATTTTCAGGCGAGCAGAAGATACAAACTTACCCCGATGGACCTGCCCTTATGCCTTGGCGATATGCTCTATGGAAAGCAGAGTATCAATATAACCTTCGCCCCACTTCCAATTCAGTCTGGGTGTTTGGTCTAGGCTACCAGAAAGATACTTTAAGGTCTCCCGGGCAAATTACCTATAAAGACATTATCAACACATACGGAGGTAGCATCCCTGCTTCCCTTTGGAAGAAGCATGACCTCACCTATAATTGGGCTTTCGTTCAGAATACCTTTACCCCCTCTGAGGGAAGGGCTTATACTTTCGCTCTTCGCTACGACAATGCCGACCCTGGCAAGACGATATATTCTCCCTTCCTCAGCGCCCACTTCTCGCTTAACCCAACAAGCAGGATGAGGTTAGCTATAACAAAAAATAGGAGATTCGCTGACCTCCACGAGCTTTATGGAGAGGGGGTATTCAAGGGTAATACAGACCTTAGACCGGAAACGGGATGGACATACCAGCTCGATTGGGAAAAAAGAATAGCGAATTCCTCCAAGCTTGACCTCACTATTTATCACACCAAGCTTGATAATGTGATAGGTGCCGACGCAAGCACGAATAACCAATATATGAATATTGGCAGGGCGAGGTTAAGGGGCATTGAACTGCGATATGAAAAGGAGATGCCCAGCGGGCTTTGGTGGGCGAGCTATACTTATCTTGATGCGAAGGACCTCGTGAACAATAGGGACTTGGTGATTATTTTCCGAACTGCCTCTCCTAAAAATATGTTTAAAACGGGGTTCAGCTGGAAGGGCAATAACGGGATGAGCTACGATTTAGAGCTATTAGCCTATGGACCGAGGAAGACCGATGTTGATAAGCCCACAGAAGTTAAACAGGACCCTTGGAAAGGCGTAGTGATTCCAACGCAGGTCGGTGGCTATGCTATAGTCAATTTCAAGATAAAGAAAAGCGTGGGGAAGGATGGAGAGCTTGCTTTCTCCGTTGAGAATCTGTTTGACAAGGAATACCAAGACCTTCTCTTCTATCCAGCTCCCGGCAGATGGATAAACTTAAGCTACAGCAAGAAATTCTAAAGCCTCATCTGGTGATAAAGCCGTGAGGCGTTTTCGTTTCCGCCCAGCTCCTTATCGTGAAGGAGCGAAGGAAGGATATCAGCCAGTGAAAAGAGAAAAGGAAGAAAGCGGGAAGATAAAGGATATCCTTTAGCTCTTTCTGGCGAATCGCTCTGTAAACAAAAAATGTATACATCGCTATTAAAGAGATGAGCCAGAGATAAACGGAGGGAAACCAGAATGTTATTCCCAAGCCGAGTTTTTGGAAGGGGTAATAAAGGGCGGTGATAAGGGCGCAGAGATACCAGGGAAAGTAAAAGAAGGGAGAGAGCATATATATAATATCAAAGAGGGGGAAGGGTTGAAACATTCGTTTTCTCAAAATTTTGAAGTGTCCTTTAATCCACCGAGCTCGCTGGATTATCAGGGATGACCAATAAGGAGGCTTCTCATCGTAGCATTCAACATCAGGTGCATATACGACCTTAATCCCTCTTTGAGTTAACTTACAGTAAAGGTCGAAGTCCTCTATCAGCTCGTTTTCCCATCCGCCAACTTCCTCCAAAATTTTCCTTCTTATGACCACCCCTGTCCCTCCTATTGTGCAGGAAAGCCCGAGCGCCATCCTCCCTTCCCAGAAGGGCATGCCGAAGAGGTCGTACTCTAATTGCTGACATTTCGTTAAGAGGTTGAAATTAGCGTTCTTCGTCAGCAACCTCGCTTGGATAGCTTGGATTTTCTCGTTGGAGAAATAGCCGATGATTCTTTGAAGGAAGTGAGGTGGGACCCTGTTATCAGCATCCATTTGGACGATTATCTCTCCCTTGCAATGCTTTAATCCCTCATTTAAAGCGAGCGCCTTCCCTGCTTCTTTTGTCTTTAGCTCTATGACCTTTAGGCGTTCATCTTTAAATAAACTTGCGACCTCAAAAGTTCTATCTGAGCAATTATGGCAGATGACGACTAATTGAAATTTTGTATAAGTTTGTTTAAGAAAATCGCTCAAAATATCTGAGATGACTCGTTCTTCGTTGTGGGCGGGGATGAGGATTGAGATGAGCGGGGAGTAGGAGGGTGAATTTTTGTTTGTTGCTCTTTTATAAGCAAGGCTGGAAAGCAGGATGAAGAGCCAGGTGAAGGAGATGGCGAGCATAAAGATTGTGGCGGGAATAGTTAGGAAGGACAGGTCCATGGTCTATCAAGCGGGGAGCGGCGGAGCAGAGGGAAGGAAACCCAGGGAGAAGGTGAGGACTAATAGGACGAAGAGTGCACAGATGATGACGAGGAGGAAGAAGAGGAAATCTTTGGTTTTCTCTATCCCCAGGAGGGAGAGGAAAGTAGTGGAGTTTCCTCTTTCATATTTAAAAATTAGGGCGGTGAAGAGGAAAATAAGGAGGATAAGCGAAAGTAGAAGTAGGGGGTAAAGTATTAGGGGTGGATAGGGAAGCAAAAAATAAATAAAATTTCGCTTCGCTATTTTTTCCATATTTCCAAAAATAATAATATGGATGAGGTAAATGGTCAAACTTTTATTTGGTTTTAAGAAGGGATTGATTTATATGGATTAAGGGTTATTACCTTCTAAAGAGCTCTTAGGGATGAAAAAATCTCCTGTATTGGCAATCTCACAAACAAATAATCAATAAATAAGGGAGTAGAAGAGGCAAAGGAAGCTTTCGGCGTTTCCAAATGGAGCTTCTTCTTTGGGGTTTATAGTCAAGCAATATGGGAAATCTCCTAAGGTGTCTCAAATGTTATGGAATTATACAAATTCGTGGAATTGCGAAGGGTTCTTGGTATAATATTTTTAATGTTCAAAAAAGCGATATTATTGGGTATCCCTCTTTCCGTTCTCGTCTGCCTGGTGGTTTCCTTCGCCGAGCTCGTCGTGAGCAGGGGTGGCAGTATGGAAGGGGTTCTCCTCGGCGGCTCTCACCTTCCCGCTGGCGCCATTGCCTTCCTCCTCCTTCTCCTCGCTTTCAACGCAATCTGGAGAAAATTAAGAAACAGGATCCTCCTATCCAGCCGCGAACTTTTGATAATTTATGTTATGCTTATTGTCGCTGCCCTGCTTTCCTCATTTGGTTTGGGTGAGCAACTCATCCCTAATCTCGCAGGCGTGAATTACTTCGCTACCCCGGAGAATAAATGGAGGGAGCTTTTCTTCTCCCATATCCCTCGCTGGCTCGTCCCCTGGGACCCAAATGGACCGGAAAAGCAGAAGATTGTGAGGGATTTTTACGAAGGGCTTCATTATGGAGAACCAATCCCCTGGAAAGCTTGGCTTATCCCCCTCATATCCTGGAGCGTCTTCGCACTACTCCTCTTATCTGCCATGTTCTTTATGGCTAAGCTCATAAGAAAGCAATGGATAGAAGTGGAACGTCTAACTTTCCCCTTGCTTCAACTCCCATTGGAAATGTGCAGGGAAGAGACATCAAGAAGTTTTTTTAAGAACAAGCTGATGTGGATTGGCTTTTCTCTCCCCTTCATATACCATTCCATAAACGGTCTTCACAAGTTTATGCCCTACATCCCGGAACTCCCGGTAATCTATAATCTAAATCAGCATTTCCAAACCCGCCCTTGGTCGGATTTATTCGTGATTTATCTCGTCGTTTCCTTCTCGGTAGTAGCGATTGGTTTCCTTCTGCCCTCCGATATTTCCTTCAGCTTCTGGTTTTTCTTTCTATTCTTCCGCACGCAGGAACTTTTCGCCTCAATGTTCGGGGCAACCTTGGACAATATGCCCGTCTATCCTGCTCGCTTCTTCGTAGGTTATCAATCAACGGGAGCCTGCGTCGTGGTTGCAATTTATATGATTTATTTGATGAAAAGACAGATAAAGTCAGCCTTTCGCAATTCCCCTCAATATGTCATTGGGCTTTTGGTTTCTATTTTACTTATGATTATCTGGATGTGGCTGGCGGGAATGAATGTTCTGGTTGCGGGAGCCGTTATAATCTCCTTCCTCGTTTTCATAGTCCTCGTATTATCTCGTTGTGTCTCGGAAGTGGGATTATTGATGATTCAGGGTTTATTCCGCCCCATAGATATCATCGCCCTCACTATGCCTCGTGCCTCACTCGGAGCTGGCAATCTCGCTATTATGTCTCTAATGGATGGAGCTTTTATGAGAGATGTGCGAGGAATTTTGCTTCCCACCTTTATGGATGGATTCAAGATAAGCGATGTAACTCAAACAGAAGAAAAGAACTTCCACATTGCCTTTTTAGTCGGCATTCCCATTGTGATGGCAACAGTCTTGCCTCTACAACTCTGGATTATCTATAGACACGGCGGAGTAACCCTCAATAACTGGTTTCTTCTCTCCAATCCCCAGCTTTATTTCCAGCAAAGCGCTTCAATCCTCTCGGCGGGCTCTCCTACCTACGATGTTCGTGCCCCAATTTTCTTCGTAATCGGTGGATTCTTCGCCCTTTTCCTCTATATGATGAGGACGAGATACTGGTGGTGGCCCTTTCATCCATTGGGTTACGCAATGGGAGCAACTTGGCCAGTAATTGTTTATTGGTTCCCCCTTTTCATAGGCTGGTTCATAAAAGTATTCGTCAACAAATATGGAGGATTGAAACTTTTTGTTCAGGCAAGACCTTTCTTCTTGGGGATGATATTGGGAGAGTTCGCAACTGCTCTTTTATGGGCATCAATCTGCTCCCTTGTGGGCGTTCCCGCTCCTTACATTCCCCTCTGCTAATCCACACGAAAAACGCAGCGCTTTATCGCAACTCTCCTATATGTATAGGTTAGATGAATGTAGCCATCCCTGGTTTGGAGGAGGCAGGGATAAGAGAATTCTCCTTCCTCGCTTTCAACATCAATTAAAATCTCCCAGTTTTCTCCGTCTTCTGAATATGCAAGGGTAAGGGGTGTTCTTTTGGTCGCGGAATTATTGAAGGCGAGAAGTATCCCGCCATCCTTTAGGGAGATTGCGTCTATGCCGCTATTGGGATTTGGGAGAGCGATTGGCTTGGGGGAACTCCAATTTCTTCCCCAGTCCTCTGAGCGGGACATCCAAATGTTTTGCCCCTCCGAACCACATCGCATATAGGCGAGAAGCACACCCGCGGAGAGCTCAATTACAGCTGGTTGGATAATCCCCACTTGTGCAACGAGCTTATGGGTGGGAAACCAGCTTTTCCCTTTATCTTCTGATATGAGGAAAAAGGATGTCCAATCCCGCTCATCATACATTGGCAGGATTATATCCCCATTTGAGAGTATTATGGGTTTATTTCGGGTCATCCAGCCAAGCTCTTCCTGAAGGATTATCGGTTGCTCCCAGCTCTTTCCTCCATCAAAAGAGAGTTGATATTTCACCTTGCAGGTATCCCATCCTTTCCCGAACATCGTTACGAAAAAGAGCCAAAGAGTATTTTGCTCGTCAAGGAAGAGGACGGGATTCCCCTCCGGGAGGTTAGGCGTATCGGCTATTACCCTTGCTTGCGACCAGTTATCCTTTTGTTCATCAAATTGGCTTGCGAGGATGGCACTATCGGAGCTTCCCTCATATGCACCCGCATAGAAAGCGCAGAGGAGATTGCCATTGGGAAGCTCCGCAAGAGTTGAGGCGTGGCAGGAGGGAAACCTCCCGTTAGCCTGAAAAGGAAAATCTTCTTTAAGGAGAGAGATTTTCATTTTTAGTTGAGAACCCGTTATTTTTAAGGAAATTGGCGGGCTCCCTTCGGGAGCCCGCCATTCCTTCTTATCTCCAGAAGGGAGAGGAGAAGGTCTCGTAATAGATTGACGCCATTACCTCCTTAGACGATGTCCAAGAAAGCCATATCTTATCCATATATGGACCAGGTAGATAATTCCCATACGCCGATAGCTGGCTCTCGTTTGTGATGTTATCTATCGGCACCATCCTCTCCGGATTGAGAACAGTCTCCTCCTCCAGAAGAGGCACAACCTGCTGATTATTGAAGAGAAGCGTTATCGTCCTCCCCTCATCCTCAGGAGCGAAGTAAATTATCCCTGTTAAGGGGTCCATAGGATACCACTCATAGGCGCCTCCCGCCACCTTAACCCAAATCGTCCCCTTTGCATCCATAAATGCGGTTGAACCGTATGCACTCTGAGGAGGAATAAGCGAGAGAGCCCTCACCCTTATCGCTTTGTGGAAGAGAGTGACCTGTCCTTGTGCTAAGGGAGAATGACTTCTCCGCCAGAAGAGATGGATTCTATCCCTGTTTAGGTATGTCGTTTGAGGACTACGGGGGTCTCTTTGACCTTGCCAACCGGGGTCTCCAACGGGTGGATGAAGCTTATTTATGGAGCTCTCAACGACAGCGAACGGCTGAGCGTCGGTTAGAGGGGAGTTTGTGAGACAGAGAACGCGAGGACTGTATTCAGCAATTACATCTCCAGAGAAGGGCTGCTGGAATGTTATTACGCCGGCGACGGTATCCATCCAAATCTTTCCGAGCTGAGCATCATCAACATACCATTTCTGCTTATCGGTATCCCATCGCCAACCCGTTATCTCTCTTCCATTTGCCCAAATGCGAGGTGCTAAATTGGGGTCATCTCTTGTTGTGAGCCAGTAGATATGCTTTGACCAATAAATCGTTCCTGTCTCGTTCCTCTGAAGAACTTCGCTATAAACTCTCGGGAAAGCAAGCATCTGCCCAGATAAGGTGAGAGAACCTGTATTAGCATTATAGTTCAAGGGATAGCGAGAGAGGAGAATCTCCATATTCCCTCTTGTGTTTAGGAAGCCAGCATAGATGAGCTCCAAAACTGGAGTTGGTTGACCGTTAACATTCATAATTCGCCAGAGAGGGAAGGGGTCCTTTGCGTATGATACCTCAGCGGGAAGGCTAACTCTCCTATCCCTCTGCCAGGAGTTAATATCCATTGCGTTGGGATTGCTGTTGTAGAAGATTTGCCAGCTGCCTTTACTACCTGAGAACCAGAGGAGAAGCGCCCAAGGGGTTGAAGTTGGAGTATAATTAGCGGGTATTATCGTGAGGCGAGGTGAATTCTTATAGCCAGCGTCGGCGCCAATCTGATATGGAGTGATGCCATCGGGCGAATAGAAGATTCTGCCATCCCAGACTTGGCTGTTTTGGCGGAAAGCCCATCCTCGCCAGAAGAGATGCAATCCGGTCGCATCGCTGAACCACGAAGGCTCAGTATGCTTGATGTAAATGGGTGGGTCTGTGTTGGGGTCGCCAGTGGGATTGCCGATAGGGGGGAAGAGCAGTGTGTTGTCGGAGCTCGCAACAACTGTGGCTGGGTTAGTATCCCAATTGGGGCGGTTATTCTGCAAATCATCGTATATGTGGATATCGGGCCATTCAGCTGACGGAACCGATGGAATCGCGTTTACAACCGGCGTTGCGATTAGCTTGGTCATCAATAGGCTCCAAGTATTGAGGTTTGCATCATCTCTGCGGGAAAGGGCGAGGTAAACATCGCCAAGACCGGTTTGCGTGGTCATCCGTGCTATTGCTGGCCATTGAAGGACTTGTGCCAATAGGTCAGGTTTGTGGAAGGCAACGATGGCTTCAGAAACCTCTACCTTCAAGACGGGATTGCTCATTGCCTCGGGCTCAATAGATGTCCCAGTATAAGGGTCTCTCTGTAGCACGAGGTCGTTGTTCAAATCCTCGTAGATGTGAAGAGTGGAGGAGTAAACGCCGACAGGCTGAGCAGTGGGAACGAAGGCAAGGGTGGTTGTGAATTGAGCGGAAGTGGGTTGAGAGGAATCGGGAGGAGCTTTTCTGATCATTCCGGGGCTTCCCGCTGTGCTGTAGATTGCGGGGAATTGATTGTAATCTACATTCGTGAGAATTAAAGTACGGGAGAGGAAGACGGAGGGGTCGGTGCTATCGCTTATCATATGCTCCCTATCGGCTCTTAGATAGAGGAGATTGATATTTCCCGTATTGCGAACAGTGAAGGTTTTAGTGGGAAGGGGAGTTGCAGCACTGGGGAAAGTTCCGTGAGGAAGCTTGCCGAAATCTATCACCGATTCATCAACTGTTAGGCTTGGGGTTGGAGGAACGACGACTCTCAGGACTAGATTCCTATAAGCTTCTTCTTGGAAGTTTACGGGTGTTCCTGAGTTGGGGTCCCACACATAGGGAGCTCCCCAATATGGGCTTGAGAAGCTGCAGACGCCTGTGTTCCTTTGACCGCGGTAATTATCCCAGAAAATTCTCAACATAAATGTTCTATCTATAAGACTGGCGTTTTCTTGATGGTCTCGGTTCCATGTGCGGTAGCCAAGGGGTGGGTTGGGATTGGGGACCCAAAATCCGTTTTGGGCGTCCCAGACATAGCCGTCAGCGGGAGGTTGATAAATCGGTATATGGACATAGATATCAATATCACGATATTGCCCAGCGGGAATGCTGATATCGCCCTGCGTGAGGTCAACTCCGTCTCCCGTTACCGCTCTCACCCTGCTTCCCGGGATATCCGGATAATCTGCGTCCGTCTCATCGGGAAGGGAATGTGGAATAATCGTTATATTCCCATTCATCCTCTTTATATCGGGCGATTCAACACGGATATGATTTAGCTCTATCTTGGAATCATTGTAGATGCGAACGGTGATGCGCGCGGATGTTTGATTATGCTGGACATCGCCGAAATCGCAGAAGAAGGCTGGTATCCAGTGGCTCGGATTAGCCATATCAGGATTCTGTGTATTATAAACCCAGTTGCCATTTCCGGATGGCAATTCGGAATTAACTGCTGGTGTTGTTCCTACAATTTCCACCCTTATAGGATTATTTATTATGAAGTGAGACCTTTGCCCCATAGCATTTTGAGAGTATATCAACATCCTGTTAGCGGCATTCCCTCCAATTGTAATTCTCGCTGTGGCTGACCAGAGAAATTCAAGCCTTGCTCTCCATCCTGTCCCTTCAGCGCCGAGCGGAGTTCCATAGGGGAAGAAAGGCGCCGCTGTGGGGGTATTACTCCTCGGTCTCAAATGTATATGCCCTGTTGCTCGCTTATAGCCGGGATGGTCTGGGTCGTCCTCTATGGTAAGCTGGTGAACAGCATTGAAGTAGCCAGCGGGGAGGCTATTTTGAAGGGAAAATTCAACGCCAGTTGTATCAGATGGAAGATAGATGACCTTCAAGAAAACCCTGTCTCCCCATTCATAGCGCTGATTAAGCAAATTCACCGTCTCGGTAGAGTTATCCACCTTATAAGCGGTTAAGGGGGAGGTGGGCAAAGGATTGAAGTTGGAATCCGTAATATATAGGGTCGGGCTTATTGGCATCATTACGACCTCAACCGCAGTCTGATTGCTCGGTATATCCCATAGATAGGCAGTGTTATAAATCCAAGTCCCTATTTGAGTTCCTGGAATGACCCTCACAGTTAAGGTAAGATAGAGGAATTGCCCTGGTTCTAAAACGGGGAGATACCAGAGAAGCGCATTGCCAGCAGTAGATACGGGGAGAGGTGTAACGCTTACATAGGTTGTGTGGGGGTCAATTGGGTCATAGACCCAAAGGTCGTAAAGGGGAATTGAGCCTTGATTGCCAACCACGATTGTATAAGTTATCGTCCCATTAGGCAAAACTTGGTTTCTATCGGCATATTTTTCTATAAGGGGAGCATAACCGCCAATCGTTGTTAATATGGCATATAGATAGTTATCTTTGGAACCAACATATACCGTCATATCTGAGCCTAGCGCTGGGGAGGAAATTACCTCGTTTTGAGGAGCGGTGAATGACCATTGCTGTGCTCCGCTCTGCACCCAATAGGCGTTGACTTTGTTGTCCTTCGTCCCCACATAGATTAAACCATTAGCACCTATCGCGGGTGAGGAGATTATCGGCGTTCCCGCTGAGACAGTTGCTTGCCAAAGGAGAGTCCCGTCGCTCTTTATCGCATACAGATTTCCGTTGTCGGCACCCACTATTATTATGCGGTCATCAGGAGAAGGAGGATTTTGGGGAGTTGACGAAGGATACCAAACTGCGGGCGAAGAATTTATAGGGCTTCCTATGGGATAAGCCCAATTCTGCGACCCATCTGGATTAAGCTCGTAGATATTTCCGTCCCGGGAAGCAACATAGATGAAGTAAGTTGCTGGGTCGGGAGCTTGGGAAGGATTGAGGACGCTTGGCCAGAAGATGGCGGGAGTTGTCGTGATTGGCAGAGGAGGAGTCTGAGCTGCACCTTGAGTAGCGAATATCCATTTCAGCGTCCCATCGGGATTGATGGCGTGGAGATTTCCATCGCCTGCTCCTATCAAAATCGTTCCATCGGGGGCGACAGCGGGAGATGGAAGTATCTCGGCATCTGGAGGGACCGCTACGCCGGTTGAATATTGCCAAGCGAGGCTACCATTTGGATAGAAGGCATAAACATTGCCGTTATCAGCTGAGACAACGACTACCCCCTTACCGAAAACTGGCGAAGACCATTGCACGGGAGCACCCAAGCTGTATTGCCAAGATAAAGTAGGAGGTTGAGGATTCATTGGGGTATAATTATCCTTCAAGCAGTAGAAGTTTCCATTTGAATCGCCGAAGTAAATGTTCCCTTGGTCGTCAACTGCGGGGCTGGAGACTATTTGAGAGGGGTTATTGGGGTCAGCTATCCATCTCCATCTCAAATTGCCATTCCAATCTAAAGAATAGAGATAGCCATCGTTTGAGCCAACATAAATGACATCCACCCAGGCGGTATATGTTTCTCCCGTCTCTTCATCGGTTGCCTCTATCTGCTGCCTTCTAATCGCTGGGGAGGAATTTACCTGTCCACCGGTTTGGTAAGACCATTTGAGGCTGGCGGAATCGGAGCCCTGATACCTGCTCCTTCCCGTCCTTGTTCCCTCGTAATGGAACATTGGCCAGACATCGCCAGGATTGATAATGCTTATCACCGCTTTAACGCTATCAACCTTCGTTGCATTATCTATATCTCGTGCATTCAAAATCACTTCATAAATTCCTGTTTGAACCCCGGTGGGGACACTGACCTGAAGGGTGTAATTCGCAGAACCTCCCCTTGGGATAGGAAACATAGGAGTCCAAGGCAAAGTATTGCCATCAAGGCTTACAATCCACCCAGTTGGCGCAGTGGCGGTGAATTGGAAGAAATCAAATGAAGGCCCCGGGAATTGAGGAATATCTTCGTTTTGCAAAACGATGTTGAATTGAAGAACTGCGCCTCCCTCAGCTCCTACAGTTTTGCTACCACCTTCCCCTGTTCCGAGCAATCCATAGATATTATCCCCATTGTCATCAATTATAAGGTCTGCATGGACTATTCCCGGAACATAGACCTGAGCGGTTATGCTATCTACCTTATAACTTTTTTGAGGGTCGGTTGATATAGCATCCAGGATGACATTGTAAACTCCTGCCGGTGTCCCCGCGGGAACGGAGACCTCTAGTGTATAATTAGCCGAACTTCCCGCAGGAACGGTTGGTGTTGTCCAAGGGAGTGTATGTGAATTTGCTCCGTCATTCAGTGTTATAGTCCAGCCAGGTGGAGCAGAGGCTAACGATATCTGGAAAGCTTCGTCCGTAGTATCCTCGTTCTGCAAAGTTATGGCGAAGGCAGCGGTTGTGCCCGGGTCAGCTTGTTTATTAGCCGTCCCTCCTGCTCCGGAACCGGCTGCCCCGTAAACATCTTCCCCATTACCCTCTATTATCAAATCAACACGGGGAACAACGATATTTGCCTTCACGCTATCAACTTTTATATCTGGTAGCCTCTGTGATTGGGCATCTATTATTATGCTCGTTGTTCCACCTTTCGCATCAGCGGGAATATCAACTTGCAGTGTATAAGTAGCTGAGCCATTGCCGGGTATTTGAGGTGTAGTATAGGGAGAGCTATTGCCGTCCAATCTCGCTGACCATCCGCTTGGCGTATTCCAAGTGATTTGGAATGTATCGGGCTCGTTATCCTCGTTTTGCAGTGTTATCTGGAACTGAAGGGAAGTCCCTGGCGCACCCTCCTTCGTTGCCTCACCGCCCGCTCCCGTTCCCAGCGCTCCATAAACATCCTCGCCGTTATTTTCAATCAGTAGGTCGCATTTAGCGGTTATGACATTTATTGTCGCTGTCACGCTATCGCCGTGTTGGGTGTCGTGAACAGGCTCTAATGAATTGGCAAGCAATTTGACACTATAAGTGCCAGCGGTTGCCGATGTCGGCACAAAGACTTTCAATGTATAGTCTGCTGAGCCGTTCGCGGGAATGGTTGGCGTAGTCCAGGTGCCAGTAGGAGGATAAAGCTGATGGTCTGTTCCATCATTTATATAGACTTGCCAATCAGTGCTGGGCGGGAAGCCGGAAAGTGAGAATTGGAAGTTCGCATCGGTTGATGACTCATTTTGCAGAGTTATGTTGAAAGAGACATAAACTCCCGGCGAGCCATTCCTCTGTGAAGAGCCTCCCTGCCCTCCACCACTGGGGTCATATATGTTATCTCCATCGTTGTCTATCACAAGGTCGGTTTGTATGTTTGTGACTTGGAAAGTTATTTTTATGCTATCTACTTTCTCCGTATTAGTTAGAGATTGGCAATCCATTATAACTTCATAGCTACCAACTGAGGCATCATTTGGAACTTCCACTTGTATGTAGTAATTTGCCGAGCCACCTGCGGGAACTTGAGGGGTGGGCTGCCAAGGGGAATCATTCCCCTCAACCGTAATATCCCAACCCTGGGGAGTGTTCCAGGAAATGCGGAAGGAATCAGCATTTGCATCCTCATTTTGCAGGACAAGACCGAGGGAAATCCTATCGCCCGGAGCGACCATCCTCGTTATGCTTCCACCGGCTCCTGAACCAAGAGAACCATAAATGTTATCCCCATCGCCTTCTATGATTAAATCCAAATGTGGCGCAACCGTGATATCCACCCGCACGCTATCCACTTTATCTGGTCTATTGATATTCTGCGATTGAGCGTCAATGATTATGCTCGTGGTTCCTTGCGAGGCGGTTAATGGTATACTAACCTCCAAAGTATAAGTTGCCGAACCATTTGGCGGGATAAACTCCGTTGAGAATGGTGAACTGTTTCCATTTATTGTAACAGTCCAGTCAGTTGGGGTATTCCAGCTGAGAGTGAACCTATCCCCCATAAAGTCCTCGTTTTGCAGAAGGATTGTGAACTGCAGCATGGAACCTGGACCAGCCTCCGCGCTTGCTTGTCCACCTGCTCCTGAACCAAGTGAACCATAGACATTGTCTCCGTCATTATTTATTATCAAATCCACATGATATTGTTGGGCTAATCCAGGTAAACTACAGAAGGCAATGAATAGGAATAATAAGATGTATTTTCTCATCATCACATCACCCCTCCTTTGAGGGTATCTATGAAGATTGGTTGGCGAAGCCGATAATATCTGCGAATAGCTTCAAATCCCGCTGTGCGCTGCTTCTCCTGCGGCTCAGCCATTTCAACCAGAGCCCAACGCATTGTGCGGTCTTCCCTGACCATTATCACCTCGCTTGCCGAGGGATGGGCAAGGGCGATTACATATTCTCCCGTCGCCAGCATCTTAGCATCTGTGGGGAGGAAGAAGCGTTCATCTATCGGAACGAAGCTCGTATGCCTCTGAGCTGGTGCCGTCAGCAGCCAATCTCCGGCGAGATAGCACCAGCGAAGCTCAAGGGGAGTATCGGGTGGAATGGGAGGTGAAGCGGGGTCAAATACAGCGTTTGGCAAAGCTAACTTGAAGACCCCAACAATGGGAGGAAGAGGTTCCTGCCCAGCTGGAGTTATCGGTATTAAAGTCCCAGTGACAAGGAGCTCTTCAGTCCCTATAAAAGGATGATAAGCTATTGTTAGAGAATTTATGGCGGAAAACTTGTAGAGTTTATTGGGCAAACTGGGAGTGGTTGGAAGGAGATTGAATGTGTCCTGGACTTTCGTGAAGGAGTAGACTATACCCATTGAGGAGGGATATGGCTCATTTTCGTAGGCTCTATTGAGCATAACGATTGAAGCTCCGGGCTCCTCCTTCACTATCTTATGCACTTGGCTAACCGGGTCGAACTCCACCTGTAGGGCGTGATTTGATAAGACAGCCCAAGCTCGCCAAATTGCTCCCGCCTGAGGATGGTTGGGGTCCTGTATAGTCTCTATTGGATATAGCTTCGTGAACCTGTATTTCTTTCCCTCCCTCTGCGTCCTCGTTGCCCAGACAATTGAGCGGTTTATCCACTGTCTGCTATTGGCATCCCATTCCTCTAATAGATTAATAATGCGGAAGTTATCGGGGTCAGCAACGAGGGTGAAGTAGCGAGTTATCGTTGTGTTAAGTGTCGTTATTACATATGTCCAGCGGTAGGCGTCGGAGACCAGCCCGAACTTACTGCTCTCCCAAGGCGCGAGCATATTATAGCTATCCTGGAAATTAGCCCATCCGAAATCCGCCACTTCCCAATCTACCCTTCCTCCTCTGCCCGTTATTATCAAGCGATTGTTCCCGCTATCACCTATGAGGAAGGAATTGGCTCCCAGCTGCCTTATGAACTGAGGGAAACTGAGAGGCTGTTTAGTTTCAATTCCCTGCTGGGTCGTCCAGACAACGGAATCAAGCGACCAATGGAGCTCACCGCTTGCCCTTCCCGCGGAATCAACCTTCCCGAAATCAACCTCCGTCTCAGCCACGCCTTTCCCATCCGCCACGAGGAAGAGGGGTTGTTGAAGGGCGAGGATGGCATTGTAGAAGGTTAAAAGAAGAACCCTGTTCGCCCCGCTGATGTTTGTGATAGTCCCTATCTGCTGGGAGGCGAGAATCCCTCCTGGGAAGGGTTTTTGAACATAAATAACGGGTGGGTTGGGCGGAGGAATTTGCAGTGCTTCCTCATCAAAGGCAAAGGAGTTGATTGTCTCATAGGTACTGCCATCCGCTATATCAGTCACGGGAATTCTGACTCCTATCCTCCCTATCCTTGAATCTGCTTGGAGGGCGTAGAGCTTGCTTGCCCCTCCAACATAAAGGGCTTCGCTGAAGAGAGTGGGAGCTGAATTATTAGTAAGAGGGGTAGCCCCATCCAGGTCCACTTTTCTCCACCAAACGAGATTGGAGGGAACGACGAAGCAGTTCGGCGAACCCGCATATCCATTCACCCATCCTCCTCCCGCCTGTATCGGATAGGTATCGCTTATCAGCCAATATTCGCTTATCCTGTTTCTATTTATATCGCTGTATTCTATTTTCAATAGGTAAGCCGTTCCCGTATCCTGGGCAATCATTGCTATATTGCTGTTGAAGAAGAGTTCACCTGTGCGGGCGTTGAAATCATAGCGAGGTGGGAAGGGAGTTGGAGGCAAGGCTATATTAATCCCGAGCCTGGTTGCGATTTGCTGAGCTCCGGAGTCCGTTATATCAACATATCTTGCGAAGGGGAGCGAGCCCTCCAATATCTGGTTATGAATCCGAGCTCGGAAAGTTGGATGGAGCGAGAAGGCGAAGACTGCATCGGGAACAGCCACATATACGAGGTCGTGTTCATAGGAAACGGCAGGGCTGAACTGTGATGGTAGAGGATTGCGTCCCGTGTTGTAGCGCCAGGAGGGGAAGGTTGAGCGCCAATATGTTGAGTAAACCCACCCTTCGCTCGTCGTGAATATAACCTGATTGTCGGGAGTGAAGATTATGGAGGAATTTGGGATTCCCTGCGTCAACATTTGTCCTCTTGACTCAAACTGTCCAGTTTGCCTATTCCAAACGAGATATTGGATGCTTCCCTGGTCCGATGGGCTCCTTGTCCCAACCACAATCCTTTCTTTATTGGGGTCCTCCGCAGCTGCTACGGTCACCGCAGTTGTTATTGATGTTACATTTGCAAGCTGTAAGGGAACACCTATATTGTTTCCCGTGCTTGGGTCCAGGCAATAAATCTCGGCACCGGCGGGAACGAATAGCAATCCTCTTGCCAGCGCGGGCGAGCCAGAAATAGGACTTGCAAGCGCCCTTGTCCAGATTGGCGTGGGATTATAGGGATTTGCTGGATAAAGAGGGAGGCAAAAGAGGCGATTTCCCATGGGCACTATGGCAACTTCTATCGTCTGCGCCCCATCCCAAATTGTTGTAATAAGGGGAGACTTTGGACCCACCATGGCGGGGATATTCGTTGAATATTGCCACAGCAAATCATAAGGAAGGATGGGATTGAAATTATTCTGCACTCCATCATCGTAATTGCCATCGTTATCAATATCCCTATATGGGTCAGCGTCAAAGGCATAAACGACTCCACCATCGGAAACCGCCACAACTATCCCATTCCAAATCACGGGAGAATAGACGGTAAAGTTATCCTGAGCGAACTCCCATTTCGCATCAAGGGGAGGATTTATCTCCTCATAGGAAATAGCGCCTCGCCTATTGTCCTTTCTAAATGAAGACCAGTTATTTGCCAATAGTATCATATTCCATACGAACTTTATGTCCTCTGAATGGGCATTCTGGATGTTCTCCCCCGCATAGGGACCGCTGTTCTGCCCTGAGGATGTTGACCTTCCACCGCAGGGGTCGTTTATATCGCATCCCGTATCGCCGGAGGTCGCGATTATCAATCCCGCACCAAACTGCCCCGCCGCAATATACGGCTTATCCATTCTTCCGCTCGCGTAATTCAGAACGACTGGCTGAAGGGTGCCAGGGTCATAAACGGAGATATAGTAATTACCCACATTCTTATCCCCCAAATGAGAGATTTCGTCATAAGTTAATTGGAAAGGATAGCTGAGCAAGGGATGATAGGGGTCAACGACGACAGCGGTTCCAGCTGGTCCATCGTTGGCGAACTGCAGAGGAGTGATGAAGTTATTATCCGCAATGCGGAAGCCGGAGCAATCATCTATCCATAGGCGTCCGCCAGAATCAACGAACCTCCTCAGCTTCTCCAAATCCTGCGGGGTGAAAGTCGTGAAGCGGTGGTTCGTTATGAAGACGAGGTCGAATTGGAGAAGGTCCTCAACGCTAACCTCTGATAACAGAACTTCCCAATAGCAAGCCATATTCTTTGTCACCGGCTGACCAACATAGTAGGGATTCAATGGGTCCCTTCTATCTCTATAATTCCATCTATAGGCTATCTCGGGGGAAACAGTCTTTGGAGCGAGAGGATTGATAAGCTCCCAGCCATAGGGCTTCAAATCCTCCCTTTGGTCCAAAACATAGAAAACATAGGGGTCGCTATTCTCAGGCGGGCTATTGGGGTCGTTGGGATTGTATTTAGCGGAATCAACGAGGAGATTACATACCTTGAATACCCTTTTTGTCGCGGAGTAAGTGAATTGCCCAGCTATTGCGGGAAGTAGAAAAGCGATAAGAGAAATAAGGATTGCTATTTTACGCATATTTCATCACCTCACCTTGGGACCTCGCCTGCGTAGAAATAAGAGGGACTGACGGGGAGGTGGGGGAGATTGGGAAGATTTTCCTCCCCTGGGCGTGGCGAATTCATAACAAGGGCGGGGTCCCAGCGGATTGTAACTATGCCCGGATTCATTTTGCTCGTCCACTCGGTTACATCGTAAGTCCCCGCTGGCCAGTTCTCCGCTATCGCTCCGTTTATCAAAATAGTCCAATTGAGTGGGGTTCCTGTCTCAAGCTTCCATTCCCCGGGAGGCGGTATGACGAAGAAGGGACCATTTTGGGCATAGAGGAGGGCGGAGATATTGAGTGTAAGGGGCTCTACCCAATTGCCGCCTATCCAAGCATCATAAGTAGATAAGGGATTGAGCTGAAGCCAGATTCCCCCGATTGCTGTGGGGAGATTGGGAGGAGCAGTCCAATAAAGGTTGTTAAGGCTTACAATCTCATAATTGGGTGCGACGGTGCGAGGGCTAAATGTGCCTGCGAATTGCCAATTCCTCATCTGAGTATTGTAAACCCAGACATCTACGAAGCAATAGCCCGGTATGCCCCCGGTAGCGGTGGTGATGCGAAGATAGATTGAATCGGGTGAAAAACCAGTCGTTGTTGGTGGATTATAGGATGTATAAATTCCCGAATAGAAGGAAGTGAGGAAGTATTCTCCGTGATGAAGATGCCAGTGGAAGGGTGGTTGACCATTGAGGTTATCAGATTCCACAGCAGCGGTCGTCGTCAAGGAGGGAAGACCAGCGGGAATCTGGCTTGTATTCACGCAAATTGCGTCCGCTGCGAGAAGCGCTATAGCGCTTCCATCATTAGCTCTCTCATCCCAAGGCGTGCCCAACATCCCCTCAATGTAAATCGTTCCATTTGAGACAACAGTCAATGCCTCGTTGGGGGCAAGCCTTCCTTTTATCCTTATATTCCCCTCCGCAAATATCACCGGCCTATAATCCCTTAACCAGTATATTCTCGTATAAGTGCCATCTGGGAAAGCCCTATCGTGGCGAACAACGGTTATGCAGGTCGTTATGGGATTCGCTTGATTATCCTGATAAGGGCGGGGCTCAAGGAATATCTCCACTCCCGGCGGCACATAGACGCTTCCCGCCCAAGAGGAAGGGCTCTGCCTCCTCAGCCAATCCAAACGAAGGTTCTCAATGTTATGCCTGTATTGGATATCAGAGAAGTTGTTTATATATATTCCACCCCCATCCCTCGTGAGAGACACATATCTCTGCCTATCTATTGAAGGTGCCTCCGCATAGGTGATAGCTCTCGGCAACCCATTCACATCCGGCCTATCAAATATTCCATCCCGATAAAAACCACCAAGAGTGGAGAAGTTGGGGTCATTGCTTGGAAGGACGAACTGGGGAGGTTGCGTTCCTATCTGCAATTGAACCTGCGCGGGAATTTCAGCAGGGCTTTCTTGATGGATTATCTCCCCAGCTATCTCCACCCTCTCAAGCTGATGCACAAAGCCATCCCATTTCTGCTGAAGCAAAGCTATATAGACATCAACAATGTTTGTGTCATCATCCCCTACCCAGCGGAGGTTTCCATTTATCCTCACACCTCCCTCTATATACATTCGCCAATTCGGAGCCCCCAAGCGGATATACTCTTCCCTCCTGCTCCTATTCGTCACGAAGCGAGCGTAATCGGTTATATATATTGGCTTATAGGCAATTAAAACCCTCTTATAAGGGGTATAGACGGCTGGGTCTATAGAGGTTGGGTCGAAATTAGGGTCCTCCCATCTTATCCCCTCCGCATTCCCCGGTCTCCCTATACTCTCTATCTTTATGAAGGAGGAAAGAGGGTCATCTGACCGATATTTATAGGTTACCCTAAGGAGAAATCGTCCGTCTCCCATATTGAAGCGAACGAAAGCCCCCTTCCCATCGGGACCGCCCAGTTTGAGATAATCAAAGTCGGGGTCGTATTGCTGATAAATTAGGTATCGCGGGTCGTTCGGGTCAAAGGGATAGGGAGGGGCGGAGCGAGGACGCCACCAAGAGCCTTCCTCGCTTTGGGTGAGCATCTTATTAGCATATTCTATTCCAGCTTGGGCGAGGGCATAAGCCTTCGCCGTGCTTTCCTCATACCTCGTTCTCATGAAGAGCCTGTTAATGATGCCTATATAGACGGCAGCGAACATCGTCAGAATGAAGAGAACGCCAATAGCTATTATCAAAGCTTGTCCTTTCCTCATCGCTATCGCCTCACATTCTCCACCTTGATTGTATGGACAATCCAGAAAGGATACTTCCTTTCAGGAGTGAAAGCCTTCTCGCTTCCTATCGCCACCATTATCTCCTGACAAGAGGGATAATGAACCCACACCAAATCTCCCCTCTGCAGAGTCGTCCAATAATAAGTTACCTCTATCACATCCCCTTGAAGAGGAGGGTTTTGAGGATTGAAAGTGATTATTGCTTTATCATAATCAATTGTATACTCATAAAGCCTATTCCCTGAAACATCAACATAAGTTTGCGGATTTACATCCACCCTCTTGCAGGTCACCCCATTTACTTTCACGACCTCGGAACGAAGGAGGAGATAAGCATTGGGAATGGGTTGATTGGAGACGGGGTCAGAGGGAGCGGGGATGGAATAGGTATAGCTTATTCCATCCGCTGGTATGGTCCTCTGCGCCCAGAAAGCGAAGTTCACCATTCCTCTGCGGGAATCCCAGGTGAGATATCTCTGCAGGACATCAGCCCAAGGAGAGGCGGGATTGGATGGGTCAGTTATCCAGGAATCGTAATCGTATATCCAGGTTCCGCTTCCTCCATCCCAATGCATAACAACTACATGAGGCCAATCTGAATAGGGATTGGGATAAATCTGCTTCAATAATTGCGTGTTGTCGTTTTGTATTCCCGCCCAAAGTCCGAGGCTGGCGATATAAGTATAGGAGCCTGAGGGAGCGGAGAGGACTTCTTGAACGAAGCGAGGGAGGAAGGATAGGAGGGGAGTGAAATGATAAACGCCGTTCGCATCCTGCCAGACATCAACCACATCCAAGTCGGGTGGAGTAAGGGAAACGGCGTTTTTCTTCCAATGATACATATATGTCTTCCCGTCGGGGGCAGTGTTTAAATCATAAAAGAAGTCCTGGTTTCTCCAATTAGCGAACCTCGGGTCATTGGGATTGAATTCTACCTTGTAGAGAGTGAAGAGATTGTAGGCTGAGCCAATCCGAAGCTCCACATTCTCATACGGTCTGACAGCTGTATAATCCTTTAGATTATCATCCCATACCCCCGGCTCTCTCAATCCGATGAAGAAGCGAGTAATCGTTGATTTCGAAGTGAGGGGACGATGGAGGCGGAGATGGAGAGTTGATTGGTCGCTGTTCCCGCAATTGGGACAGGTATAAGGAGGAGACGGCTCAAAAGTTGGATAAGGGGTAACGCTTCCACAAATTTCGCAATAAAGTTCTTTCATTGGTAAAACAAGGTCAAGCTTCGCATACGGTGCCCAGATGTAGTTCCCCTGTGGGTCTATGCCAATAACTATGGGGGAGGAAGGGTCAAAGGCATTGATAGCCGTGGGAACTTCCTTTTTAAATCTCTCTGCTAAATCCTTCGCCGCATCCTGCAGGGCAACGTACATATTTGCCTCTCTTATTGACCTCAAAGAAGATGATACGGGAATGAAGAGAATGCCCAAGAGCACGACGAAGATGGCAATCGCGGTTAGAAGCTCTATCAAGGTAAAGCCCTTCTTCCTCATCT
Organism: bacterium; assembly: GCA_014360495.1. Taxonomy (NCBI): domain Bacteria; species bacterium. The sequence continues at coordinate 359,177 of JACIXR010000001.1, forward strand.
TCTCACCTCCCCGATGTAAGGACCGTATCCAAATCTAGCTTTCGCCAGCGCTCCGCCGGCGTCTTCCAAGCCACCCGCACCTTCAAAGATGCCCCCACAACCTTTATAACGCTCAAAACCGGTTGTCCCTTCAATTCCACTATGTAATCGTAGGCAGGGTCTTGGTCATCTATCCCCGCCCCAGTTTCGGGAACCCTCGTTATCGTTCCCCACTCACCGACCACCTTTTGGGGATTATTGGGGTCGCCAAACCAGTAATCCACAAGGACTGTCTTCCCCTTCTCGCAGGGAGTGAAATATAAGCACCATCGTCCTGTTTGTGGGTTTAGGGTCAATTGATATTCCCGCCAACTTATAGAGAGATTGGGTGCCAATCTATAATTTGTTGCGGCTTTTTGGATGGAGAGAGGAAAATCCTTGCTTGGACGATAGAATATCTTCACCCTCTTGCCCGCATCGTTGGGATAATTGAAAGTTAGAACGCCATCCTTGCCAACCACAACTCTATCAGGAGGATTGCAAGGAGGATTCGCTCTCTCATCAAATATAACCTCACCAGTTGTCGCATCAAGGATAAGAATACCCGGGTAGGTTGGGTCTAATTCGTGGAGGTTGGCGAAAGTGAGGCGTGTATCCGCGGGAAGTGTGAAGGGCAACTGCCTCGTTTCCCTCAATATTCGCCAATCCATGACTTGATAGTCCACCCTTGCACTCCTAATGAACCTGCGAGAGAGGGGATTGAGTGCAACCAATCCCCTGTAAAAATCCAAAATCTTGAACTCATAGGGGTTATCGCTGAAGTTATTCGCTCCGATGTTCAACAATGTAATCGCCACCGTCTCGCTGAACCAATCAACGGGATGTCCAAGGAGGCATCCCTGGGGATGGTCAGTAGCGTAGGGAGAATTAGCGGGCACATAAAGGATTTCATCTACTACATCGTGAGCCTTTCCCTGAGCATCCCTATATGTGTAATCAACTTTAAACCAGCGGTCAAAGGGCTGAGGGGCGAAGGCGATCAAGCCTGTGTCGTAATCTATAAGATATTGATTAGCTTGAAGGTATGCTATGTCGTCGGGGAGGCTTGGGTCTCCCTCCGCCCTTTCCAAGGGGGTGGAATAGACAACGATTCCCCAGTTGGGGTCAGCGGGAGCGAAGCGAAGGAGGTAATAAGAAGCCCAGCCTGCCTCTCCACCCGTTGGAGCAGGAATGGAGAAAGGCTCACCGTAGATGAGGCGGAAAAGGTCTGGGTCGGCGTCGTCGGGATTGGCTGTAAGGAGAATTTCGCCGGGAACCTGGGGGTTGGTAGCCGCTATAGCGTCAGGCAGGTCTCCCGGATTGGCTATCAAGGAGGAAAGTTGGGTTTTAGCTAAGGAGGAAGCCAAAGTGACTTGCTCTCCGTATCTTATCCCCTTCATACCTCCGGGGAAGACTCGCAGGACATAGACCATCCCCACAACAAAAACCGCTATGGCAACGAGCATCTCAAGTAAGGTAACGCCCTTTCTTCTCATCATCTCCTCCTCGGTTCAATGAGCCAGGGGGCATATAGCCCCGTTGACTGGTCAACTATCATCAGCTCGCTCGTCTCCCTCACCTCGGTATGACCATCCAAGAAGAGAACGATATCCTTGCTTCCCGGGCGAGGCAATCCGTTGTCATCCAAATCCCTATGAGAATAACACCAAGTTATGACCGTGGAATTCAAAGGCTCCTTTGCGTAGAGCTGTTTGTTGAAGTTAGTGTCATTGGAATCTTGCGTCCGCACTCTCATATAAGTGGAAACGCCCAAAAGAGGGTCAATTGAGACATAATCAAAATAATAGGGGTCAAGGTAATAAGCCCCGTTGTTCTCAACGATGGGTTTATCGTGCTGGATATTCGCCGGGCAGTGAAACTCGCTTGCAAAGATTGGATATCTTCCCTTTCGCGAGATAATCCTTCTCGCCTCATCTGGGTCGTTTAAGGGTAATCCAGAATAACCGTAAGCAACCAAATTCACCAACTCGTCGCTGTGTAAAGCCAAGAGTCCCAAATCAACAACCTGACCACTCTGCAGAGTAATTTTAGCCTCGGGATATGTGCCAGTATCAAGATAAAACATCCTCAAGGCATGGTAAATCTTTTGCAGATTCGCCACGCATTGTTGTTTATACACGGATTCCCTAAGCCCTTTAAAAACGGGCAGAAGAATGGCGCTGAGCAAGGCGATTATGCCCAGCACAACAAGCATCTCAACGAGAGTAAACCCTCTCTTTTTCATCTTCGTTCCTCCATATATTTTGACATAATTATCCCTCAAAATGTTCCCAAACGCAATATCTTGCTACTTCTTTTTTATTTTACATTGCCTAACTTTACATTCTCTTTAAAAATTTTATAGGAGGTGTTCTTATGAACGCAAGAGAAAGATTTTTGAGGACTATAGCCTTCCAACCAGTCGACCGCTATCCTTATTTTGAGCTGGGCATCTGGGGACAGACCTATGAGAGATGGCTTCAAGAGGGCTTGAAGGAGGAGGAATTGGCTGGTGATTGGTTCAGGGGTGAGCCCAAGTTCGCTATGCTTGATAAAAGGGACTTCATTCCTTTGGATATGGGTCCTATCCCCGGCTTCGACCAAATCATTGAAGAAGATGAAAGATATATAATCTTCATTGATAGATGGGGACAGAAGCATAGAGCTTTGAAGGAGGGAACGGTTAGAGGAACTCGCCTCTGTATGGATACCTATATGGATTTCTTCGTGAAAAAGAGGGAAGATTTCCTGGAATTCAAAAAGCGTTTCAACCCCAAGGACCCCAACCGCTACCCAAGGAATTGGGAGGAATTGAAGAGGAAATGGCAAAATAGGGACTATCCCCTATATCTCACCGAGAATTGCGGATTCGCTGGGCTTTATTGGAATTTGCGCCAGATGATGGGAACGGAAAATCTTTCCTATGCCTTTTATGACCAGCCCAATCTAATCCACGAAATTCTTGATTGGATGGTTGAGTTCTTCATCCAAACAACGGAGAAGGCGTTGACCGAATTGGAGATAGATGCCTTCACCTTCAACGAAGACTTCGCCTTCAAAAACGGACCCCTGATTTCCCCAAGGATTTACAAGGAGTTCTTCCTTCCCCGACATAAAGCAATATCCGAATATCTGAGGAAACATGGTGTTAAAGTGATCGAGTTGGACAGCGATGGGAACACTGAGCCCCTGATTCCCCTTTTGATAGAGGCGGGGATAAATTGTCATTGGCCTTTGGAGTCAGCTGCTGGTATGGACCCAGTGAAATTGAGGAAGGAATATGGGAAGGATTTAGCCTTTATGGGAGGAATTGATAAGAGGGAATTGGCAAAGGATAAAAGGGCTATAGAAGAAGAGCTGAGGAGGAAGGTGTTGCCCATTTTAGAAAGCGGAGGCTATGTACCGACGGTTGACCACACTGTTCCTCCAGAGGTTCCCTTGGAGAATTTTCTCTATTATCTTGAGCTGAAGAGAAGGATAGCCGAGAAGGGAGCGATTTAGAAAAACTAATAGGTCGCAATGACAGAGATGGCTTCGTCCCTTTGCTCCTCTCTGTGCCAAAAGGCTTCGCTTTTCGCATTAAAAAGCTTATATCTGTCTTCTAAACTTGCCTTCTCTTCTCCCTAATCCTTCCTATTAACTTATCAAGCTCTATCAAGAAGAAAATAGTGGAGGAAACAACTACGCATAGGAGAAGTTGATTTAAATCAAGTGGAAGGGTTTTGAAGAATTTCTGCAATATGGGAATATAAATTACGCTGAGTTGTAAAATCACTGTTGATAAAACAGCGAGTATCAATGAAGGATTGGAGAAAAAGCCGATTGTGAAAACGGAATGTTTTTCCGACCTTATAGCCAAGACATTTGCCATCTGGAAAAATGCGAGTGTGGTGAAGGCAATCGTTCTCGCAAGCTCAAGGCTTTCCCTTGAGAAATAATGGAATAGAAGAAGCGTGCAGACGCTCATCCACAATCCACCAAGGAATATATGGCGTGCCATTCCACCGGAGAAGATGCTCTCCTTCGGGTCTCTTGGCGGGCGCTTCATCACCTCGGGCTCGGGCGGCTCAACCCCCAATGCTATCGCCGGCAAGCCATCAGTTAGGAGGTTTATCCAAAGGATTTGGATTGGCAAAACGGGAAGTGGGAAATTCAATATAATGGAGAAAAAGAGGGTGAGGACTTCTCCGAAATTGGTGGTTAAGATATAGCGAATGAACTTCCTTATGTTATCATAAATCATCCTTCCTTCCTTTACAGCGGACACTATTGTTGCGAAGTTATCGTCCAATAAAATCATATCCGCTGTTTCCTTTGCAACATCTGTTCCCGTTATCCCCATCGCCACCCCTATATCAGCCTCCTTTAAAGCAGGAGCATCGTTCACGCCGTCGCCAGTTGTTGCGGTTATATAGCCATCTTCCTTCAAAAGCCTCACTATCCTCAGCTTCTCCTCGGGGGAAACTCTCGCGAAGACCTTCGTTGAGAGGAGCCGTTCCTTCAGTTCCTCATCGCTCATCTTCTCCAAATCTCTGCCGGTTAACACATCGGAGCCGTTTTGTTGCAAGCCTATCCCCTTAGCTATTGCCGAAGCGGTTGCTGGCTGGTCTCCCGTTATCATTATCGGCTCTATACCCGCTTCTCTGCAAATCCTTATCGCCTCGGGTGCCTCGGGACGAGCTGGGTCAACTATCCCCACAAAGCCCAAATATATCAGCTCTTTCTCTATCTCCTCAGCGCTAAATGAGGGAAGCTCGCCTTCTTTTATCTCCTTGTAGGCAACGCCCAAAATCCTTATTCCCTTACTTGCGAATTCCTCGCTTAACTTCAGTATCTCCTGCCTTTTCTCCTCGTTAAGCTCAACAATCTTTCCCTGCTCATAAATCCTGTTAGAAATGGAGAGTATCCCTTCCAAAGCTCCCTTGACGAAAACTATATAGCCCTCGGGTGTCTTATGGATTGTGCTCATCCTTTTACGCCGTGAATCAAAGGAGATTTCCCCTATTCTGGGAAGCTGTTTCTCCAAATCCTCCTTCAAAAACCCTCCCTTCCCAGAAGCGGAAAGCAACGCTCCCTCAGTTGGGTCGCCTATCACCCGCCACCCATCTTTATTCTTCACTAAATGGGCATCGTTGCAGAGAGCGATTGCCTTCAAAAGAAGCTGTAGATGCTCATCGGAAGAAGGGGAGATTTCCTCGCCATTTAGAAGAAACTTTCCTTCAGGGGCATATCCGGTTCCGGTCACCTTAACTATCTTATCATTAATATGGATGATCTCAAGGAACATTTTGTTTTGGGTAAGAGTGCCAGTTTTATCCGAGCAGATGTGGGTGACGCAACCGAGGGTTTCTACAGCGCTCAATTTTCTCACAAGTGCATTTCTCCTCGCCATCCTCCTCGCGCCCAGGGCAAGGGAGATTGTTATAACTATAGGCAATCCCTCTGGAATAGCGGCAACTGCGAGGCTAACAGCGGTGAGAAACATAAGGCGAGGTGGTTTTCCCTCCAAGACGCCCAAGATGAGGATGAGGGCACAGATAGAGAGAGCTCCGATAGCGAGCCATTTCCCCACTTGCTCCATTTTCTCCTGAAGGGGTGTTTTCCTCTCCTCGCTCTCTTGGATAAGCTTGGTTATCTTCCCCATTTCGGTCTGCATTCCTGTATTGAAAACCACCGCCTTCCCATGCCCCGATGTGATTATCGTTCCGCTGAAAACTAGGTTGGAGCGTTCGGTTAGGGGAACACTTTCATCTGGAATCGGCTCGGCGTTTTTCTCAACTGGCAGGGATTCACCTGAGAGGGAGGATTCGTCAACTTGGAGATTGATTGCTTCTATCAATCTAGCATCTGCGGGAACTATCATTCCTGTTTCAAGGAGGATGATGTCGCCGGGGACGATTTGTGTTGAAGGGATTTCCTTTATTTGTCCATCCCTGAGCACCCTCGCAAAGGGAGTAGCCATTCTCTTTAAGGCTTGGACGGCTTTCTCCGCCCTATACTCTTGGATGAAGCCCATCAGGGCGTTGAGGATGAGGACAGCCATTATGACGGTGAAATCGGTTATTTCACCTGTCGCGAGGGAGATTACAGCGGCGGCGAGGAGGACTATAATGAGCAGGTCGGCGAATTGGCGGAGGAAAATCAAAAGGGGATGGCGATGTCTCTCCTCCTTTAGCTCATTTGGACCATAAAGGAGGAGTCTTCTTTGCGCTTCCCCCTCCGTTAGCCCCGCCTCTTCGTCAGTTTGCAATAGATTGAGGACTTCCTCTTTTGAGAGTTGATAAATCTCTTTTTGCATTTGGGATTAGGTGGTGGGCCGAGCAGGATTCGAACCCGCGACCAAGGGATTAAGAGTCCCCTGCTCTACCGGACTGAGCTATCGGCCCGAACCGAATGGCGCGCCCAGCAGGATTCGAACCCGCAACCCGCTGCTTAGAAGGCAGCCGCTCTATCCTGGTTGAGCTATGGGCGCTTCCGCTAAACTTATTATAACTTTCCTTCCTCTAATAGTCAACCAAAGTTGTATAATTCCCTGACATTTTAGCTCCTTGTAAGACTTCCCATATTGATTGACTACCAACTCGGTCGGGAATTATTTATAATCCAATGGAGATAAAATATGGATATTACCTACTCGGACATTAGTCAAGCCCGTTGCCCTTGCTTTTTCCAAACATCTCTCAGCGTGCTGGCGGGAAGTTGTGGGAAGGTCCCTCATCTGAAAACAGGGATAGAAAGCGAGAAGGGCGAAGGGTATGTTTCTATCCAATGAAGCGATAAATCTCGCTATGCCCTCAACCTCCTCCTCATCCACATATCCCGGAACGAGAAGAGTGCTGGCAACGAGGAAGGGAGGGTCGGGACGCCTCTTGATATATCTTGCAAGAAAGGCGAAATTCTCAAATACCCTATCCCTCGCCTGTGTGCCGGTTAGGGCGAAATAGACTTCATCTGTCCAAGCCTTTATATCTATCTTTATACATCCTCCGCTCATTAGTGATAGCTCTGCCATCTCCTCCAGCTTTTCTTTTGACATACTCCCGTTCGTCTCCCAACAGATTCTCAAGATTTTCCCCTTCCTTTCCCTCAACGCTAATTCCGAGGATTTTATCGCGAATTCAAGCTGGGGTGTGGGGTCACCACCGAAGAAGCAAATGCAGGATACCCTTTCCTTTACATCCTCAACGAGTTCCTCAGCGCGTCTCTTTCTATCAAGTGTTCTATAATGCCAATTTTGGCAGAAAAGACAATTGAAACTACAGGCGCCGAAGAATACAGCGAGATTGTAGTAGCCAATCTCCGCCTTCGGCGAATAAGAATAGCGAGGATAGCCGCTTCCACTACATCCGGGACAAACCCAATCCGCAACGCAATTTGTGGGAAGAGGGTCCTTATACCACTCAACGATTGCTTCATCGCCAGCCAAAGGAACGACCTTTTCATCTCTTGCTATTCTCGCTCCGCAAACTCCCATTTCTCCTTCCTTTAAATAACATTTATTCGCACACAATCCGCAAGCGATATTGCCTTCTTTCCGAGGAAAAGGTGGGATTTTGAAAAGGGAGCGAATATCGTTATGTCTCTTTAAAATTTGGTTTCGGAGTTCGGGATATGAGAGAAGGCAATCACGACAAGCTCCTATAGCCTCAGAGAAGATTTTCTCCTTTCCACAAACAGGGCAGATGGAAGTTCTAAATGACTTATTTCTCTTCATTATAAAATATTTTACTTTGATTCTCGCTTCAATTAAAGAGCCCGATTGAAACGAGGCGAGGTGTTAATTCCCTCCGCATTAAGGACCCAGAGAAGGCAGTAGTGGCAATCTCATAAGAATCGTTTCGTTCCTCGCAAGCAATTAAAAAATCATTTCTACTAAACCCTACAGGGTTTATAATAAAACCATAAGGAGGCGATTGCTATGTTATTTGGGAGGCAAAATTGCCCAATTGAGATTACTTTTGAGTCAGCCCATTCCTATCCTGACCCCTTCAATGATGTTGAACTGGATGTCGTATTCACCGACCCAGATGGAGAAGAGCAAAAAGTTCCTGCCTTCTGGGCGGGAGAAAATTGCTGGAAAGTTCGCTATTCCTCACCCAAACTCGGTCCTCATAAGTGGCGTTCAATTTGCTCCGACCAAACCAATACGGATTTACATAATCGACAAGGCTCCCTTGAAATTCTCCCTTATGATGGCGAAAACCCTCTCCTCAAGCATGGGCGTCTGCAAAGAAGCCCTAACAATAAATTCCTCCAACATCTTGATGGGACCCCCTTCTTCTGGCTCGCTGACACCTGGTGGATGGGGCTCTGCAAGAGGCTTAGCTTTCCCTCCGATTTCTCCCTTTTAGTTGCGGACAGAGTTAAAAAAGGGTTTACCGTCATCCAAATAGTCGCCGGACTATATCCCGATATGCCCGCCTTTGATGAGAGAGGGGCTAACGAAGCGGGTTTCCCCTGGGAGCAAGGGTTCAGCCGTATCAATCCCCACTATTTTGATATGGCTGACCTCCGCATCAATTATCTTGTTAAGAAGGGACTAGTTCCCTGCATTGTTGGTTGCTGGGGCTATTATCTCCCCTGGCTTGGGATTGAGAAAATGAAGAACCACTGGCGAAATCTCGTTGCCCGCTATGGCGCCTATCCCGTGGTTTGGTGTTTGGCGGGAGAGGGGATAATGCCCTATTATCTCTCAACGGAACCGCAGAAGGAAAGCGAATTTCAGAAAAAGGGCTGGACAGAATTAGCTCGCTATTTAAGGGAGATAGACCCTTACCATCATCCTATAACAATCCATCCAACCGATTCCGCTCGCAATCAATTGGAAGACCCTTCACTTCTGGATATTGATATGCTTCAAACGGGACATAGTGATAGATGGAGCATTCCGAATACTATCCGTCTCTTAACCACATCCTATAATTCAAGCCCGAAACTTCCCTTGATAAATGGTGAGGTATGTTATGAGGGAATTGGTGAAGCTTGCCGGCAAGAAGTGCAGAGATTTATGTTCTGGGTTTCGTTCCTCTCGGGCGCCTGTGGACATACTTATGGGGCAAATGGGATATGGCAAGTGAACACGAAAGAGAAGCCCTTCGGTCCCTCTCCTCATGGGATGAATTGGGGAAACACGCCTTGGGAAGTCGCTTATCAGCTTCCGGGCTCTTATCAACTGGGATTGGCTAAATCTTTTCTTATGAGATACGAATGGTGGAGATTTGAGCCTCACCAGGATTGGGTTGAACCAGCGGGAACGGCAGAAAATTGGAACGCAGCTTATGCCGGTGGAATTGAAGGTGAAGTGAGGATAATCTTCTTGCCGAGCGGGGTGTGGGGGATAAAGGTGAAGAAATTGGAAAAGGATAGAAAATATCGCGCTTTCCTCTTCAATCCCACGAATGGAGAGGAGCTGGCAATAGGGGAAGCTAAAGGCGACGAAAATGGAGAATGGCGTGTTCCTGGTCCCACTCCAATCTTCCAGGATTGGGTATTGGTTTTAGAGAGAGTGAAATAGAGAAACCTTTATTCTTCTTTTTCAAAACCTATTCCGGGACCAAGCGGGACTACGGGAGGAAGACCCTTAGTCGCTTGGACGGAAAGATATTTATACACGAGCTCTATCTTGCCCTCCGCTGGCACTTTAACCGTCCAGAAGAGCTTGTTTGTGGGGTTGAGGGCATCCGAGGAAATAAGCGTCACCTTCGCTTGAGGCGTGGTGGAAAGAACCTCTCCGACAACCGTCCTGCTCACTTCAACTTCCGCTTCCTTTTTGGAGAAATTCTTAAGCTCCAATTTACCTCTTATCTCCCTTTTAACATAGGTCATTTCCTGTTTCTGGTCCTTAATTATCTCTCTGCCCAACTCCGTTTCCTCCACCTTCCCTTCCAACTCGCCAGCCAAGCCGAGATTGATCCTTCCCTCCCCACCTGCGGGAATGAGTGTTAGGCGGTCCTGCCCTAAGGGATTGCCCTGTTCAACTACCAAAATGCTTCCCGGAACGAGAGGAACCCCGCTCTTATTAGTGAAAGATAGGATGCGGGATATTCGCCCTGCATCCGCATCCCAGCTGAAGATATGCTTATAGGGGATAGATGTGTAGAAGATGGTAACCGCCCCCGCCTCCCCTTTCTTTAATGAGAAACCCTCCTTCTTATATAAATAAAGAGTGGACAGTTCCTCACCTTCAAGGGAGATGGGCGGTGGCGCAGCGCCATATCCTCCGTATCCAGCCGCTTTTTCCTCTGCCTTAACCCCAGCGGGCATCTGCATTGCCCTCATCCCACCATCAGTGAAAACCATCAAGCTTCGTGTTATAAGGGGGTCTATCATACCTCTCCATGGGAAATTGGGCATACCAACAGCGAAATAGCAGGTGATGTTCTCCCAATCCTCCGTGTTGTTAACAACCGTGGCTCGTAGGGAGAGCATAGCCTCCTTCTCGTTAGTTATATAAATTAAGTAGTTTGGCTCCCAGGCGAGACCTGATTGAAGATAGCTTAAGGCAATGCCAACCTTTTCATTTTCCTCTATTCCGCCCACCTTTAGCTTTAGAGGATAGCCGACCAAAATGACTTTCTTCACCTTATCGGGTTTAATAGCGAATATCTGCCCCTTCTCTCCTTCAAGTAGTATCAGGTCGGGTAGGATATGGCTTAATTTCCCCTCGGAGACCACCCCCTCGGTAGTTTCAATCTTCAATCTTTCCCCTATTTTCCCCTTCAATGAAGCGAGAAGCTGGGATGTGTCCTTGAAATCAATTGTGTTTTCCTGGGGATTGATAATTGTATCGGGGTAGGCGTTTTTCTGTTTAAGGTAAATCCAGAGGGAGCCCGCGCTCGCTTGAGGGAGATAGTCAATGGATATATAGCCGTTTTCCAGCTGCCCTTCGCCCTCCCGAACAGCGTAAGCGAAACCGTTGCTGTAGATGATTAAGGAAGTCAGTTTCGTCTTCATAACACCAATCTGGGCTAATGAAATTAAGCCAAGGAACAAAAAAGGGAAAAACCTCTTCATTCAATATCACCTCAGAAGTTAGACGAGTTGAAAAGGAGAAAAGTTTCCCTCAAGAAAGATACCTTGCCCTTTTGGGCAATTTCCAAAAAACCTCCTCTCCCTACAAGGGAATTTAAAAACAAAATTCTTCCTGGGGAGGGAAGAATACGATTCTTCCCTCCCCTTGAATTCGAGCTTTTTGAACGCTATTTACCGCTTGTTTTGGAGCCTAGCTGCGTCTATTGTCCCGCTGGTTGAGCCGGCGTTTGGGGTCCCGCTGGACCCTTCATCATTCCGCCAGGCATCCCCTTTGCCCCTCCAGGCATATTCCCCATATACTTTTGCATCATCTGCCCAGGGGGAGGGACCTTGGGGGCGGGCTTGTGGGTGGTTCTCCAGTAGACGAAGAATATAATAGCCAGCACCACGATGATAACTATCACCGTGACCGCTGGGCTCACCTGTTTTTTCGCGGCCATTAACTTTACCTCCTTTCTTTAAAAAATTTCACTTATATGTTCTCCACAGATAGAAGGGGTCGCCAGGTTTGTAGTTATATGTTGTCCTAAGCCACTTCACATGACCGTCAACGAATAAGACTACGCCTCCGTCGCTATGGCGCCTAAACCCCTTGAGGGACTGGTTTCCAGCGGGATATACGCAACCGCACCAGCCCACACCGGAATCCTCGGGGTCAAAGCATTGTCCAACAGTCGGCTCCGTTGAGGCGGGGTTAGGCCAGCAGGGTAGTCTTCCCACGACAACACAGTTGCTGTCCATGACGGCGATTGTCTCAGCGGGGGCGGTTATAGCGGCAAGGGATGTGCCCATTCCGAGCTCTCCTCTATCGCCTGGTCCAAAGCAGCCCCTCGTTCCTCCGGCGTTCTGAGAGGAGAAAGCCGTCCAGTTCATTCCATAACCACCCCAGAACCGATGATAGGAGTCGCCGAGATTGGCGCACATAGCGAAAGGTCCCTCACCGGAGTTTGGGTCACCAAATACAGCTGTTCCTCGCCAGGCAGCGGGATTGCTTGGGCATTTGAAGATCGCCAGGTTCTTCACATAAGGGTGTATTAGCCACATCCACCAGTCCCTAGCTTGCTGGCCTTGGTACCAAGTTTGAATGGACATCGGCACCCATTTCTCGTCCCAGTCTTGGGCATACATCTGCATAGCGGTTCCTATCTGCTTTAGATTGGATACACAAGCTGCCTTTCTTGCCGCTTCCCTTGCTCTTGAGAAAACGGGGAAGAGAATCGCAGCCAGAATGGCTATGATAGCTATGACCACTAACAATTCAATCAAGGTAAAACCTCTTCCCCTCTTTGACATACTTTTAAGCACCTCCATTTTATGGTTTAATTTTGCCCCTATCTTTGTTTTCCGGGTTTTCCGGCGAGGGAGAAGAGGGGCTCGCTTCTCCCTCCTTTCTAAACACTTGCTTGGCACCACCTCTTCTCGTCTTTATTCATAAAAGAAGGAGCTCCAAACCTTTGTGTGGCTTGGAGCTCCCTTAAGTCCTTGTGGAAAAACAGGAAGATTTTAGTAGAAGAGAGGAATAATTTTTCCTCTTTCAGAAAAAGCAATTTAATTAGAGGACTCAGAAGGTGCATAAGCATTTTGGGGCACCCGCTATTTTATTCTTTTTATAGTTTAATACAATAAAGCCAATTCAGTCAATAGTTTTTTAATTTTCTGTGTCCGATTTTCACTTCTATTTCGTCCCGATATCACCCCGCTTCCTTGAACCTCTCTAAAACAGAGAAGGTAGGAGGGGTTGTTCAGCATAAACCCCTCCTACCTTCCGCTACTTTTTCACTCGCTAACGGAGTAACTTGAAACTATCCTACAACTATTGTCCCGCTGGTTGAGCCGGCGTTTGGGGTCCCGCTGGACCCTTCATCATTCCGCCAGGCATCCCCTTCATACCGCCTGGCATATTCATACCTCCCTTTCCCGGCATCATAGGCGTGGGAGGACGGGATGCAGCGGGCTTGTGGGTCGTCCACCAGTAGACGGCGAAGATGATAGCCAGGACGATGATGATGACTATCACCGCCACCGCAGGACTCACAGACTTTTGCGTTGCCATATGCCTGCCTCCTTTCTAAAAGTTTGTTTAATGATAAGCTGAGCGGGGAAATAAGTCAATACTAATTTAAAAATAGGACCATAGGGTGCATTGCTTCGCTATCTCTCTCCATAACAAAGGGTCTCTTCGTTTTTACCGAGGATAAAAACGATTTTCAAACTTCTCAGTATGATATAAAATTTTCTTGAAAAGGAGGTGATATTTTGCCCGCTGATATACCAGTTCTGACCGCCAGGGGCAGGACGCTTCCCGAAGCCTGGGAAAACTCTATCCTTGCCGTCTGGAATGAGGGTATAAGGATAAAAACGGAATACGATAAGCCCGATGACCCCCCTAGCCGAGATTGCACTATGGTAATCATCATTGAGCAACCACTTGCTGAGCCACGCATCCACCGCTGTTTCCCCGGTGGTTTGGAGGACTTAGAGATATATAGGCTTGAGGTCGTTGAAGGCGTCCACGATTACTGGATTGACCCTGAGGAGGGGAAATGGACCTACACCTACCACGAACGTCTCTTTTCCTATTCAGTGGGCGAGGAGAAGATAGACCAAATCGCCTATATTATAGATAAGCTCTCCAAAGTTCCCTATTCCCGCAGAGCCCAAGCAATCACATGGAAACCCCACCTTGACCCCAAAACAGATGACCCTCCCTGCCTGCAGAGAATCTGGTGCAGATTAGCTGAAGAAGATGGCAAACTCTACCTCAATATGAATACCCACTGGCGCAGCAGAGACGCGTTCAAAGCAGCCTTTATGAACATCTTCGCCCTAACTGACCTGCAAAGATTGATTGCGGAAAAAATCGGAGAGAGGATAGGGAAGAAAGTGTTTGTGGGAAGATATGTGGATATATCCGATTCCTACCATATCTACGGTTCATATTTCAAGGAAATAGAGGGTTTCCTCAAGACTTTGGAGCAGAGAACATTTGAGGAACGAACCTGGACAACGGATTTTGCTCAACCTTTCTTTGAGCTGGGGAGGAGGAGGATTGAGGAGGAGAGGAAAACCGGGATAAAAGGGAGGTTTGTTTGATATGAAGGAAATATTGATGAAAGCAATTGAAAGGGCTCTTGAGGAAGGTGCCTCCTTCGCCGATGGCAGAATAGTGAGGAGGAAATCGGAGGAAATCTATGTTAAAAACGGCAGACCAGAGAGAATAGAGATTCAGGAAGAAGTGGGATTGGGGTTGAGGGTTATTTGGAAGGGGGCGCTTGGCTTTGCCTCAACCAACGAACTTAACCCCGAGTCCGCAAGGGAGACAGCCGATATGGCGATTCAAATGGCGAAGGGAGCCCATAATGCGGGGCATATGGATGTTAATCTATCGGAGGAGGAGCCGGGAAAAGGAAGCTTCAAGTTCCCCTATGAGAAAGACCCATTTGATATCCCTCTCCCCGATAAAGTTGACTTTCTCTTGGAATGCGACCGCCTGATGAATGTCTCCGATAAAATAAAGGTGCGGGAGAGCATTCTCCACTCGTTGAAAGAGGAGAAGCTCTTTGCCTCAAGCGAAGGAGGGGATATTGAGCAGATAATCACCCTCTGTGGAGGTGGAATCTCCGCAACGGCGGTGGAGGGGAATGAAAGCCAGCAGCGTTCCTATCCCGCTTTAGGTGGGAATTACGCTCAGACGGGATGGGAATTCGTTGATAGCCTCGACCTCCCAGCGAATGCAGAGAGAATAGCGAAGGAGGCTGAGGAACTCCTCAATGCTCCTCCCTGCCCATCGGAGGAAAGGGCGTTAATCATCGGAAAATCAATGCTTGGGCTCCAAATTCACGAATCCTGTGGTCATCCCTCGGAAGCCGATAGGGTCTTCGGCTATGAAACATCCTTCGCTGGCGACACTTTCCTAACGAGGGATAAGTTGGGGAATTTCAGATACGGTAGCCCTCTCGTCAACATAGTCGCTGATGCGACATTGGAGAAAGCCCTCGGTCATTTTGAATATGATGACGAGGGTGTTAGGGCGCAGAGGATAGAGCTCGTCAAAGAGGGTATCTTCCAGAACTACCTCACATCAAGAGAGACAGCTTATAAACTGGGGATAAAATCGGGTGGCTGCGCGAGGGCTGATGGATACCGCAATCTCCCGATAATAAGGATGACAAATATAAATTTGGAGCCGGGCGATTTCTCCCTTGATGAGCTCATCCAGGAGACGAAGAAGGGATTGTTGATTGAGGAGTATTCCTCTTGGTCAATAGATGATAAGAGGCTTAATTTCCAATTCGCTGGCGAGATTGGTTGGCTCATAGAGGATGGAGAGGTGAAATGGATGGTGAAAAATCCCACCTATACGGGGATAACTCCCCAATTCTGGAATTCACTTGATGCATTAACGAACAAATCAACTCTATTTCTTCTTGGCGTTCCTAACTGCGGGAAGGGGGAGCCGATGCAAGCAATGTATGTAGGGCATCAAGTTCCCTACGCCCGCTTCCAAAATGTGAAAATTGGAGTGATGAAGAGATGAGGGCGAAAGAGATAGCCAAGTTCGTCTTGCATAATACGAAGGGAGAAGCACAGGTAAATGTGCTGGATTACTCCCATTATCTCATAAGATTCACGAGAAATAGCGTTCACCAGTCCATTCAGGAGAGGGGTTTCTACGCAAGCGTAAAAGTTGTAATGGATAAAAGAGTTGGTGAAGCCTCCTCTAACTTAGTCGATGAATCTTCATTGAAGGAGATGATTCAAAGAGCGGAGATTATAGCTTCCCTTTCCCCTCCCAATCTTGAGTTCGTCTCCCTCCCCAAGCCATCCCCTCTTCGTTTTTCCTCAATCTTCGTTGAGCCTCCTTCGCCAATTGAGGCAAGCGAGATAGTTAAATCTGCGATAGCAGTAGCGAAGAAGAAGAGTGTGGAGCTTTCCGGCTCTCTTTTCTGCAGGCAGGGAGATGTGTGCGTCCTGAATTCGCTTGGCATAGATTCTTCCGCCCCTACGAGCGAATACGCTTTTCGCCTCGTAGCGACTAAGGAAGATGGAAGTGGTTTCGCTTCCATCCAAACCTACGATTGGAGAATGATAAATCCAGAGGAGCTGGCTTTGGAGGCGGTTGAAAGAGCTTTAATGACGATAAATCCCAGGGAAATAGAGCCAGGCGAATACGATGTCGTCCTCCTTCCCTATGCAGTGGATGAGATAATGTCCTTCTTCGGTTGGTTTGGCTTCAACGCCCAAGCTATGCAGGAGGGAAGGAGCTTTTTGGAGGGGAAAATAGGCGAGAAGATATTTGATGAAAGCGTAACGCTCATAGACGACGCCGAAAACGCCCAGCTGCCTTTCCCCTTTGACTGGGAGGGCGTGCCCAAGCAGAAAGTGGTTTTGGTTGATAAGGGAATAGCTAAGGGGGTGGTTTACGATTCCTTCACCGCTCATAAGGAGGGTAAGGAATCAACCGGTCATTCAATGCGTGGAGTTCCCTTCCCCTCCGATATGATTCTCTATCCCGGGGACTATTCTCTTGAGGAATTGATAGGGAGCTTGGATAAGGGCATCCTCGTGACTCGTTTCCATTATACCAACATCGTCCATCCAAAGCTCCTCATCTTCACGGGAATGACCAGGGATGGAACGTTCTTCGTGGAAAAAGGAAAAATCAAATATCCCCTGAGAAATCTCCGCTTCACTCAGAACCTCGTAAACGCCTTCTCTGATAAAGTGCTTATTGGCAAGGAGGCAAAAAGAGGAGACCATTCCCTTGTCCCTCCCATTAGGCTAAATAGATTCAATTTCACAGGGATTTCCAGGGAGTGATATTGATGGGTAGATTCTTACTAACGCTCCTTCTTTTATCTTCCTTTTGTCTTTTCGCCTCTCAATGGAATACGATTGAGGGGAAATTCAATCAAAGGGATGGAGAGTTATATAGCGATGGGAAGATGAACTCTATCGCTATCCCAACTGAATCGCCGTTTTACGGTGAAGGGAAGTTTCAGGCTATATTGAGGGTAAATTCCCGCACTATTGAGGGTGGCTGGGCATTAGCGGGAATAATGCTTTACTTATCTCCTTCCAATTTTTGGCAATTGACCCTCGTTGAGGGACCAGAGGGAGAGCGATACGGGGAGCTGGCGGAGATGAGGAGCGGAATATGGCGGGCGGAGATAGAGGATAAATTGCCGGTCAAAAGAGGGGAAAAGCCCTTCACTTGGGATTATGCAAAGGATTATTTATTGAAAATGGAATTCAATCCACAGGGGATAAGGGGGGAGATAAGCGAGCTCGGGGAAAACAAGGCGGTTTATCAAATTGAGTTCCATTATCCTCCCTCCACCCAGGCTGTGAAAGGAGGAAAGATCGCCTTGAGGGCAGCTGGCTTG
The DNA here is from genome assembly GCA_014360495.1 of bacterium. Lineage (NCBI taxonomy): Bacteria > bacterium. The sequence continues at coordinate 376,612 of JACIXR010000001.1, forward strand.
GATGTTGTCTTCTCAAAAATTAGCTTTGAGGGAACACCTATGGGATTAACTGGTGGTAGAGGGCAAAGGATAGCAATTTTCCGAAGCGATGAGGAGGGTTATCCTCGCGATTTAGGAGAGAAATTGGCGAGGGAGCTCGGAAAATTGGGGAAAGAGGTGGAGCTTTTGGATGAGCAATCCATCAAAAGCCAATCTTTCAATAGGGAAAATTATTTTCTTTTAATCCTTCCCGATGCAAGCTTCTTCCCGCTTTCAGCGAAGGGAAATCTCCTATCCTTCCTTGAGGCGGGCGGAAATCTCCTCTGCCTCGGTGGTCCCATCTTCACGAAATCCCAAAAAATGGAAATGGAGAGATGGGAAAGGCTCCAAGAGGAGATAGCGAAGACGCCAGCGGAAAGGATAATCATTGATTTCGGGAAAGAGGATTTGAGCCAATGGAAAAGGGCTTCCAACGATTTGTCCTCTCCAGCTAAATTCAGCGTCGTCCCTGAGGGACCGAAAGAGGGAATGTATTCTTTGAAGTTTGAGGTCTCAAATCTAACTGGCTGGGATACACTGGCTTCCCCTCCCTTGAAGGAGCCATTCCCAGAAGGGCAAAACCTCACCTGCTTCTGGGCTAAGGGAGATGAGAACACGAAGGCTATGCTATTTGAGTGGCGGGAAAAGGACGGCTCTCGCTGGATTGCCACCGTTCCCCTCTCCACCTCTTGGCAATACTATGCTCTCATTCCCGAGAAGTTTCCCTATTGGCCAGATAATCCCAGCAAGGGGAGGGGTGGTCCGGGTGACCGCTTCAACCCTCAGAACGCTGAATCATTTTCCATCGGCGTGGCGCTCGGACATAACACAAATCTCTCACCCGGTCCCCATACCATCTGGATAGCGGAGATAGGTTCAGCGAAAGCAGAGTATCCACCCCAACCCGACACCTCCCTTCCAACAATTGAGACCCTCTCCCCTTGGTATAAATACTACGAGCTTGACGACATGGCTTATATCAAAGCTTTCTCCACACAGGCTTTCCTTTCGGAAGATAGCAAGTTGGAGGGAGGATTTTCCCTTGTTTCTCCTGTCCTTCGGATGCGTGGGCTTGGCTTCAAGGGGCAGAGGTCGGGGCGCTTCATTCCCATCTTAGAGGCTTATGACAAAGACAATAATCCCCGCGGCTTCGCCCTTTCCCTCTATGTCAACTTTGTTCCTCCATATCTCGGCTCCATCTTCGCCCAAATGGGGATAAAGGACGCCAATTTCATAGAGAGGAACTGGGATTTCTTCTTCTCTTTAATTAGAAAAACAATAGAAAGAATGGAGGATGGACTCTTCCTCGTCAAGGCGGGTGCGGAATACTTCTCCTATTTCCTGGGAGACAGGGGAAAGCTGGGAGGGGAAATTAGTAACCTTTCCCAAAGCGAGAAAAATGCGGAATTTAGGATGAGGATTTTCCGAGGCAAGGAGGAGATATGGAGCGAAAGCAAACCCCTCACCATTCCCCCTATGGGAAGCGCTCTCGTCTCCTGGGAGCTAACCGCTGATGAGGTAGGTTCGTTTACAGTCAGGGGAGAGCTCTGGGAAGAAGGGAAATTGGTTGATGTTATTGAGCAGGAGGTAAGCGTTCAGGAGACGCCAAACGACCCCAAGGAAGAGTTCGTCTACATAAAGAATGGCGATTTCTATCTCAAAGGCAAGAAATGGTATCCCCACGGTATGAACTACTGGCCATCCTACATCGCCGGACAGGAGAGAACGGAGTATTGGCTACATTGGTTAAGCCCAGGCTTTTATGACCCATTGATTATAGAGAGGAACCTCGCCCTCCTTGAGAAGCTGGGAGCGAATATGGTGAGCATTCAGCTCAGCAACCGTGAGCAGGTTCCCCAAGTTAACGATTTCCTCTTGCGAGCTAAGAAGCACGGCTTGAAGGTAAATTTGTTCATAGCTGGAGCACATCCTCTTTACAAGGACGAAGCTTTGTTCACTGATTTCATAAAGAACGGCAGATTCAAAGGAAACAGCACCATTTTCGCCTATGACATCGCATGGGAAACTCACTGGGGAGGATACAATGAGAGGAAGAGGTGGGATAGGGATTGGGAGAAATGGGTGATTGATAGATATGGAAGCATTGAGAACGCTGAGAAGGATTGGGGCTATCCCATTCCAAGGGATGAGAGGGGAAATGTAACTGGTCCATCCGACCAGCAATTGCGTCAGGATGGTCCCTGGCTGAGGATGGCTTGCGCCTACAGCAGGTTCTTGGATGATTTCGTTAGCAAGGCTTATGGGAAAGTGGTGAGGAAGATAAGGGAGCTTGACCCGAATCATCTGATAAGCAATCGCGCCGCCTCCCAACCCTCATGGTCTGGTTGGTTCGCCTACGATATGATTGGGCAAGCGAAGCATCTGGATTTTCTCTCGCCCGAGGGGTATGGATTGAAGCCAGAGGAGGCGGGATTCACGACCGCTTATGCCCGCTACATCAGCGAGGGGAAGCCTGTCTTCTGGGCTGAATTCGGCTTCAACATCCATCCCGATATAACTCCCGAGAATATGAAAAAACAGGCGGATTATTACGCCAGCTTTTACGATATGATTCTGGATTCCCAGGCTAACGGCTCAGCCTGCTGGTGGTTTCCCGGAGGATACAGAGTTGATGAGCGAAGCGACTTCGGAATCATCAATCCGGACAACACACCACGCCCCGCCGCCCTCGTGTTCCAAAGATACTCTCGCTTAATTGAAGCTCCCAGGGAAATAGGAAAGCCACAATTGTGGATAACGATTGACAGGGATTTGCACGCAACGAACTACGAGGGAGTTTATAACGATAATAAGGCGAAATATGTGGAGGCAAGGAAGGAAGGGAAAGTAGTTGGGGTTAGGACGGCGGGAAGTGGAACGAATTCCCTCAATACTCCCCTCATCGCCGTCGGAAATGTTCCCTATAACGGTTCAAATCCTCATAAATACTTGAACGCGGAGTTCAATTGGGTCAGGATAAAGGATAGGGAGGGGAAATGGGTTGAGTTGTCCGAGGATGGGACTGTGGAAGTGAAGAAGGGGAAGAGGATAGAGATGCGGGTTTCTGTGGGGAATACGGGAATGGCGGAATGGGTAGCACCCAAGAATGCAGGAGGAAAGAAGGGTGGGGTTTACTTGCTGGTAGAGGGGGTAAATGCCAAGCATCCCATTCCCCAAAATTGCCCTCGCTTGAAGGATGTAGAGCTTTCCTTCTCATTACCACCAATTGATAGAGAGGTGCAGATAAAGTTATATATGGAGGCAGAAGGGAGAGCTCGTTTCGGGGAGATATTGAGGATAAAATTGATTCCGAAATAAAGTGCCAGCCGAAGGCTGGCACTTCTTTGCCATTGCATCCTTGCGTAGGAGAGCAGCTCTATGTCATTGCGAGCCTCCCGAAAGGAAGGCTCGCAATATCGGTTTCAAACCCTATCGGGTTTGAAAGCAAGTTGGCGAAGCCAATCTCGCTTCCTCTTAATCAAAAATCCTCCTTTACTACATCGCTTTAATAATTTATCATTTAATCAGTACATCAAAGAGGTGATGAGCGATGAAAATCAGGACGATTCTTTTCCTTCTTTCAATCCTCCTTGCCTTATCCTCAATGGCGCAACAGCTCAGCAATGGGGGTTTTGAGGAAATCCAAAATTCCTTTCCCACGGGATGGATTGGCTATATCGCCGGAAAGGGAAACGCCGAAGTCAAGCTGACAACAGAATCCCACTCCGGAAAATATGCCATACTCCTTAAAGCCAAGAAGGACTCCGTCGCCGGTCTTAATCGCACTTATCCAACGGGCAAGAAGGGAGAGGAAATGCCTCTCGGAGACCTCTTCCCACGCCTTAAGGGCGTCTTCACCTTCTGGTTCAAGGTCAAAAAGGCGGGAAAGGACAATGTGCGCTTTTATGTCATTCCTATGGGAAAGGATAACCTTGAAATCGGTCCCGCTCGCACTACTTTTATAATCCCTTCATCCTTCGCCGGCGATGGCAAATGGCACTTCGGCGCCATCGCCTACGACTACACTGGTATGAAGGATGTTCGTTCGGTTCAAGTTGCTCCTCGCATCAACGAAGGTGGAAACGATGATGGTGAGGTCATCATAGATGATATAAGTTATGTGGATTCAGTGGGACCTTTTATCGTTCCTCAGAGGATAGAGCTGCAGGGGAGTTCCTTCGTTTGTTCCTTCAAGAACGTTGGGGATAAGGAAGCGCGGGGGCTAAAAGCTCAGCTCAATCCACCAAGCGGAATCCAAGTTGATTCCTCCGAGAAAAACCTTGAATTGAAGCAAGGGGAGGAAAAGGAGATAGAGTGGAAGCTGTCCGGAGAAAGCAAGGGAAAGGTCGCTTTTCAACTGAGTTGGAATGCAAGTCCCCAAGTGGAGGATACCCTCTCCTATACCGTGGTTTATGAGCCCTCGTTGAAAATCAAGCAGTTCTCCACCGCCAGAGCAGTCCTCTTCAGAGACGATAGCTACGAGCTTCGTCTCCTCCTCTCAAATGAAGGCTTGGCAACGGCGAAGAAGCTCACGATTTCCCTTTCCCCCAATCCTTTCCTCAAAATAAAGGAGAAAGTGAAAGCACTTGAGAGCATACCTCCATCCTCCGAAAGCGAGATAGTTTGGGAATTGAAGCCCATGAGAGAGGGAATCCATAAGTTGAAGCTGCAGGTCAATTATGAGGGAGGGAAAGAGGAAAAGGAGGTTTTGTTGGTTGTGAGCAAGCATTTCCCATCTTATGTCCTTTGGGAAAGGGGCATAAAATTGATTGATAAAAATGGAGATTTGATACTCCAAAACGATAATCTCCGCCTAATCTTCCCCAAGAATCCCTTCGGCTACGGCGTTTTCGCCTTAGATGTAAAGGATACGAGGGCAGGTTATATGAGAATGGCTCTTTCTCCCTATCTCGCCAATCTCATTTATAGAAGAAGGAATGGGAAGGAAGCGGAGATTCAGCTTTACGCTCAGCGATACGAGAAAAAGGAATCAGGAGACGAAATCCAATTGATTTTCCCCGTTGCCTTCAAGGATGATGACGGCGTTAATTGGAAAATGAACATTCGCTTCACCGCCAAGAAAAACGATAAAAACATAGGAGTTGATTGGGACTTATCCGCGGAGGATAGCGTTCATCTCCTCGCCATTCATTGCCCTCGCTTCTATGTTGGGGAGGGAGAGTTCGGCTCGGATAAGGATTATGCCCTCTTCCCCGGGCTATTCTATATGCTGAAAGGGGAAAGTTCCATATCCACTGAATTCGCCGACCCACCCTTCAACGACCAGCACGCTCCTCATCCCTATAAGATAACCGTTCCCCTTATGACTTTGGTGAAGGACAAACATCTCGTGGGAATTATGTGGGACCCCTTGCAGAAATGGGATGGGGTGAATGTTTGTCCCTCCGCTCTCTTCGCCTCTCCCAATTGGCTTGAGGGGGAGGAAAACCATCTTTTCGGTCTTTTCCTTCCATCCATTCCCCGCTGGGTCAAAGAAAACGAGGAAAAAGCGAGCGAGCCCTATCTTCTCAATCCCCAGGTCAAGCTCTCCCTTCGTTGCTGGTTCATAGGAGGCTATCCTCTTGATATAACCGATTCGGTTGACTTCTATTTTGAGAAATTCGGCGTTCCTCCCTTGCCCTTAAAGGTTCGCAGTTATGAAGAGGAGCTTCAATTATGTGGCTGGAGCGATATACCGCCTCGCTATCAGCGACTTTTAGGTGAGGTCAATTCCCTTGCCCAGAGATGTGCAATTGATATGGCTACGCAGAGGGAGGATGGCAGTTGGGGATTCAAGATGGACCCCCGAAACACGGAGATGCTGAGGAGGTTCAATCCCAAGCGACCAAATTTAGGTGCTGAAGGCGACACGACTATCGGCACCTGCACATTCTTAAATGGCAGGGCAACAGCCCTACTTCGCTACACTCGCTTCACAAACAATCAACTCACTTGGGAGGCAGGTTTGAAGGCTCTCAACTACATAACCGACAATTTCACCCGTCCCGAGGGAGCGCAAACTTGGGAGATTCCCCTCCACGCCCCAGATATACTTGGTTCCGCTAATGGAGTTCACCTCTATCTTGAGGCTTATAAGATAACGGGAGATAAGGAATATCTAAAGAGAGCGGTCTTCTGGGCGAAGACTGGACTTCCCTTCGTCTATATGTGGAACGCTCCCGACCGCCCGACCATGATGCGTTATGCCACTATACCAATATTCGGGGTGAGCTTCTACAACGCCGCTCCCTGGTTCGGCACACCGGTTCAATGGTGCGGACTTGATTACGCCTATTCCCTTTTGAAATTGGCCGAATACGACGATAGCTATCCCTGGCGACATATCGCGGAGGGAATTACTCTTTGTGCTATGCAGATGCAGACGACGGAGGGAGAGCATAAGGGCGGTTATCCCGATTCCGTCAATCTTATGACCTATACCAAGAGCGACCCGGGGATGCTCAATCCGGCAGGGATTGCGAGGAATGTATATACGATTCGCAATCCCGGGGAAGACCCACAGGGAAATTCCTTCTTCTTTGTTGTCCAAGGCGATAAGAAGATTATGGTCAATTCCGAGGCTCCCTCAATCTCAGGCACTCTTCTATCTGACAATCTACTTCTATCCTTGAAGGCGCCTCGTTCGGTCCCAGGCAAACCCATCTCTACCTACACACTCATAGCGCCCGTTGAGCGTCCTTCCGCTGTTTTGAAAGAAGGGAGGGAATTATCAACGAATATGGAGGCGGATGAATGGTGGAGATATGAGGAGAGAAACGGCGGGCTTTTGGTAATTAAGATAAAACACGACAAGGGCACGATAAATTTGAAAATAAAGGGAATAAAAGCGAGGGAAAATAGGGCTCCCCTGTTAACAGCGAAGCCTGATTGGCAATTCAATGTAGATAACGATTCGGAAGGCTGGTCTGAGTCTCACGATCTCGCTCCCTTTGTTGTTTCGGAAGGCACTTTGAAGGGGAGGTCAACCGGCGGAGACCCCTATATGACATCTCCCTTCTTCCGGGTATCAGCTAAGGATTATCCCTTTGTCTCATTGAGGATTAAATTCTATCCCCTACCCGCTGGTGCGGTTCCTGATGCCCAGATATTCTGGGCAAGGGAAGACGAGACGGGGATGACGGAGAGCAAGAGTATGCATTTCCCCATCATCCCAGATGGGGAGTGGCATATCTACAATGTGAGGGTTGCGGATTCTCCCGAGTGGAAAGGGACAATTGTTCAGATAAGGTTAGACCCCGGAAGCGGAGGCGAGGGAATACAATTCGAGATAGACTGGATAAAGCTATCGCCTAAGGAAGAAGGCTGAGGCTGTCCAAAAACAGGGAAGAGCAATTTTTAAGAATGCGAGCCTCCTGTAGGGAGGTGTAGCAATCTCTCTTCTAAGAAAACTTTTTCAATATATTCCCGTAAGTAAATTTTTAGATTTACTTGACAAAGTAAATATTGGTGAATAATTTTTAAATAACTTTGTTTCCAAATCCTCGTTTAAGAACTTAAGGAGTAAGAGAAAAGTTTTTTAGCGAGGGTTGGGGATTGGGAAGGAGGCTATAGAGAATGCGTGTTTTTATGAGAACTTGTGCTTTGACTTTAGGGGTCTTGCTGTTCAGTTCGTTCTGTGCAAGTTCCCTCTATGGGGCGGCGAAGAAATCAACCCCAAAAGCCCAGGCGACGAAGAAAACCCAAGCGACTAACAAAACCCAGGCGACTAATACAACCCAAGCGACGAATAGCTCGCCGGGAAAGCGCCCCATCGCTTTAATGACTTCCGATGAGGATTTGGCTATCTCCCTTTTAGCGAGGACATTTGAGAGGATGGGCGAGAAGGACTTAGCTAAGCGACTCATAACAGATTACACGCAAACAAAAAGAGCGGTATTCAAAGACCTTGGCGATGTCAATGCGGAGAAGGGGAGAAACTGGAAAGGCGTAAATGTAATAACGCTTAATATAAGTATGGCAAACCAACTCCCGAGTCTGAAGAGATTATGGGATAAGGAGCCTTTTCGTATACCCTTGGGCCTTGTGGGTCGGGCGCTTATAGTCTTCACGAATACATACACATGAACCAGGATAATCCTAAATGGGAACCAAAATACGAAGACCCGGCTTGGCAAGCCACGGATAAAGCGATTACCAGATGGTATAACCACTTAGAGAAAGAATACGAAGACCTCAAAAACGAGCCCTCAAATCAAGAGAGGTTGGCGAAATTAAAGGAGTATCCCAGCTACACCAGCAAATAGCCGAGCAAAAAGTGCCTATGGAGGAAGGCATAGCGAGTAATGTAAAGGATAAAGCTTTATCGCCCAATCTCACTTGGGAATATCCCAATACTTGCACGAAAAGCAGCTCTGCTTGCACAGAAAATCAAAGAGGAAATAAAAATTTGGAGAACAAACTAAACCCTCAACAACAAACTACGCCAACCAAAAATGTTTGGAAATTGGTTCAGATAATGGTATATAGTGAGGTTCTGCCCGAGGGCTTTAGAGAATTGCAAATTCTACAAAGATAACTAACAAGCTATATGGAAAAAGGAGGGTAATAAATGGGAGATTAATGGACTTGTTATATGGTATCTCCCAAGCTACGGTAAGCGATGGGACCTGCACCTATAAGGAAATATTATCAACCGCTTCTCCTGATTCAAAGGGGTTCTATGATGATAAAAACATCGTTTTCCAAGTCACCGCGGATTTAAAATGGACACAGCTTCCCACTTATTTGAAGCCTGGCGAAGAGGCAAAGCTTAAATGCTCCTTCCAGGTGAAGGAGGAGAAGGCAAACCGAGAAGTGGCATTTCAATTTGAAGTGAGGACCTATTATTGGGAAAAGTTGATAACAAGTGTCGAATTTATTAATAACGCTGATTTTTACTATTTATATGACCCCCTAAAAGGGGGACCTTCAACCGGAAGTGTGGAAAAGGAAATCGTTTTCAAAGTCCCTCCACGAAAAAATCCCAATCCCGACTACGGCTTGCGAATTGACATCCTTCCAGGCGCCAATTTAGATTTGGGGAAACTGAAGATTATATATATTCACAAATTCGTTGAATAAAAAATTAAAAAAGTTTAAAAATGGTGTAGACAAAATAGCAAACTTGTTTTATAATTTAGTTGTTTATTAATTTATAGAGAAGTAGCGGTCCTGCGGTCTGGGGGTTCGTTACGGCTCTGGAGATGAGGAGGAAAGAAAAGATGAGAAAAGAGGCAAACGGAAATATTGCAAGCAGGACGAAAGAAAAACGAGGGAATAGTAAGTATGTCTATTTGCTCTTTTTCTTTCTCCCCCTCTTCTTCGTTGTCAACTGCTGGGGGCAGGCTGCTCCTATCCCTGCGCCAGCTTATGTCTATGATGGTCTAACCCCTCCCGATTTAGACTTCACCAATTCAACCACCAGCCTTTCAGCCAACTGGGCACCTATTACTGAATCTAAAGCAGATTACTATGTGGATGGTTACGAATGCGCCATCGGAACATCACCAGGTGCAACTGATGTAGTGGATTGGACAAATGTGGGAAATGTAACTTCCACCACTCTCTCTACACCAACATTAAATCACGGAACGACCTATTACTTCTCCGTTCGGGGTTGGCGGAGCGTGGATAAAGGGGAAGTCGCGACCTCGGACGGAATTACAGTGGATACTAAACCACCTTCATCACAAGTAGAGCAACTCCCTCAAATTACCGATTCGCTATCCTTTACAGTTACCTGGAGCGGCACGGATGACGGAGGGGTAATCATAGTCCCAACTGTAGAGGTGGTTAACAAAGCAGACGCGGCTGTGGCCCAAGTGGGCGGTCCCTCTGGCATCCTCAACTATGATGTTCAGTATAGGGATGGAGATACTGGGGCTTGGACTGACTGGCAGATGGAGACTACCGCTACATCGGCTACATTTACAGGAGAGAACGGTCATACATACTATTTCCGCTGTAGGGCAAGGGACAGCGCTGGCAATGTAGAGGATTGGCCTGTAGAGCCTTCCTATGATACCTTTACGACTATCCAGGTAGCAGGTCCTCCCGCTCCAGACTATGTCAATGACGGACTAACTCCTCTGGATATTGATTTCACCAACTCTACCGACCAGCTATCAGCGAATTGGGCATCCGTGAGCGAAGCGTATGGCTATGAGGTTGCAATAGGGACTTCTCCCACCACAACCGATATCCTCAACTGGACAGATGTGAGCGGTGTGACCTCTACCACAAGGACGGGCTTATCGCTCACCCACGGAACCACTTACTACTTCTTAGTAAGAGCTTACGATGCTAACCATATCGCAGGTGGTTCAACTTCCTCGGATGGCGTAACAGTTGATACACAACCGCCATCATCTCAAGTTAATCCTTTGCCATCAACTACCCCATCACTCTCCTTCACGGTTTCTTGGACGGGAACGGATTCACCAGCGGGCATCCTCAACTATGATGTTCAGTATAGGGACGGAGATACTGGGGCTTGGACTGACTGGCAGATGGAGACTACCGCTACATCGGCTACATTTACAGGAGAGAACGGTCATACATACTATTTCCGCTGTAGGGCAAGGGACAGCGCTGGCAATGTAGAGGATTGGCCTTCTACTCCCGACACTCAAACAGCTATCAACATCGGTGCTGTTTCCCTAACTGTTGTTGCCACTCCTTCTGCTCTTTCTTACAGCGCAGGAGAAAATAGCAAAAGCGTAACATTTGGGGTGACGGCGACCGGTCCACAGGGAGTAAATCTCACGACCCTGACTTATAGGCGTGAATACAGCGATGGGACATCGGAGGAGATACCGGAGGTAATTTCCCAGAGGATAGAAGCTGGGGCAAGGGTTGACATAACAAGAGACATCACTATTGATGATGCAACTCGCACGAGGGTTCTTGCCGGCAGAACAACCGGCACATTCAATCTCGTAGCTACATTCAGCGGAAACGATGATAGCGGGAACGCTGTAAGTGGTTCAGCAACAATAAGTGTTGAAGTTCGCTCGGGAGCGCCCGAAGTCTTTACGGTTAGCAACTTAAGAATACAATTCACCGCCAGAAGCCCCTTTGCAATTGGGCAAGAGGTTAGGGGAAAGATTTTGCTGGATGCTTCAGGAACGGTGCCTGGGGATGTGAGGGGAGTAATCTATCTTGATGGAAACAGATGGAGAAGCTTTGGCGTCAGAATAAGGGAGACAGGGGAGAACGAATTTGATAGCGACCCTCTTCCTACTGCTGAAAGCGATGTTGGGAGACACACGATAAGAGTTGAGATAGTTGACCCAACCGCTTTGAGCGCTGAGGCGAACTACGAAGTCAGTAGAGAGGCGGAGATTCCCGCTTTCAGCTTAAGCGAGCTAATCCTAATCGCTGATGCTGCTAAGCTATCTGATTTCCACTTCTCCTCGACCGAAAGGGAGGGTAACACAAATCGTTATACCCTCAATGGGACGGCGAAGCTTACAATCATCTCCCTGGATAACCAGCAAGTAGAAGATGTTAATATAGAGAATTTGAAGATAGCTTATAATGATAGTGACCCCAAGAATTCAGAGATTCGCTCGGGTAGGGTTATAAAAGAAGTTGACGAGACAGCGGAACCGTTGTTCAAGAAGTGGAAGGATTGTCTTGCGATAAGAAAGGTTGAATACAACTATCCTGAGGGAAGCCCGACGAGACCCGACTTCCTCTCCCTCAGTGGTATGCTACATATACCTTACCTGGACCAAGACCTCTACCAGATAAACGACCTTCATTTGAATAAGGACGGAATCGTGGGGAAGGATTTCCATACTAACCACGAGTGGAATGTATTCGGCTTTATTTTCTCAATAAAGGACATAGGAAGTGCTCCCTCAATCTCCGTGGGGAAGGATAGTTCTGGCTATTACATTTCCATTTCAGGCGACCTTTCGGTCAATATGCGGGGAGGTTCTCCTCACAAGATAGCCGATTACAGCAACTTCAAGTTTGCCTATAATAGAAGCACTGATGATTTCACCATCGCAGGCACATTCAATATAACCGACCCGTTCGGCTTCATACCGGGGAACAACTATCTTGAACTAAATCGTCTCCAATTTGCAAAGGAAACCGAGACCTGGTTCATCAAGGCTTCTTGCAGGTTCCATAAGGAAAATCTTCCGGACGGTGTGAAAGATTTGCTCCAAAAGATACCTGCATTGCCGGAGACTGTTGAATTCAAGTTCAGCAAGGGAGGGAACATAGTGGGGAAGATAGCATTGTTGAACGAGTTGGGGAGCAGTGGTCCAGGACACCATCTAAATTATGATTTCGCGAATTCAAGGACATCCTCCGTCGACCCCACCGAATACCGCATACCGAAAATAGACTATGTACTTGACCCTACCTATATCGGGATAAATCTCAAGTGGGAGAACGGAGAGTTCGTAAAGGACCAAAGCAGCATAGAGTTTGCGCTTGACCTTTATCTTTCTAAATTTAAGGACGATAGCGGAAACTGGGTTGAGGACGAGAATCGCAGGAGAGTGCAGGTGGGAGATGTAAATGCGAGTGGTGAGTTCACACCTGGCGTGAGGATATTAATGGACGGAGGGGTGGAATGGAATGCCCCAATGATTACAGTGGTTAGAGGATTGAGGTATTCCTTCTGCGATGATAAAATCCTCCTCAGGCTGAATGAGCTGGCTTTTCAGGTTTATCCGTTCGTAATAAGTATAAATGGCTCAATTGGGGTTGATTTCTCAATGATAGAGGGTGGGATAGACTTAGGGTTGAATATAGACTTGGATGGGAATGTTGATTGGAGGTTAGGAGGCGGTGGACGCTTTGATATCGTGAATGTCGTTCATATAGGCGTTGATAATTTGGATTTCTGGGGTGGTCCTGAGCCAAGAGAGATAACCCTCAATTTTGACACGACCACTGGCGAGGGAAGCGGAAGGAATTTCTCGCAGAGCGGAGACCAAACAATCCAGGTAAAAAGATACTTTAAGTTTGAAAATGCCACAATAGACCTCGGGAGAGAAGGAAGTTGGTTTCATGGGAGTGTAGAACAGTTCCTAATTTATACAACAACTGAGGGAAATACCAAGGTCTCCATAAGACACGCAGATGTTAGCATAGCTGGTATTTCGCTTCTAAGCGATTACGATTATCATAACCCTATGTTGAGGGTGGCGGGAAAGGCGACTATACCCAGCGGTCAGGAGATAATAATAGTTGGGAAACTGGGATGGGGAGCAGATATAGGAGATATGACATTTGGTCTATTCGGAGCTGTTGGAGGGTTAACGATTCAGATAGGCCCTGTAACCTTAACTGATGTAGGAGGCGGATTCTTCTACAACCCCGTTGCCGAGGATTTGGAAACAGTGAGACATATGTGTGGATTCAACAGACCCGAGATGGACGAGAGGATACAATCAAGGAGACCAGGAGGTGCGGATAATCCCGGTAAATTCGCCGTTCTTCTCTATGCAGGGGCGGTTATCGCCTCCGATGACTTGGTGAAGGGTAAAGCTCTCATATCCCTAACGGAGAACTACTTCAACCTGGATGCAGAGGTTGATGTCCTGCCAAGCGCGAACCTCGCTAAGGGGGTGGTTTATCTTGGGGTTGGCTGGAGCCCCTTCTACGCGGAGGGCTCAATTGACATAGAAGTTAACGCGGTGGATATCATAACAGGAAAAGGGCATCTTGACTTTTATGTATATAGTAGCGATGCTTGGGGTATAATGGGGAATGCCAATTTGAAGGTGATAAGAATAATAGATGTCACAGCTGAGCTTTTCGTTGGTAATCCCGGTTTTATGTTTGATGGGAAGGTGGGAGCAGGGATTGACCTTTATATCGTGAGTGGAGGATTTGAGCTTGAGACGATGTTCTGGTATAAGAGGTCGCCTCCCTCTTCCTGGGGCGCCTACGCTAAGGGAAAAGCTTGGGGCGATGTACTTGGCGGACTGATAGGTGCAAAGGTATCCCTTGAGGGAGCGCTTATCCATACCTCGCCAGCCTTCATCATCTACACTGTTGGAGGGTTGAAGATCGAAATATGCTGGGTAACAGTATTTGATGGCAGTGTTTGGTTAGCACTGAGCACCGAAGACGGATTAGATGGTGGAACGGGAAGGAACTCCCGCTATGACGAGCTGATAGATGAAGCGAGACATATGGCGGATGAGATGGAGGAGGAGAAGAACAGGGTAAAGCAGGAGATGGATGAAGCGAAGAGGGCTTTCGACCAATTATCGGCGGAGCAGAGAAGGATAGCGGGTAGCACAGTGATACAGCCGGATGTGGAAAAAGCCAGAATTGTTAACGAGGTCTACACTTCCGAAATGAGCTGGTGGGACTATTATTCAGGGGAGTCATCAGCAACCGCGACAATATCAACTATAAGAAGTATCTGGGAAAATGTGATTGATGGCACGGAGGCACAAAGTTTAGCCAATAGAAGAACTGAGTTATTGAATAGCCAAAACGAGATAGACCAGATGAATCAGCAGATGATTGAGAAATACAACGCAGTGGTTGAAAAGATAAACCAATATTCTGCTCTTCTTGAGGCGGAACTTCCAAGCATAAGGGAATTGGGGGAGATGGGAACTCCGTTCCTGGGTTACAACGAGCAAACTATAACGGCGAGCGATGGTTCAACCAGGACCATAAGGGTGGGCTTCAATATGGACTGGACTAAAGCTGACCAGCAGGCGAATGCTTTACAAGAGGTTAAGGAACAATCAGCCGCCTACGAGCAAAGGCTCCTCCAGTTGGTCGGTCAATTTGAGGAGAACATCCAGAGATTGGATGGTCTCCTCCACTGGGAGGACCCAGCTGTTGCACCTCTCGCCGGTGATTACTACCGGAGATTTCAAAAAATAAACCATCATTATAGAACTTACCTTAATTATCTAAAAGATAACTTTGAGAGTTGCTGGAGGAGACTTAATACCCTAAATAGCACTACCACGGAAGCCGCACTTTCTTCCTCTTTTTCCAACCTCGCCCAAAGAACAAATGTACTTCCCCTTGGCGATGCTTCCTTAAAACAATGGACCAACCAGCGCATAGATAATATAAATCGCCTGCTGGGTAAAACGAGAGGGGAGGAAGGGTCTTATAATCCAATTTTGTCGGATTCCGACCCTATAGAAAGATGGAGGGAAGTCTGGAGGGACTCGGGGTTGGAGCTTTGGTATAGGGTGCCTATGGCAGGGTTGGAAGATTTCGTTATGCGTTCCTACAACTCTAAATTGCTTGAGGCTGAGAACAGTTTCAAAAACATCATCAACACTTTCTGTCTTCCCTGGAAGAATTACACGGATTCCTTGGATAATATCTATAGAAGAAAGGCCAGGCTATACGAGATACTTTACGACCTTTATGACCAATTGGCTCTCTGCGATGGAGAATTTATCCGCATAACATCAATAGAGGGTACTTCACCCGACCTACCGGGAATGCAATTACGAAATTACCAGTCAATTGAAAGGCTAGAAGGAATTTTGAGAGAAGGACAGGGAATAAGACAAATAGAGGAAATGGGTGGGCCTGTTGTGGGACCGAGGCCGCTTCCCGCGGGTGGTTCGGTCTTAGTAAGCGAGAATGTAATGGGCTTTATGACGAAACGACTATATTTCACACTAAAGAAAGAGGAAGTAGCCTTGTATCTCGTCGTTCCAGAGATAGTTTCCTTTACTGGTGAAGCTATTACCAGCGATAGAGGATATGTAGACCTGAACCTATCCTGGAGTGCGAACCATCCTTACAGAGATAATAGATATCCTGAAAGGAGCGGAGTTGTTGAATATAGCTGGGCTATAAAATACCCAGCTTTTGACCCTGCTTTGACCTGGGTTTATGGCGTTCCTTCTCCACCGACAAGTCTTGCTCGGTATTCGGTGGGCAAAGCTACCTCTATATCACTGCCTTTGTTCTCGTGGGCACTATATACCCAAAGAGAGACCTATGAAGTTTACCTGCGGGCGAGAGGAGCCGGAGGCTACACGATAGAAAGAAGAGGAACAATTCTCATAGACTTACAACCCCAACACGCTGGTATGAGGAACAGTCTTAATACAAGCGACGGCACTCCACCAACTAAGCCGTATGTTGAAGTAAAGGGACCGTTCACGGCGAGCTCGGGAGAGATGTGGGGAAGATGGCGCTCTGCTGACCCAGAATCAGGGATACAAGAATATCAATACAAGATCGTTAGATTAGCAGGTAGAACAAGCTCTCTTCCCAATTCCACCTCTCGGGTTTATGCCGATAAATCTGAACCTCTGCCCCTCATAGTTGGAGAGACAGTTGGAGGTGTAAGAACCACTAATAGGGTTGCCGGTAGTAAGGCACATATAGAAGGGGAATCGGAATTTGGCGGTATCATTCAAACTTTCTTTGATGTAATCCCCTGGACATCGGCAATGGGGATGACTGAGATGAATATAAGGGGGTTGTCCTTAGAGCATAACACGAGCTACAAGCTTTTGGTGAGGGCGAAAAATGGGGCTGGATTGTGGAGCGAAGTGGGAGAATCAATGCCCGTTAAAGTCGACCTAACACCTCCTGACCCACCCTATAGCGCAACCATCAGAATTGAAAACCTCTTCGGATATCCCACAACATCCTCTTCAAATTCCACCTTAAGTCCAAGGGATAAGATAATGGCTTTGCCTGTGAGTGGAGGCGTGCAAATGGAGGGGAGTGGTATAAGCGGTTTAAGGAATTCTGTAATCCAGACAATCATCGAGGGAAGTGCCCTCCAGCTTCAAGGAACGACAGCTCCCCAAATTCTTCAACAGGCTGAGGAAAAGCCATTTGTGCTTCGCCTCAGCTGGGAATGGGATATCTATAATGATAGGGAATCGGGAATCTCAGGGCATCGCTATGCGATAGGAACAGCTCCCGATAATACGGAAATCCTCAACTGGACGGATTTGCCCATCCCCTCAACAACAGCAGAGACTTTGCCCCAGGTAGAAAGAACAACAACATCCATCTCAATAGTTGAATTTCCCGCCCGAAGCGGCGTGACTTATTACCTTAGGGTTAGGTCAATTAATGGCGCCGGTGTTGCTGGGGAGGAGAGGGTTGTAAGTGTAACCTGCCAATTGGACGATTCCACACCGCCTACTTCACCCGGTGTAGCAGTTCTAAGGGAACTTCCTCCATTAACTGTACATCCTTCAACAATTCCTGAGGAGACTCTCCGTCCGCTGAGAATAATATGGACACAAGCAAGAGATAGGGAATCGGGAATCGTTGAATACAAGTGTGCAGTGGGTAGAAGCGCCGGGGCGGATGATGTGGTTCCCTGGACCTCAGTGGGAAGACAGCATGAATTCATCCTTCCCGATTCACTTCCCTATGGAACATTGTTCTACTCCGTGAAAGCAATTAATGGAGCAGGATTGGAAACTGTTTCAACTGTTAGTCTCCCATATTCTCCAACAACTCAAATTCAACCCGTTGAGACCGGGACAATAATACAGGCACCTTCAGGAAGATAAGAAAGAGGTGATTTTGGGTATGAAAACTAAAATAGGAAAAATTCTCGTTCCACTTCTTTTCATCGTCAATATCTGGGCACAGGAAATCAAAGCTCCCCTCTTCTTTGCGCTTCCAGATAAAAATAAGGTTTATATTATCCTGGGGCAGACGCCGAGAACTTTTATGGGCTTCAATCTTTATAGAAAGGAAGGAACAGGCGAGTACCAGAAATTAAACGATGTCCCCATAACAGGAACATTAGACCCATTTTATATGAGGGATTTGCTCGGCGAGGAATATGAGTGGGTCGCCAACGCGCTAAGAGCTGATAGTGAAACGGAGTGCCTTTTCAAACTGCGCCAGCCGGAAAACGGCATCCCTCTCTCCCTCATCAGCAGAAAAGTGGCAACCGTTTTGGGGAGGATATATATTGACGATAAAGTTAAAGAGGGAGCTAAATATACCTATAAAGTCGCCCTCATAGACCTCAGCGAAAAGGAGTTCACCTCAGCTGAACAAACCATAATCGTCTCTCCTCATACGCCTCCCTCTCAACCTCCCAAGAACTTAAAGGCTGAAGCTAAGGATGGGGAGGTTTTCCTCACTTGGGAGTATCCACCCTATAAGGGGGGAAATGACATAGTTGTGGGTTTCAATATTTACTCCAAAGGGGAAAAGGACAACAAGTTCTACAAGATAACCCCCGTTCCCCTTCTCCGCTGGGAGGGAACTTTGTCCTATAGGGATTTGGATGTAGATAACGGCTACACTTATGAGTATTACATCACGAGTGTTGATATGATAGGGGCGGAAAGCGTCCCCTCCAATACCGTTTCTGCTAAGCCCGTTGATAAGACCCCTCCAGCGATACCAAGTGGATTGGAGACAGCTGGCGACGAAGGGAAGATCAACATTAAATGGAGCTTAAATTTTGAATTGGATATAGCTGGATATAATATATTCAAGGCTACTTCAATTAACGGCGATTACACTAAATTGAATAAAGAGCTGATTGACCCCGATTCCCCCTTCTATACCGATGAGGATGTTGAATCGGGAAAGCTTTATTTTTATAGGGTATCCGCTGTTGATAAGGCAGGAAATGAAAGCAAAAGAAGCAACGCGATATCCGGGACGGCGCGGGATACAACTCCTCCCCAACCTCCCAAAAATCTTCAAGCAGAGGTGAAGGAGCATAAAGTCCTCCTCAAATGGGAGGCGCCACCAGATAAGGACCTGAAGGGTTATTATGTTTATAGAGGGGCAACGGAAAAGGACATCTTGAGCATAACCCCCAATCCCCTCCCAAAGGAAACTCTTGAATATCTTGACGAGGGATTTAGAAAGGAAGGATTGGTGCCCGGTGAATCCTATATATTGGGGGTTTCCGCTATTGACAACTCCTATAACGAGAGCAAACCCTCCCTCATAAAAGTTGAGATTCCCGACGATGAACCACCCTCGCTCCCCGTTTCCTTCTCCGCTCGTACAACTGAGGATGGGAAGGTCAGGGTAAGTTGGCAAACGAGCCTGTCAAGGGATGTAAAGGGATATCGGATATACAGAGCGGAGGAGGGGAAGGAGCCAGTGATGATAGGGGAAGTTGGTAAGGATGTATTTGTGTTTATTGATGATAAGGCGGAAAAGGGAAAGAAATATCTCTATCAAATGAGCGCATTTGATTTAAGGGGAAACGAGAGCGAGAAAACCAAACCGATAGAGGTAATCCCCTCGGATGTAGAGAGACCGCCAACGCCCCAAAACATAAAAGTAGTTCTCACTGATAGAGGTGTGGTGATTATTTGGGAAGCAGTAAAAGCGGATGACCTGTTAGGCTACAATGTCTATCGGGCGGATTATCCCAGTGGTGTCTTTAAGAAGCTTAACCAGCAGCCGATAAAAGATTTATCTTTCCTGGATGGGGAAGGAAAAGCTACTCATTATTATAAAGTGACCGCAATAGATACATCCCAGAACGAGAGCATTCCTCCCCAGCCGATAAAACCTAAAAAGGAGGGAAAATGAGGCTAACATTTCTCTTTGTCCTTCTTTTTGTCAGCTCGCTCGCATTTTGCGCTGCGAAAGCGGAGGTATTATATATGGAGCCAGCTCCGCCTGCCCCGCCAGCTCCCCCCAAGAAAGCCCCTGAATGGAAGATAAACCAAATTGGTGAGGCAAGCATAGCCTATCAAACCGTTAAGGACTCAAGAGGGGAAAGCAAAGACAGTGTAATAGGGAAAGTTGTATATAGCGTTAATGGACAGAAGGAGCAGGAAAAGATGAGCGGCGCTCTTCAATTCAATAGGCAGTTTATGACGACTGGAGACATAAAGAATATCATCCTGAAGGGAGAATGGAAGGGGAAGAATAGTGAATTCAGCTTGTCCCACAACCTCTCGGATACGGGAAATATAGTTGCGAGGATATATAATCTCGCTCAGTTAAGGGACACGAAGCTAAATTTTATGAGGAGAGAGGGTGAATATTCATTTATTGTCAATCTTTCCCAAACAACTAACGAAAATAGGAGCGCTGGAACATTACAGCAGAGAACGGAAGCAAAGGAAAGGAAGCTATCAATAATTAAAAAGGGGGAGAAAAGCGAGACAAGGCTCGTATGGAGCAATGTAGAGAACACCCTTCCCGTCACGGGAGCTCATTCCTCTGTGAAAAACCTTTCCCTCAAGATAACACAGAATCTCAAAAGCAATGTTCAGCTCTTCTTGGGATTGGAGAGCAGAGATTCTGATTCGCGAGGTGGAAGGGCTCAACCCCTGGTTTCCTCCTCCAATAAGAAATATAGCGCCGGTCTCACAATCCCAATGGGAGAGAAATGGAAGCTGAAATTAAGCTATGATTCTCTGAAGAACAGCTACACATCCGCTGGGAGAAGCGTTAGCACGAGCACAAATATATTAGATTACACAATCTCCTACCAACTTTTACCCCCTCTCGCTTGGGAGACATCCTATAACATTTATAAGACGAGTGGACAGAGCGAGACGAGAAGAATTTACAGCAGGCTTAGCTTAACGGGGGCTCCTCGCGGTTATTTCAGGTTAGGAGCCGCAAATCTTCTCTATCAGCTATTAAGCGTCAAGGACAGGACGGGAAGGACTGTCTCGGAAAATGACCAGTTTCAATTAAATGTGCCAATTAATTTAGGCACAAAAATCAACATAATGGGGATATTTACCGTGGGTAAGCAGGATAGCGCTGGTCCAGTGGGCAGGACAACGGATATAAAAAATTATAATATCACTTGGAATTATCGCGCCTCTGCTAACTCCCGCTACTATCTTCAATACAACACAAATGAGACATCAACCCGAGGATTGCCCTCAAATTCCGTGGATAACTATAGGGGAGGTGTGGAATGGACGGCAAAAGCTAACGGCAAGGATATGCCCCTCTCGCTTAAGAGGACATCATCTACCTCCAGTTATGGAACACAAGGAGCTGATGTTACGGAGACCGCTTTAACAATCAGCTTTCCCTCTTCTTCCCCCCGAACGAGGATTAAATATACATTCGCTTTAACGAGCGCTGAGACAAGGCAAGTGGGAAGGACTTTGAGCAGAGATGCCAAAAAGCATTCCCTTAACCTATCGCTTGCTAATAAAAAAGGGGATACTCGTTTGGAGAGCTTTATATCTTACATTGATACCGATGAGGACCTCTTCAACATATCCTTCGCCCTCGTCCAGCAAAAAGGAAAGGATTATAAGGTTTCCCTCAGGCTATTCAAGAACAGGGAATGCTTCTATCCCGCAACTCCCTACGATACCTCCAATATCTTCCTTGAAATCCTTTACGGCTTTTAGCTTCAGATTATGAAAACATCAGCTTTCCGCTTCTATCCTTTTCTAATATTATCACTTTTAATCCCTTTTACGCTTCTCGGAGCGGGAGGGAAAACTTCCCCATCCGCTGAGGATTATATCCGCAAAGGCGAATATGAAAAGGCAATATCTATTTTAGAAGATGCTCTCAAAAAATCTCCTTCAGATGTAAAGCTGAAGCAAGCACTTTTCCTCTGCTACTTTCAGGTTGGGGTGAAGAAATATGAGGGAAGCGAGTTCGCCTCAGCAGGAGAATACTTCGCAAAAGCCCTGAAACTTGACCCATCTTCTTTACAAGCAAGGCAAAACTTGGCTCTATCTCTCTTCAAGCTGGGAAACCTTGAGGAAGCCAAGAGGGTGGTGGAGGAGGGATTGAAAACGGCAAAACCGGATAGGAATCTCCTCCTCATCCTTGCCCAGATTTATCAGAAGGAAGGAAACGAAGAGAAGGTCATAGCGACTTTGGAGGAAATCCACAAGAATTATCCAAAGGATAAAGAAACGGGTCTGATTCTCGCTAGGCTTTACTATTCTCAGCTTAAATTAGATAAGGCGAGACAAGTTTATCTGAAGCTTGCTGAACATTATCCCAAGGATTTAGACATTCTATCAAGCATAGCGAAGACATATGAGGATGAAGGAAGGTGGAGGGAGGCAATAGCTGAATACGAAAAAATTCTCCAAATTGACCCCAAGAATATTTTCATATATCGCAGAATGGGACGAATCTACGAAAAGGAAGGAAAATTAGAGGAGGCGATAGCCTTATATAATAGGGCTGTGGAATCGCTGAAGAACATCCCTCAATTTTATCTCTGGTTGGGAGAGCTTTTGGAAAAGAAAGGCGATGAGGATTCCGCCTTAAAAAACTTTAAAAAAGCGAGAGATTTATCAATAGAACATCCACTTCCTTACTTCAAGTTAGCTATGGCGGAAAAAGACAGCCGGGAAAGAGAGACGCTTTTGAAACAGGCGGTAAATAAAGGAGTAAGGGCATTGGAGGAAGCGGAAAAATCTCTTCTCGTTCGGATTGGAGAGGAGACGAGCTTGGAGAGCTTAAGGGGTTCACTTGAATTAGCAGAGGAGATAGAGAATATAGAGAAGACCCTACGTTTATCTTTAGATGTGTATCTTTTCCCAGAGGGTGAGAAAAGCAGTGAGAGAGCGGAGAGGGAACTGCAGAACTTGCTAAAGAGGTATCCCCGAAGCAGGATACTACTTGAATATACGGGTTTGATTTTGGAGAGCAAGGGAGAATGGGGTAAGGCTTTGGAGGTTTGGAGGAAGATTCTCCAGAGGAACCCAAGAGTGGAGAGGGCTCATTTGGGTATGGGGAAGGCTTTGGAAGCAATGGGGAAATGGGAAGAAGCAGGACGAGCTTATAAATTGGCAGTAGAGCTCAAAGAGGATGACGAGGAAGCTTTTGAAGGAATGGTAAGGATGTATGAAAAAACTGGGAAAATCGGTGTCCTTGTGGAGGAATGGGAGAGGAAAGCTAAATTCCCCTCTTATAGATATAATCTCCTTTTCTTGAATAGATTTGAAAAGCTTTTGCTGAAAGTGGGGAGGGAAAAGGAAGCGGAGGAAGTGAGGAGGAAAATAGAAGAGGTAAAGAAGATGAAGGAGGAAGGGAAGTTATAGAAAGCCTGATTTTCATTGCGAGTCTTCTTCAGAGCAGGAAGGTGTTGCAATCTCTTATAGAAAGAAACCAGAAATACGAGATTGCTTCGCTACTGCTCGCAATGACAGAGAGGTCCAGGTCCCCAAACAAATGACTGTCATTGCTGGCATGGGTAAAGGTTTTTGAAAAGTAGGGTGGATTTAAAATAACGAAAAACAAAATGTCTCATATAAAAATCTATTTCCAAAGGCGCGAGTCCGACAAAGGAGGACCTGACAATTTCATGCCTTCTCTATTATTAAATACGAGGTTGCTACGCCTTCTGCTTCGCAGAAGGCTCGCAATGAAAGTGGGGTTCTTACCCCGCTACGGAAGGAATTGTCGCTAAAACCTGTACCCATAGATGCGAGCCTCCCGTGAGGGAGGCGTGGCAATCTCATAAAGACCTTGCGAAAAGATTGCTTCGCTGATGCTCGCGGCTATGAGTGTTCAATTGTTATTTATTCCCTTTATGGAAGATAAGAAGCTCCCATCCACGAGTACGGTTATCAAGAGATTAATCTATATTCACAAACCTATTTTTATTCTGTAAAATTAATATCGTTAAAAATCCTTGAGGAGGCGATGTAAAGTGAGATTTCTTCTATCTGGTCTTCTGTTGGGCAGCTTCCTCGTCCCTTCCTGCGCGAAGCAAAACGTCCTTTTCCCCTTTGTTCTACCCTGGGATGATTCCTCCCCCAGCTTCACCAACATCAGCGATTGGCACCACAAACCAGCTGGCAAATATGGGCATATCAAGGTAAAAGCCGATGGGCACCTATATGCGGGAAACGAGAGGATGCGCTTCTTCGGGGTCAATCTCTGCTTCGGCGGCGCTTTTCCCCAAAAAGAAGATGCGGAGAAAATCGCTGCCAGAATGGCTAAATTTGGGATAAACATCGTCCGCTTCCATCACATGGACAGCAGAACCTTCCCTGATGGCATCCGCGCCCGAGGTAGAGCCGATACTCGTGGCTTAGACCCTGAATCCCTTGACCGCCTTGATTACCTCATCTATCAGCTCAAGAAGAACGGAATATATGTAAACCTCAATCTTCTCGTCTCCCGCCCCTTCAACTCCGCCGATGGGCTTCCAAAGGAAATTGAGACGCTAGATTGGAAGCTTCGCCATAGCGTTGGCTTCTTCTATGAACCACTTCTCAATCTCCAAAAGGAATATGCTAGGGAGCTTTTAACCCATAGGAATCCCTACACCCAAACAACCTATGCTGAGGAGCCCTGCGTGGCATTCGTAGAGATACAGAACGAGAACGGCTTAATTCATACTTGGCTGGGAGGTGGAATTGATAGGCTTCCCGCTGTTTTCCTTCAGGACCTCCAGCGCCAATGGAACGATTATCTGAAGAAGAAATACAGGACAACCGCTAGCTTGAAGAAAGCTTGGAAGGTCAAGGAGGAGCCTTTGGGAAAGGAAATTCTTAAGAACAGCAATTTCTCCCAAGGGCTGGAGAATTGGGTCTTGGAACAACACGGAGGAACAAGAGCGATTCCAGAGATTACAAATGAAGTTCCTCCTTCCTTTTCCGGCAAGTCCCTCAGCATAAAAGTTGAGAAGGGAAGCGATGTCCGATGGTATGTGCAGTTTCATCAGCCCAATCTAAAAGTTGAGGCTAATAGACCGTATACGGTGAGCTTTTGGGCTAAAGCGGATAGAAAAAGAGAGATAACCCTCGTCGTTTCCCAAGCTCACGAACCTTGGGAGAATCTCGGATTCTCCGTTTCCTTGGGTCTTGATGAAAATTGGAAGCAGTTCACCTTCACATTCCAATTGAGGCAGGGAGACGAAAATGCCCGTCTTTGCTTCACGAGTTTATCTCAGGAGGGTGCCACTTTCTGGCTCGCCGGCATCTCCCTCCGTCCAGGAGGCGTTGTTGGTTTGAGGGAAAACGAGAAGATAGAGGATGGAAGCGTTCCCATTTTCCTCCGCTCCCGATTCGGTGAAAGGACACCTGAGGCGCAAAACGACTGGCTTAACTTCCTTTGGGAGAAAGAGGATAACTATTGGCAGACTATGTATAAATACCTCAAAAACGAACTCGGCGTCAAAGCCATAATCATCGGGACGATAGTTGGCTGCAGTACTCCCAACATGATGGCGAGATTGGATTGCGTTGATACGCACAGCTATTGGCAACATCCCATTTTCCCTTCCAGACCATGGGACCCTGAGGATTGGCTCGTCCCCAACCGCACGATGGTGAATGAAAGGGGTGGAACGCTTCCCGGCTTGGCTTTGAAACGAGTTTTGGGGAAGCCCCATAGCGTAACCGAATATAACCATCCAGCCCCCAATACCTATTCAAGCGAGAGTTTCCTTCTACTTTCCGCCTATGCTGGTCTACAGGATTGGGACGCCATCTACGCCTTCTCCTATTGCCATAGGAGGGATGATTGGGATAGAAGGATGATACCCAATTTCTTTGACATAGACCAGCATCCCACGAAGATGGTAACCCTGATCCCCAGCGTTGCTATGTTTGTGCGCGGCGATGTGAAGCCGGCTAATAAACTCGTCGTTGTCGAGATAGATAAGAAAAAGGAAATAGAGGTATTGAAGAGAAGCTGGGCTTGGGCTTTGGTAGATGCGGGATTCGTGGGCGTGCCAAGGGAGGCTATGCTTCTCCATAGAGTGGCGATAGCCACGGGTGGGAAGAAGATTCCCGCTGGAGCGCTTTCCCCCGATAAACTTAAGATAGAGGGCAATCGCTTTGTTTCCGATACGGGAGAGCTCGTTTGGGATTTGAGCGAGGCTAATAGGGGTTTGGTGACGGTTAATACTCCAAGGAGCAAGGCGGTGATAGGATATGCAGGTGGGAAGAGGATAGAGCTTGGCAATGTCGTTATTGAATCCCGAGAGAGCCTGCAAAACGGTTGGTGCGCGATAACGATTACTGCGATGAAAGGGGAAATCGGTGGGAAAGGGACGGCGGATTTGCTCATAACTGCGACGGGCTATGCGGAGAACACGGATATGGGGTGGAAGAATCCCGAGAAATCAAGCTGTGGGAGGAATTGGGGCAAGCCGCCCTCACTTGTAGAGGGGATACCTGCAAGGATAACCCTTCCCTATCCAGCGCAGAGGGTGGAGGCTTGGGCTTTGGATGAGAGGGGGAATAGGAAGGAGAGGATTGAGGTTGGGAAAGACGAAAGGGGAAATGCGGTAATAGAGATAGGGGAGCGCTGGCAGACATTGTGGTATGAGGTAGCGGTGAAATAGTTTTTCTATTTCTAAGTGTGGGGGCTCCCCTGGGGAGCCCCCACACTCTTTTGAGATTACTTTGTCGCTTCGCCCCTCGCAATCTCGTATTTAATCATGGCCAAGGCATGAAATTGTCAGGTCCTCCTCTTTGTCGGACTCGCGTCTTTGGAAATAGATTTTTATATGAGACATTTTGTTTTTCGTTATTTTAAATCCACCCTTACTTTTCAAAAACCTTTGTCCATGCCAGCAATGACAGAAAGGGCGAGGTCGCTAGGAACGACGCGACCTCGCCCTTTTGTGGGAA
>JACIXR010000002.1 GCA_014360495.1 bacterium
CGGGAAGGCGTAGCCTTCCCGCCCCCCTAAAAATCCTTTAAAATTTTTAAGCGATGGAAAGCAAGCGAAAATCTAAGCGCTTAAAGCGACTCTTTGTCATTTTTGTTTTAGCTCTCCTCGCTGTTTCACTTCTTTTTTACAAAGAGATTAAAGAAAGAAGAAACAAACCGAATTGGAAAATCGTCAAAAGCATTAGAATCCCCAATAAAATCTTCGGAGGTTCAACCATCTCCCAAACATTTTCCCTATTCCTCTCCCCTTCGGGCGACAAATTAGCCCTCCTCGTCTCCACAGACCCTCAAAGTGAAAATGTCAAATTATATGTTATTGATCTCAACGATATGTCTAACAAACATTTTTCTTTTAATGACTTCTCCCCAATAGGCGATGCGGGGTTCTCGCCAGATGGAGAAAAGATATTGTTAAGAGGGTATGACCAAAAGCTTCGCAAAGAAAAGAATAAATTGATAGAGGAGGGGAAAATCTCTCCCGAGAAAGGGAGAGAACTCAGCTATAAGGCGCTCGTCAATTATGTCATAAATCTCACTGATGGCAGGGTCTATGAGTTCAGGAATTATTATTACTTAGGCATATCCCCCTCTTGGAGCGAGGATTCCAAAAAGCTCCTTTTAGTGAAATCCACTCCCCAAAAAATGTCCCTCGTTCTGCTCGACTGGCAAAACAACGAGGAAAAGGAATTGTTTGTATTAAATGATAAGATAAAGAACAGATTTCTAAATGGACTTTGGTTAGAAAAGAAAGGGATTGCCTTTTTAGCTATTTCAGATTCTGGTATACACGAAATCGATTTGAATAAGGGGCACTTGGTGAAAATTTCTCCCTTCCAATTCCCTCAACTCAAGCCGAACGAGGAAGCAAGCCTTCGGAGATGCGAATTTGAACCGAAATCCCTATTAGTGGGAGAATTGATAGATTTTCTGAACAAGGAGAGGGAGAAACCAATAAATATACTTACGAAAAAGGACGATACCAAAAAGAAAGTTCTTGAGTTGTTCAGCTCCACCGCAGAATCCATAACTCGGAGATTCTTTCTTATATATAATCTCAAAAATGGATATATTTACTGCATAATCTCGCTCCCAGTCTTAAGAGAGCTATTCAGGGATTATATTTATGTGGCGAGATGGTCTCCCGATGGTAGGGAAGTCTTCCTTTTTTCGGGAGGCTTAAGTGAAGACTATCGGCTTTATAGTTTCTACCAAAACAAATTTGAAGAATATCTCCTCCCTCGCCCGCCCTTCAAAAGAGGCGAGAGAATTGGAGGTGTCTCTTGGAATAATGATGGCACATTGAGTTTCATCGTATACAAATTTAAACCTCGCCCAGTTAGTTCCTATTACGACTTCAAATTATATAAAATGGCGATTTCCATTAAGGCAAAATGAACCCGCTGTTTTCTAAAAGGAAGACAAACTTGCTTGAACAAGGTTAATGAAAGGCTGAGGATAGAACATCAAAAGAAGGGTGAAGGAAAGGCAGATTCCCAAGGCCAATTTAAGCGTAAACGGTTCCTCAAGCCTTTCCCCCTCTTTCTCCACGATGAACATCTCCCTCACTATTTTCAAATAGTAAAAAGCGGAAACCACGCTATTCAATAACAGGATTACCGCAAGCCATCCCATTCCTCCCTTTATCGCCGTGGCGAAGATGAAGAACTTGCCGACAAACCCTCCCGTCCCTGGTATCCCTATCAAGGATAGAAGGAAGATGACCATAGCTAAAGCGGAGAATGGCGAGCGCCTTGAGAGACCCCTGAAATCCTCCAAATCCTCCTTGCCTTCCTTCAAATAAACAGCAATAGCTACAGCGAAGGCACCTATATTGGCAAACATATAGGGAAGGAAATAGAAGAAAAGGGAGAACTTCCCCCAATAGCTCGTTGAGAGAGCCAAAGCTATAAGGAGATAGCCAGCATGGGCTATGGTTGAATAACCCAAAAGCCTCTTCACATTTTTCTGCTGAATAGCGATGAGATTGCCGAGCGTCATAGTTAAGACCGATAGCCAAGCTATGAGTAATACCCATTCCTTCCCTCCAAAACACTGGTTGAGAAAACGATAGAACGCCAAAAAGGCAGAGAGCTTAGGGAAAACCGATAGGAGGGCGGAGATGGGAGTGGGCGCTCCCTCAAAGACATCTGGCACCCACATATGGAAGGGGACAATAGCCAATTTGAAGCCGAAGCCAGCGAGGACGAGAACGAAGGCAAACTTGGCAATTTGGCTTTCCTTCAAACTCAAAGATATCGCGGAGAAACTCGTCCCACCACTTATCCCATAAATAATGCTCAAACCATAAAGCATCGTCGCCGACAAAACGACGCCGAAAAGGAAATATTTCAGGGCAGCTTCCCCTGACTTTGGGTTATCCCGAAGATAGCCAGCAAGTATATAGCTTGAAATGCTAAGAAATTCAATGGAAATGTAAAGAAAGATGAGGTCGTAGGCAGAGGCGAGAAGACATAAAGCGAGAGTTGATAAGAGCAGTAACAGATAATATTCCCCCTCGTATTTTCTACCCTTCATATATCTCGCTGAGATGAGGGCTATAAGCATCATCCCGACAATACAAACTCCCTTTACAAAAAGGGCGAGGGAGTCAAAGGCAAAACCACCAGCGAATATAACGCCTGCGAAAACGGGAAGGACGACCACAGAGGCAATTACCCCCTCCAGCGCAACGAGGAGAGCGCCTATCGCTATAGCGAACATATACTCTCTTTCCTTGCCAAGGAGCTCCATTATCAGGCAGAAAACAGCGCCTAAAAAGAGCGTTATCTCGGGAAGGAGGGGAAGAAGTTTCTCCATAGCGGTCACATAATTCCCAAAGTAACTTTTATCGCCTTTTGGATGAATTCAATCAAAGGGAATGGATAGACTCCCATAAGGAATGTGCCGAGGGCGAGAGGGGCAAGGGAAAGGATGTCTATCTTCCCTATATCCTCTACTTTCTCGTAATCTGGATTGAGAGGTCCCTGAAGCACCCTCCTGATGGTCCAGAGGAAGAAGGCTGCAGTTATAATCACACCCAAGAGTGCAAAGGCGACGAACTCCTTAGCGGAGGAGAAGGAGCCAAGGAAGATTGTGAACTCCGCGGCGAAGCCGGCAAGCCCGGGAAGCCCCAGCGAGGCGAGACAGAAAAAGCTAAGGAATCCACCATAGCGAGGGAGAATCGCTCCCAATCCACCATATTTATTCAAGTCCCGGTTATGCGTCCTCACATAAATCATTCCCACAAGGAGGAAGAGAGAACCGGTTATCAATCCGTGAGCAACCATCTCCAGAACCCCACCAGTTAGGGCGAGGCTTGCCTCCTTCGTCCAGTTTCCCGCAGTGAAGCTGGCGGCGGTGAAAGCCAGGAGAACGTATCCCATATGATTGACGCTGGAGTAGGCAACAAGCCTCTTGAAATCGCTCTGCGCCATCGCCACAAGCGCTCCGTAAACTATGCTCATAAGGGCGAGTAGCCCAACCCAGGGGGCATAGCGAAAACAAGCTTCGGGAAGAATGGGAAGCAGAATCCTGTAAAAGCCATAACCTCCCATCTTCAAGAGGATTCCTGCAAGGATGACGGAGCCAGCTGTCGGCGCCTCAACATGGGCGTCGGGAAGCCAGGTATGGAAGGGGAAAGAGGGGAGCTTGATGGCGAAGGCAAGGAAAAAGCCGAGAAAGGCTAACCCCTCAAGAAGTGGCTTGCCTGAGAGCGGCTTTTGCTGAGTGAGTTGAAGGATATCAAATGTATGGGGGGAGGATGTGAAATACAAGAGAAGAATTGCTAAGAGCATAGCGAGAGAGCCGAAGAGGGTGTAGAGGAAGAACTTGATAGCTACATATTCCTTCTTCGGTCCTCCCCACACACCTATGATGAAATACATAGGCACCAAGCTTATCTCCCAGAAAAGATAAAAGAGGAAGAAGTCAAGGGCGAGGAATACGCCGAGCATCCCGAACTCCAAGAGAAGAAAAAGGAAATAATACTCCTTCAATCTTCTCTCTATATCTATCGTGGAGTAAAGAATTGAGACGAAGGTCAAAAGGGTTGTGAGGATGACGAGGGGCATGCTTATCCCGTCAACTCCGATGTGGTAGCGAACATTTATGCTCGGTATCCATCTATAAATTTCCTCCAGCTGAATAATCCCTTCCTGATAATCAAGCGTCCAGAGAAGGGCAATGGAGTAGAAAAGCGCGATACCAGAGAAGAACAAAGCGGACCTCTCTATCAGCTTCCTTTCTTCACTGGGAAGGAATAAGACGAAGATGCTTCCAACAAGCGGTATCAAAAGAAGAGTGCTCAGCAACATTCTTCCTCACTTCCTCAAATTAGAAGGAATATTATTAGCCCCAAGAGGGCGACGAGGAGGTAGAACTGGACAAGTCCACTTTGTAGATAGCGAATGATGAAGCTGAACGCGCCCGTTATCCAGGCGGTGGCATTCACAAATCCATCAACCACATATTTGTCAAACCAACCCTGAAAATAGGAAGCAATCAATGTAACCCTTCCAACCGAGTTCACCAAGCCATCAACTCCTTTCAAATCAAAAGTAGCGAAAAGCCTTGAGATGTAAAACGCAGGCTTCACCAACACCATCATATAGAAATCATCTATGTAAAGACGCCTAACGAGGGCTGTGTGGAACGGTCGCAAAAGTTCCATAACTTTCTCCCTATCCCAAGAAATAGCATAGATTAAATAGGCGGATAGAAAGCCTCCGAGAGGGAAAAGGAGGGAGAGATAGGGAAGAGGGATTCCCTCTTCCTCGCCACCTCCCAATATATGAACTAAAGGACCGCCTGCCAAACCGAAGAACAGGGTAATCAGGGAGAGAATGATAATAGGAACAGCCATAACCTTTTCCTCATCTATCTTCTCTTCCCCGTTAGCAGGATTGAGGAAAGCAACGATGAATACCCTCCCCATATACAACGCGGTTAGAAATGCTCCAAAGAGGGATAGGGCGAAGAAAGGAAATTCCTTGAATGCGGAGGAAATCACCATTTCCTTGCTGAAATAACCAGCAAGGGGAGGAATTCCAGCAAGGGAAAGCGTTCCAACAAGGAATGTTATAGAGGCAATCGGCATCCTTCTCCAAAGACCTCCCATCTCCCATATATCGTTTGTTCCAAGGTGATGTATCACGCACCCAGCGGACATGAAGAGGAGCGCCTTGAAGAAACCATGGGATAGAAGATGGAACATCCCCGCCTGCATATTCCCCATCCCTAAAGCAAGCATCATATACCCCAATTGGCTCATCGTTGAGTAAGCCAAAACCCTCTTTATATCGTTCTGCACTAAAGCTAAAAAGCTCGCCATAAGGGCGGTTATCGTTCCGATAATTGCCACGACCAGCAAGGCGGTAGAGGAATAGGAGAACAAGGGGAAGAGGCGAGCCACCATATATGCTCCCGCTGCTACCATCGTCGCTGCGTGGATGAGGGCGGAAACAGGTGTTGGACCCTCCATCGCATCAGGTAGCCAGATGTGAAGGGGGAATTGAGCCGATTTCCCCACCGCTCCGCAGAACAAAAGAAGGCTCGCTACCAAGGCGAAATGCTCCCCCATCTGGGGAATTGCCCTCTCCAAGTCCGTGTAAGCAGTGGAATGGATGTTGAGGAAGATGTAAAGTATGCCGAGGAAAAAGCCTATATCTCCCAATCTCGTTGTCAAAAACGCTTTCATTGCCGCCCTATAGGCGGGAGGTCGCTCATACCAAAATCCGATGAGAAGATAGGAACAGAGCCCAACCAATTCCCAGCCTATGTAGAGAAGAAGGAGGGAATTGGATATAACCAAAGTTAGCATTGCTGAAGTGAAGAGGGAAAGGTAGGCGAAATAAAGGCTATAGCGTTTATCTCCCGCCATATATCCGATTGAATAAATATGAATTAAGAGAGAAACGAGTGCGACCATACAGCTCATAGAAAGGGAAAGAGCATCAAGGCGATAGCCAACATTTACCTCCCAGCCATTGGCTTTCAGCCAAGATGCGCTTAGCTCGAAGGAATAGCTTGGGAAAACGTGATAGAGAGTTAGGAAAAGGTAAAATGAGAGGATTGTGGAGAGGGAAAGGAAACCAATTGGGATATAGGCGCCTCTTCCGGGTGAGCGCCCTCCCCAGAATATTGTTATCGCGGAAGCTAAGAAAGGCAAAAAGGGAATAAGGGGTGCGAGATATTCTATCCTTACCATTTCATCAGGTTGAACTTATCAACATTTATGTCCTCCATCTGCTTGTAAACGAGGATAACTATCGCCAAGCCTACAACCACCGCGGCAGCTGCCAAGGCTATTACGAAGAGGGCGAATACCTGCCCTATGGGAAGATGATGGAGGCGGGAAAAGGCGACAAGGTTCAAATTCGCTCCATTGAGCATAAGCTCAACACACATCAAAATACCGATGGCATTCCTCCTGCTTAGGGCTCCGTAGAGCCCGATGGAAAATATCAAGGCAGAAACTATGAGAATCGCCCTAGTGTCTATCAACTTTTATCCCTCGCCAATACAAGAGCTCCAACAGCGGATAAGAACAGAACAACCGCTAAAATCATCAAGGGAAAGGAATAATTCTGGAAAACCTCCCTCGCAATCGTCGCTGTGGTATCGTCAAGTGGCTTAACCGCTCCCCAATCTATCCAGAGCGTGATGATGAGGATGGCGAAAAAGAGAAGGACGAATATCAGGGCAGAAAGGCTCTGCTTATTGAACTGCCTCTCCCCTTTACCCATCATTCTGCCGGTGAGCATAATAGCAAACAGTATCAAAACTACGATTCCACCCACATAGACGAGAACCTGTATCACCGCCAAGAATGGGGCATCAATGAGCATAAAAATACCCGCTACCCCCAAGAGGGAAAGAGCGAGGGAGAAGGCGCAGTGGACGAGATTTGGGAGGAGGACAACACCCAGAGCTCCGCCCACGGCCAAAAAGGCGGATAGGAAGAAGCCGAAATAAATCGCAAAGCTTTCAACCGTCATCTACGAGCGCCTCCTCACAAGCGCCTCTCTGGTATAACCGGACAACTCGTATTCTTGCGTCATCCTAATTGCTTCTGTTGGGCAATACTCGGCGCATAGCCCGCAAACCATACAGCGACCTAAATTTAGCGTGAAGGAACGAGGCTTCCTCACCTCTTTCTCCCCTTCCTTCACTCTCCAAGCCTCTATCTCTATCACCTTGCTGGGACAAACTCTCTGACAAATCCCACAAGCTATGCATTTATTTATATCAACATCAACGGAAGCCCTGAACCTGGGCGGATGCTCTATCCTTTCCTCGGGATATTGAACCGTAACTTTCCTTCTCCAAAAGTAAAGAAAAGTTATACTAAGGGATTTCAAAACGCTCCAAAGAGTGAGAATCATTCCCCATATCACTCTCATACCAGCATCAACCCACCCGTGAGCAATAAGTTGAAAACTGCGACGGGGAGGAGCGCCTTCCAACCGAGGGAGAGGACTTGGTCAATCCTCACCCTTACGATGCTTGCCCTAAGCCACATCAAAAATAGAACCATTATCCCGACTTTGAGGATGAACCAGAAAGGAGAGAGGATATACCAATCTGGGATAAAGGCGAGAGGAGGCTTCCAACCGCCGAAGAAAAGAGTGACGGCTATAGCCGAGAGAGCAAAGGCGTTTGAGAACTCCGAGAGGTAGAAGAGGGCGAAACGCATCCCGGAATATTCAACGCTATATCCAGCTACCAGCTCGGATTCCCCCTCAGGCAAATCGAAAGGGAGATGTCCGAGCTCAGCGAGGGCGCAAATGAAGAAAACCAAGAAGCCAAGGGGCTGATAAAAGACGAACCAGCGAGGTATTACCCCCCAAAATCCTCCCGATTGCGCCTCCACAATTCCACCCATCTTGAATGTTCCAGCGAGCATAACAACACCCAGAAGGGAGAAGACCATCGGCACCTCATAGGCTATTAACTGGGCGGCTGAACGCATCCCTCCCAATATTGAATACTTATTATTGCTCGCCCAGCCAGCGAGGATTATAGCGATGCAAGTTATCCCACCCACCGCCAAAGCGAAAACTAACCCAATATTGAAATCCTTCGCCACCATTCCCTTACCAAAGGGGATGACTAGATAGATTAAGAAGGCGGGAAGGAAAATCAAGATAGGAGCAACGCTGAACATCACTTTATCAGCAGCCCCTGGGGTCACATCCTCTTTTATGAGCAATTTTGTTGCGTCCGCAACGGGTTGGAGAAGTCCCTCCGGACCCACCCTATTTGGACCGAGCCTGCTCTGCATATAAGCGATAAACCTTCGCAAAAGCCAGAGCAAAACCATAACCACGAGCATTATGAGAGCCAGAATCGCCACGCTGACTATTATCGCTCGTAGGGGCTCAGCCCATAGGGTAGGTATTCCTATGCTCCTGAAGAGACTTTTCAAAAGGGGACCGAGTCCTGGCATTTCTTTACTTATAATATGATGGCACCACCCAAGCGTCAAGGAAAATGGAGGTATAAATTCAAAATCTTTTTAAAATTTCGGGAGCCGAGGCTTCGCCTAGGCTCCCGAAATAAGATAGGTTATTTAACGCTCTGATTTTTGCTAAACCTCCACCTCTTTGTGAATCTCGGCTGACTTGTAGATAGCATCAAGTATCTTCTGTATCGCTATCGCCTGTTCTATATTAGGAATCGGCTCCTTATCCTCCAAGATGCATTCTATGAAATGGTCTATCTCTCCGGCGAAAGCATCTGTTGGAGGAAGATGAGGTATGATATCCACTGGCTGTCCTGCGATGTCGGTGAAGAGGCGGAGAGGTCCCCATTCAGCTCCCGCTTTCGTTCCCTGCAAGGAAGCGCCCAAGCGGTCGCTCTCTATATTGGAAGCCCAGCTCACCTGCAGAAGGATTGTCGCCCCATTCTCCAGCCTTATCAAAGCATTAGCGAGGTCCTCAACATCAAATTTCCCTCCCGCCTCCCGTATGCCCCAGCCACCCGCTCCCTCGCCATAGGGACCGAACTTCGCATATGTCTCCGCGATCACGCTAACAGCTTTCGGATACCCCATTATATAAAGCACCAGGTCAAGAATGTGCACTCCTATGTCTATAACCGGTCCCCCACCAGCCTTTTCCTTCTGAGTGAACCACCCTCCCATCCCAGGGATTCCCTTCCTCCTCTGCCACAAACAGATCGCCGAATAAATCTCACCAAAAAAGCCTTCCTCAGAAAGCCTCTTTAAATATCGTCCTTCTGCGCTGAACCTCTGCACCAAAGCGGTCATATATTTCTTCCCCGTCCGCTCAACCGCCTCTTTCATCTTCACCACTTCTTCCACATTCCTCGCCGGCGGCTTTTCACAGAGAACATGCTTGCCCGCCTCCAGAGCTTCAACTGTCATCGGCATATGGAGATAGTTAGGCGTGCAGACGGAAACAGCGTCTATCTCCTCCATCTCCAACATCTTCTTGTAGTCGGTAAACACATACTTTACCCCATACTTCTCCGCCAATTTCTTAGTCTCCTCTTCCCTCACATCGCAGAGGGCGAGAACCTCTGCCTTCGGATTCTTCTTATAGGCATCCAGATGCGCTCTTCCGATTCCTATCCCGATTATACCAACTCTCACCTTCTCCATTTTCCCTCACCTCAAGAACTAAATAATGAATTGGGAAAGATGTTTGAGCCCGAGAAGGAGCCCCTCCTTGAATCTTGGACCATGGAAGACAGGGTCCTCATGCTCTATGTCCAAGTTGTTGCTGTAGCCGACATCCAAAAGAGCAGATATAACCGCCTGCCAGTCAACCTCTCCCCAGCCGGGTATGCGATAGCGCCACCATCCCGAGCCATAAATCGTCGCCTTTCCAAGCTTGTGGTAGAAAATCTCCGTGTCCTTGGCGTGGATGTGGAATATACGGTCGCCGAAGTCCCTTATCGCTTGAATATAATCCGCTTGTAGCCAAAGCAGATGTGATGGGTCATACTCTAAGCCCAGATAGGGCGAATCCACAGCCTCAAACATCATTTCCCACGCCTCCGGAGTGAAGGCTATGTTTATACCCCTGAAGGGGTGCCCTCCCATCATTGGGCAGTTCTCAATTGCAATTTTCACATTCCTCCGTTCCGCCTTCTCCATATAGGGAGCAAAGACTTCCTTGAAGATGGGGATGTTCTCCTCTATTGATAGCTCGGGAACCCTACCAGCGAAGGTGCAGATGACCCGCACATCCATTTCTGCAGCCACATCTATGAGCTTCATAAAATAGTCATTTATCCGCTTCCTCACCTTCTCATCTGGGTCAAGGTGATTGGCGTAAAAGCCAAGGGCGGAAATCTCTATCTTGTTCCTTTCGCAAAACCTCCTAACATCGTCTATATCCCTGCTCGTCAACTTCTCGGCGTCCAGAGATGAGCCTGGTCCCGCAGAGAGCTCCAAACTGCCGAAGCCTACCTCACTCGCCCAGCGAACTATCTCCTCACTGTAATCAGTCAAAAATCCAATCTTCATTTTCTCAAACCTCCTTTCTATTTTTAATATATTTTAAACCTCTATCGTTTTTAGTCTATATGGATTCTATGCGAATTCCCTCTCAACAACATCCAATAATCTCTCCCCCTCTTCTTTTGAGCCACACCAAGTCCGCACACATAATCCCCTCCAATCCAATTCCCTGAATAAAATCCCCACATCCTGGGGAGGAACATCCAAAACAAGTCCTTTTCCTGCCTCCTGAATCCTCTTCAAGAGAGGAAGCCATTCCGGCATAGGGGGAGCTCCCGCCCCGGGAACCCACTGAATGGCGTTGAGCCTTGGCAGTTCCAATAAAGCATCAAGATGCCGTATCGCTCCCGGTCCATCAAGATGGTAGACGGAGAAATCAAGGAAATTGGTCTGCTTTTCTATATGGGGAAGCAAAAATTCTCTGAACATCCTCTCGCTAATCATACATGAGAAATCCTCTTGAAGGGGATAGGATTTACCCGGCGCCCACACATTCAACCATCCACAGGTCCCATCTTGATAATTTCTGATTATCTCATATTGTTCCTCGTAAAGCTTGAACCACAAATCAGCAATCCATTCAAGCGCTCTGCTCACTATCTCGGGATGTTCAAGGAGATATACACACAATTTATCGGGACCGCAAAGATGTGAAAGTATGTCGCTGATTCCACCTAAATCGGTGAAGGAGACGATGTATTCACCCTGCGAGCGCTGGCAGGCATAAGAGATTATCGCTAAAGTTTTCTGCCACCATTCGTTATTCGGGTCGAATTGGAGATTGAGGAGCTCTTCAACATTTTCAATTATCGGTTCCTGCCAAGTCGTGTCGTTTTGCAAGACGAGTGGACAGCCAAGGTAGGCGCTTGCGATGGATGGTCCGAGATTAACGAAGATATAGGGGAAAGCATCGCCGAGAAAATAGGTGGAGTTGAAATATTCTTC
This sequence comes from bacterium, assembly GCA_014360495.1. Lineage (NCBI taxonomy): Bacteria > bacterium. The sequence goes on from JACIXR010000002.1 coordinate 11,443, forward strand.
CCAGCGTCCAACAACATATTCGGGGTCAGTCCAGTATTGTAGGAGGTCTTTGGGTGGAGGATAAATGAATTGCTTTTTAGGGGCGACTATTTGGAGGAGATAACCTTCTCTTAGCCACCAGGCTCGGTGGCGTTCTTTGATTCTTTGCCAGTCGTCAACGAATCTTGAAGGCATACCGCGGATAGGGGGCGGGACGCAATGCGTCCCGCCCCACTCCCCTTATTTCTTCTCTTCTTCTTTCAACTCACCGCCGCAAACGGGACACTTCTGCCCTTCCTGCAAAGGGGAACGAGAATAAACTCGCTCCTTGCATTTCTGACAGCGGTAAAGATAGACCTTCTGCATCTTCTATCCTCCTTCCAAAATGAAATCAAAAGCAATCTATATTTTATCAATTTTTTGAAGTTTGTCCATAAAAACAAGGGAAAACGAAGTTATGGGGAAGAGATTGCGAAAAGCACCCCTTCTGTCATTGCTGGCATGGGTAAAGGTTTTTGAAAAATAAATAAAAGATGATGAATCAGATTGAAAAAGGAGGACCTGACAATTTCATTCCTTAGCCATGATTAAATACGAGATTGCCACAGTTTTTCCTTACGGGAAGCCTCACGATGACACTCAGAGAAGTCCTTCATAAAATCGGGATTGCTACACCTGCCTTCGGAGGGCTACGATGGCAAAAGAGGAAATTCCCACCTTTATCATCCTGACTTCCTAAAGGTAAACCTCACAAAGGACAAAATAATAAATTTTCAAGAGAAAGGAAAAAACTGAATTTTTCATAATTGTCTTTTAGGGGCGGGAGGCACTGCCTCCCGCCCCCTTTTCTTTCCTTACGGCAGCTCGTATCCGTCGCTACAGGTCAAATCGTAGGGCGTGCAGGGCGTAGTTATATCGCCTGGATTCCGCGCAACCTGTGCCCACATGTTTATCGGCGATGTCGTTTGCTGGGGCTTCATCCATTTTACATGCCCATCGGCGAATATATAGTTCTTTCCACCGCTATGAATAGCTGTATCTTTTCGGAAAACCCAGTTGCACCAAGTTCCCGTATCAGGTGCGCACTGAAGTCCTCCTTCCTGCACCAATATAAGGTCGGCTGGAGCAGGGAAGTCAGCCATCTTCCAAACATGATGGTTCGGGCTCGGGCAGAACTGGGAACCGTTGTATTGGTAGTCAATATATCTGGGCGCATCTGGGATGCCATTGCGCGATTCCTCGCTGCAGCACCAATCGGGGAAAGAAGGGCAATCATATATCTGCCAGTTCTTCACATAGGGTTGTGTCAGCGTTCTCCAGCTGCTATAGGTGGGTGCGGGGTCCCAGCAGGGTCTACCAGCGCCGAACCTCACGGGCGGATACGCCTCATCCCAGTCCTGAACATACATCATTAGCGCCATCGCAAGCTGCTTCATATTGCTCGTGCATGCGGCCTTACGAGCTTGGTCCCTTGCCCTTGAGAAGACAGGGAACAAGATGGCTGCCAAGATGGCGATAATGGCTATCACCACCAGCAGCTCTATCAATGTGAAACCTCGTCTCCGCATTCCTTTTCACCTCCTTTCTCTTTTATTTTTATCGGATGCTTTGAAGAAGCCTCTGTTTAATAATTGAAGACGAGAAAAATAAGAGAGTCAATAGGATAATCTTTTGGGGATGTAAATTGCTGGAAAAATCTAAACTTAATCATAAAAATTTTGTATTATTTTTGTTTTTAAAAGATTGGGTTAATATCTTTGAGGAGGAAAGTTTTTTATTTTACGCGTCTCATTCTTTATTGGGGGGCGGGAGGCTCCGCCTCCCGCCCCCTTTAAAATCACCAAGGACCGCAGAACCACATGCCCTCAACGAGCGGGTCGGATGTGAACGCACATGCTTTGCCATATACCGACTGCCAATGATACCACTTAGCATGCCCGTCTACCATTAGAAGATTGGAGCCCATGGAGTGTCGCGTTGCCCGCTCCTGCCAAGCGGTGTTTGTCTTCCAATCCGCAGGGGCATTACAACTTGCACGACATTCATTGGCGAACATCACTCTGCCCACATTTGAGGCGAACATAGGCGTGGCGGAATCCGCAGCCAGGAGATATTTAGCTGGACGCTGTATTTGAGCCAGAGACCTCTCAAGCAACCCATCCAAGTTGAAGCCAATATTCCATCTAAAGCCCTCCCAACCTTGGGGGAAAGGTGCACAGCAGACTTGTCCACAGGGATAGATTGGAGGTTGAGTATATATCGTTCCGCTCGGGCAGAGATAGACATTTCTGTTCTTCACATAGGGGTCGAAAACCACAGGCCATTTCAGATAGGGATTAGCTGAAACACCGCACCATTCACCGGGATTTCCACCGTAGAGGCATTGATGGTCAAGTGGGGGAAACTTCTCGTCCCAATCCTGAAGATACATCAAAGCTCCCGTCCCTATCTGTTTCAGGTTGGAAAGACAAGTCGTCTGTCGCGCTTTCTCCCTTGCACGGCTGAAAACGGGGAAGAGAATCGCCGCAAGAATGGCGATGATAGCTATGACGACCAATAGCTCAATTAGCGTGAATCCTTTCCTTTTCATCCTTTTCACCTCCTTTCTTTTTAGATTTTTGCCCAATATATCAGGAGAGGGGAAAGCCTGGGGCCCAAACCTTTTCCTCCCGTTTCAAAGAACTCTCAAATAACCATCGCCTCCTTCCTACAAACTGCTTCTCTACTCAACTCTGAAAAAATAAATGCCATTTCAGACATTCTATCTTTCATTTACTTCCATTATAAACTATGCCATTACTGTGTCAACAATTTTTTAATCGCGAAATTGAGATATGACAACTTCAAATGGCTTGAAGTGACGGACTAACTCACCGCCAGGGAGATGTATCTTCCCCTCCACTTCCTCCCCCAATGGATTTATCGCTATCAACTTCTCTTTCCCTTTATACTTCAAAATCACAACATCCAATGTTGAGGGGGAAACGAATTGAGACGATACCCTCTCCACCTCTCCCAATACATATTCCATCCCTATTTCTTTAAGCTCCTTCAAAAGGATTGGGAAATATTCCATTAATTGGGGATTGAATTTGAAACCGCTCTCCCAGATGCCCTTCTCCGTTTGATAAGCATCCGCCCAGGCGTAAAAGAGGATTCCTTTAGCCCCGTGATTTAAGGCGAGATAACTCATACAACGCAGCTCCTCAGGAGCAGGATAGCGATTCTGGGAGTTAGCGGGCGGCTGGCGATGCGCCTGTATTACCGCCCAAACCGGCTTTCCCCTGCTCGCTTTAACCGCACTCTCAACCGCTTCCCCTACCCAAGCAAGGCTCTTTGGTATTCCCGCTCCTATCGGATAGGGGTCAGTTCCCGTTACATCCCCTATCCCAGCATAGTTGACAACCGCTCCTGGAACCTCGTTGACGAAAGTTATATGCTCGGGGTCAACCTCCTTCACCAATTGGCAAAAGTCCCTTACTTTCTCAACTCCTATCCCACAGCCCAAGGGTTCGTCAATGACATAATGAGCTATCGTTGCCGGATGAAGTCGTAACTGGGATACCATTGCCTTCGCTTCCCCAAAATTCCTCCTACCACCCCTTATGTACTCGCTCAACTCCGTTATAACCCAAAGCCCTTCTTTATAGGCTGAATTATGCCAGGAAAGCTGTTCAGGTGTAAGCTCTTCCTGTTCGGGCGCATAGATGGGAGATGTTATACAATTAAAACCCATTTCCTTCGCCCTCTTGAAATCCTCCGCACCGATATGATAGGTGCCAAGAGGGAAGAAGGGCTTTCCATTTATGAGCAATTCTCCCCTTTTGCCTATCTTCGTTATCGCATTTATCTTGCTCACATCTTCTACCTTGAATCCAAGCATCGCTTCCCCTTTCTCGCTTTCCGTCTCAACGCTCGCCTTCAAGCTATACATCCCGGGCGTGAAGGTCCTAAGGGGAATCTCAAGCAAATCCCTCCCCTTCCCTACGAACTTCTTGCTCCAAATAATCTTTTGCTGTTTATTTTGAATGAGCAATTCAATTTTTGCCTCCTCTTTTTCCTTTGGCGCAGTGAGGATTACCACCTTCAATTTGTCTTGGCGAGCTAACACAACTCTATTCAAAGAAACTTCAATGAGAGGAAGGATTCTAAAGCTATGGAGAACCTCCTCTGGGGTCTTCATCTCGCTCGTCCTATATCTCGCAACCACAGTGAACTCACCCCTTCTGCTACAAGGCAGGATAAACGAGATGGATTTCGCCTCTCCGCGTTTGAGGGCTAATCGGGAAATCTCCGATTGAGCGATTATCTCTTTATTTTTATCCTCTATAATCGCTTGCACCTCAATCTTTAGCTCGCCATCCCTTAAATTTTTAATTGTAAGCATTCCCTTGAATTCCCCGGGAATCATGCTTTTAGGAGCCTCTTCCCAATGAACATCAACCCCGCATTTTAACATCAAAGCGTTTGTATATAGATTTTCCAACATCTGAGGGGAGAAAGCGAAGCCGGTGGTGACTATCAAAATCCCGCCTTCAATTGAGGTGTAGAGCCCGAGAGCCGTTCCTCCCTTCGTCTTCGCCCAAACCTGATATCTCTTCCCCCATTGAGGAAAATGCGCCCAATAGTTGAATGCTCCTATGTGATGGGGATTAGAGAGAAAAGAAGATGGCGAGGAAAGGTCAAGAGCGGACAAATCACCGATATCCCTTCTCGCATCGCCATATGTGATGAAAAGCTCAGGGTCAAGCGAGGATAGCCAATCGCACATAGGCTGATATGCCATGTCCGTGAGAATTATTATCCCACCATTCCTGAGAAACTCTCGCAATTGAGCCATAAAGCGCTTCATATCTTGAGGGTCTCCGTAGTTCCAGAGGGAGGTCGTGAGAATGAGGTCATATTCATTTGCTTTTGAGAAAAACTTATCAAGCTCGGTATTTCTGAATTTATCGTATTGCCAACCGAGCTCCTTCAAAGCTCCATCATATTCGTTCCAACTGCGGTAATCGTTGTTCACACCAGAACTTGAAATGAGCGCTACCCTCTTGGGCTTCGCTGCTCCCAAGATTAGCAGAGGAAAAGCCAAAAGAAAAACACATAACAAATAACCTTTAAAGAAAAGCTTCATATCAACTATTTTAAATTAAAACCTGTACGCTATAAAGCTGATGCTTTTGCTCTCCCCTTTCTTCATATTCCCCTTTATCTCCATAAGGATGAAATCATCAGTTATCACTGGTTTGGTGTTCTCATCTGCTTTTATATCTCCCACACCTTTAATTCTAAAGGGAAGGAAAGTGGCAACGGCATCCGCCCTCGTGGGGTCAAAAGATAAATCCCTGAGAGCAGTTGCGGTGAAGGTGAATTTGTAAGCTCCCATCCCTATTGAACGGAAATTCAATTTGAGGAAAATCGCGGGGATATTGCACATCTTGTTCATCCTTACCTCCAAGGCAGGGTCGCCGTAGAGGACGCAAACATCTCTATCGTAGATATGACCCTTAAGATGTCTCTCGTTATTCACCACCTCCGGCACCTTTTCTATGAGATGCATAAGGAGGGTCTGGTTTGTGAAGAAGGTTGACTCAGCGAATGTAAGATAATCGCCCGCAGATGTTTGGAACCACATAACATTCCAACCACCAAAGCCATACCAAGTCGGCACTGTATAGCCATACATCTGGTAAACGCCAGCGGAATGCAGATAGGCGGTTGCCATGCAATCCTTTCCATCTATGTGGGCTATTAGGCAATTTCCCGCTGGGAGATAGACTTTGGGGTTAATGGAATTGATGTAATATCTATTCCCTTTGGTATCCAACCCGAAAAGCCGACCATTCTCGTGGCGGAACTGCCCGCTCTTGAATGTATAGCCTATTTGCCAATCGTGTTCCGTTGCGTGTCCGCTCGTGACGAAGAAATCGTAGATATTGCTGTTGAGCTCATCCACGATTTCCTTGGTCGCATCCGGCGAGACCTCGCACTGCTTTATGCTCCCATCCACGCTCTTTACATACCCTACTCCCTGCTTTCCCTCATCAAATCCCTTCCCCTGGCAAAAATGCTCCAAATACATCGCCCCACAACCAGAGAGCGCTCTCCTCAATCTTATGGGACCGGGAAACTTCGCTATCCTCAAGGCATCCTCCACATCGTAGCCGGTTATTATCCCCCAAATGGCATCTCCGTAAGGGTCATCGTCAAGTTGGCGAAGCATTTGGTTGACTATCGGCACGAAATCCTTGTGAGATGCTAACTCCTCCGGTGGCATAACGAAACATACATAGCGAGGCGCGAATTTTGCAAGCTCATCCTTGAGAGCTTTCACATCCTCTTTAAACTTGAACAGCCTCACTTTGAATCTTCCCTTATATTTCGCCTCCAAAGCCTCCGCTACGGCTTTCCAATCCTTATCTGCGTAAGTTTTTTCGCTTATGCAGATTGCATAACCAAGTTTCCCGGCTGGGGTAATCGCTGAGAAACTAATTGCTGAAGCTATTCCAAATAAGAGGGAGATGAATGCAAATTTATAAATCCTCATCATAACCCTCTCAACTCCTCTCTGGCGTTATTCTTTTGTTTCTTCTAAAATTATATCAATTAAAAGAAAAAGGAGGGAGATAAAATATGAAATTTGCAGGCAAATTATGGAAGAAAGAAGACATTTTGCGAAGAGTGGGAGATGTAAGCCAGATAGGCGGAGTGAGGTTTTTTGAGCTTGGCGATGGAAAAGAAAGGGGAGTGAGAGCACTTGATTTTCGTTGTGGGAACGGTTTCAACTTCTTGGTTCTTGCGGATAGGGGAATGGATATCTCTCATGCGGAGTATCAGGGTAAGGCGCTTGGCTGGATATCAGCGACGGGACAGGTCGCTCCCTATTACTTTGAACCAGAGGGGATGGGTTGGCTTCGCTCCTTCTTTGGCGGGCTCCTCACCACCTGTGGATTGACCTACGCGGGAGCGGCTGGCGAAGACCCTCAAGCTGAATGCTTCGTCTCCTGTGCACCCTGCAAGGAATTGGGGAAATGCTATCTCGGGCTTCACGGAAGGATATCAAATACGCCCGCTGAGAAAGTTGTCTATGGAGGGGAATGGGAAGGGGATGAGTATGTGATTTTCGCTGAAGGAACGATGAGGGAAAGCGTTGTCTTCGGAGAGTGTCTGGAGATGCGACGGAGAATCTGGACATATATCGGGGAAAGACGTTTGTTTATCCGAGACAGGATAAAAAATATCGGCTTCGTTCCCTCACCTTTAATGCTACTCTATCACATAAACATCGGCTTCCCCATAGTAGATGAAGGCTCCTACCTTTTAGGAGCGATAAGGAACGCCGTCCCAAGGGATGAGGAGGCGGAGAAGGGAATTGCTGATTTCAATCGCTTTGTTGCACCCATTCCCGGCTTCAAGGAGCAGGTTTTCTATCTGGACTTGAAAGAGGACGCGGAGAAAAAGATAACAGTGGGGATAGCTAACAAGGGATTGATGGAGGGAATGGCTTTCTATGTGAAATACAACAAAGAGAGCCTTCCATTCTTCACGGAATGGAAGATGATGGGAGAGGGAGTGTATGTGGTGGGACTGGAACCGGGGAACTGCCATGTTCAGGGAAGAGCGAAGGAAAGGGAGATGGGAACACTTGAAATCCTTGAACCCGGAGAGGAGAAAGTGGTGGAACTAGAAATGGGCGTGCTTCTCAAAGGGGAGGTAGAGGCTTTAGAGCAGAAGCTAGGAAACTTATAGCATAGTCTCTAAGATAAAGGATTTTAAAGGAAAACGGGATAGGTGTTCCCGTTTTTATTAAATGTCGGCTGATTTTTCTCTTCCTCAGCCCACGCTATCCCTCTTGGGTCAAGGTCCTTTGAGGTAATGATAAAGTCTTATTTTGTCCATCAAAAAGAAGCCCAGCTCCCTCGTTATTCGGGGGATTTCCTCGTTGGTTACCCCCTCAAAACAATTTATATTCCATCCTGAGAAGCAAATCCCAATGATAACAAGATTTTATTGGAAAAGCCTGCGGATATCAAATAGGGTAAGAATCGCCATAAGTCCGAGGAGTAGGGCTATTCCTATTGAATTGACCAGGACTATCTTCTTGTAATCTATATTCCTCTTGAAAATGCCTGCGTAAATGGAGTTGATGAGCATAATAAAGAGAAGACCTCCATCCAAGCCAGGAATGGGGAAGAGATTGAAGACTGCGAGATTGACGCTTATCATCGCTATCCTATCCATAAGAACAGAGAAGCCCAAACGAGCCCCCTCCCCGGTAATCTTTGCCACAGCAACCGGTCCTCCCACCTCCACCGGCACCTTCTTCGTTATCGCTAAATAGGGATAACTAACGACAAGACGAGTGAGATAATATGTATCCTTTAATCCCGCCCACACAGCTTCACCAAAGGGCATCTTCTTGGTTATGCTCGTGAAAACTATCCCTATCCTTCCCACCTCCACCTGCTCTATCCTTCCTTTCACCCTCCTATACGATTTCTCCGCCTGAGGAACAACATGAAATGAAAGAATCTTTCCATCCCTCTCCACCTTAACGAGAACAACTTGATTCGCTCGCTTTTCAATCTCCTGCCTCAGCTTCTCCGGCTTATCGGATTGAACATTCCCAACCGCTATCAGTTTATCTCCCGCCATTATCCCCGCCCTCTCAGCAGGGCTACCGGGAAGAACCCGCTCTATCTTGTTCGTGATTCCAACGGTTTTACCCACGAACATCCCCAAGCAGCCGAATATGACGATAGCTAAAACGAAGTTCATCAGAGACCCAGCAAAGAGGACGAGGATGCGCTGATGGAATGGTCTTTGCATAAAACCCTTGCCTTCCTTCCAAGCTTCCGCGTCCATTTCCATCTCCGCAATGTTCACATACCCTCCGAATAAGATGGGGCGAATGGAGTATTTGGTCCCACCCATCATAAAAGATATAGCGGGTTTGCCAAAGCCTATGGAGAATTCCTTTACCTCCATTCCAAAGGCTTTGGCGAATATCAAGTGCCCAAACTCGTGGACAAGCACCAATATGCTTATAGCGAAGACGAAAGATATTAATGTCAAGAGCAATTACATCGTCTCCTTTAAGACCTCTTCCTTCGCCCACTCATAGGCTTGAAGGATATCCTCTAAAGTTGGTTCCTCCTTGCCCTCGTGCTTGGTGAGAGCCCTCTCAACGAGCGAAGGAATCTCAACAAATTTTATTTTCTTCCTCAAAAACAAATCCACAGCCGCCTCATCGGCTCCGCAGAGGACAGCGGGATAGGTTCCTCCCTTCTCTCCCGCTTCCCTGCATAATTTTACCGCAGGGAAGCGCCTTTCGTCAAGTTGCAGGAAGGTCAGGGAAAGATTAGAAAAGTCAAGGGGAGGAATGAGTGAAGGGAAACGCTGGGGATAAAGGAGGGCGTATTGGATTGGCAATCTCATATCAGGGAATGATAAATGGGCTTTAATTGAACCATCCTCAAACTCAACAAGAGAATGTATGATGCTCTGGGGATGAACGATTACATCTATCCTTGACAAGGGTAAATTGAAAAGCCATTTAGCCTCTATTATTTCCAATCCTTTGTTGAAGAGGGTCGCGGAGTCTATCGTTATCTTTTTCCCCATATGCCAAGTTGGGTGTTTTAGAGCTTCCTCCGGCGTTATCTCGGGAAACCTTTCCAGAGGGGTATTCAGGAAAGGACCGCCTGAGGCGGTAAGGATTATCCTTTTAATGGAGTTTTCCTCCCCCCTGAGAAGCTGATAGACTGCCGAATGCTCGCTATCAACGGGGATGAGCTCTCCCACCTCTCTCATCACCAGCTCGCCACCACAGACGAGCACCTCCTTTGCAGCGAGAGCCACCCTCTTACCAGTCCTCAAAGCGATAATCGTTGGCTCAATCGCTATGGGAGAGGGGATGGCAACGAGCAATATATCAACTTCCGGATGCCCAGCTATATAGGAGAGCCCTTCATTTCCCGTCAGAATTTCCTTTTCCGGAAATTCCTTCCTCAGAAGGGGAAGGTATTCTGGGTAGCTCATATGGATAATTTGGGGGTTAAAGCGAAGGGCTTGCTCGCGAAGAGAGGCGTAGTTCTTTCCCGCCGAGATGGCGAAGAGGGATAGTTTATCACTATGCCTTTCAATAACTTGGAGAGCCTGCTGACCAATTGAGCCAGTGCTACCTAATATTGCTACTCTCTTCATCAGCCAATCCACCGAACTTCCTTTTCCTTCTCTTATAATCCTCTATCGCTTTGATTAGGTCCTCCTTTGTGAAATCAGGCCACAATGTATCGGTTATGTAAAACTCGGTATAAGCGATTTGCCAGAGGAGGAAATTTGAAATCCTCTGCTCCCCAGCTGTTCTAATCAAGAGGTCGGGGTCGGGAATATCCCTTGTATAAAGGTAGGAGGAAAATGATGCCTCATCAATATCCTCAATCTCACCACTTTTAACTTTCTCAATAATCCTCTTACAAGCTTGGACAATCTCCGCCCTCCCTCCATAATTTATCGCCAATATAAGATGAAGGTCCTTATTTTGTGCTGTTTCCTCCTCCGACCGCTTTATCTCTGCCTGCAGGTCCAAGGGAAGTTCATCCCTCTTACCTATAACTATCACCCTTACCCCCTTCTCTTTCAACTCGGGGGTCTGGGACCGGAGCTGTTCCCGGAGGAGCATCATTAATCCCTCTACCTCCTCCTTCGGTCTGCGCCAATTCTCTGTTGAGAATGTATAGAGGGTAAGATAAGGGATGCCGAGGTCCCTGCAGGCTTCAACTATTCGTCGCACCGCTCCCACACCGGCTAAATGTCCCTCCAGGCGAGGAAGCCCGCGCCTCTGCGCCCAGCGCCCGTTTCCATCCATAATTATTGCTATATGGCGAGGATTTTTGTCCATATTTTCACCTTCATATATTTTAAATGTTTTGAACCCTTTAGGAAAATCAACTTCGCTCTAAATCTCACATTTGATAAATATAAAGCGAATTTATGAACTCCATCGTTTTTAGGGCGTCCAAGAGGTTCGTCACAGGCTGTTTCTTTTCCCTCAGACATTCTATGAAATGCTTATTCTCAAAATAAAAGCCAGCGAATTTAATGAACTCATCGCTTCCCGCCGCTTCCTCCGTCCTCAAAATCTCAGGAGTTTCCGAGTTATCTTTATAAAATATCGCCTCCTTCTCCGGGTCGACAAAGGCTACTATCCCCTTGCCATGCATCTCCACGGAGTAAATCCTCTTCCCGCTCGTCCAGTTAGCCGACAATATCCCTGTCGCTCCGGAATCAAACTCAACCAAGGCGAGAAACATATTCTCGTAATTAGAGAAGTTGTTCTTTATTATGCTCCTCACTTTCTTTGGTTCCCCTCCCATCCACCTCAATATATCAACAGAATGGATTGCATCGCTCGTCAAGATATCCACCGCTCCTTCATAATAAGGAGGTTGACCGAGGTAATTCTTGAAAAAGTTAGCCTGGCAGTGAACCATCCCTCCCCTTTCTTCTATCCTCCTTTTCGCCTCCACCATCACTGGGGCAAATCTCCTTTGAAAGCCAACCATAGTCAGAACTCCCATTTTCTCCGCCATTTGGGCGAGGCTCCTCGTCTGATAAAGAGTTATCCCCGGCGGCTTCTCAACGAAGATGTTCAATTGTTGGGATAGGCAGAAGATGGCAATATCAAATAGATGGTGAGGTGGAACTATTATATATACCGCATCTGGGGCTGTCTCCTCAATCATCCTCCTATAATCTGTGTATACCTTCTCTATTTCGTATTTCTCCGCAGTGTTTTTTGCCCTCTCATAGACCAAGTCACACACAGCGCAAATTTTGACATCTTCAATTTGGCTTAAGGAGGGAAAATGAACCCTGGTAGAATGGGCTCCTGCTCCTATAACCGCTATCTTTAAGCTCATTCTAATGCCTCCTCCCAAAAGTGAATTTGACGATAGAATTATAAAACGAAATGGAGTTTTGTTTAATAACTTGGGAAGAGTATATATGTTCTTGGCGAGGAGCGAAGCGACTCCCTTGTAAAAGAAATTTAAAAAGAACTTTTAAGTTTTTTAAAGACTTTCTACGCGCTAACGCTAAAATATTCAGTCTTGCAGTGAGAATCTATTTATTGTTATTGCTAGGCTTCCCAAAGGGAAGCTGTGGCACTCTTTTGGGACGCCTCGTCGCTTTGCTCCTCTCAGTGACAGTCGGGGACATAGAAAAAAGATATTGTCACGCCTTCCGCTTCGCAGAAGGCTGGCAATGACAGTGGGGGTTCTTACCCCACTACGGAAGGAATTGTCGCTAAAACCTATACCCATAGATGCAAGCTCAGGGAAGGCGGGCGTGGTAATGAGAGACTCCAAATATCCTCTTCTATCAATGATTTGAAAATTCCACCCTCTTATTATACTCTTTTCTTTATCTAAATTATTTAAAAATTTCTATTCCCTAAAACAATATAAATCATATAATTTTTTATGAGCAATCTCTATGCATTACAGAAAAATTTTCTCTTTGATAATCTCTATTTTGATTTTATCACTTATGGAAGGAGCGTTGCCTATGGACAAGACATCCCAATGGCATCCTGCCGAGCTAACTCTCTCCACCCCCTGGACAGAAGAGGTGAACCCAAACGCACCCCATCCGGAATATCCTCGCCCCCAGCTCGTTCGCAAGGGATGGATTAACCTCAATGGTCTTTGGGACTACGCTATAAGGGAGAGAAGCGATGCTACACCCAGCGAATTTGATGGGAAAATACTCGTCCCCTTCCCTGTGGAATCCGCCCTCTCTGGAGTGAAGAAGACGATAGAATCAAATCAATATCTTTGGTATAGAAGAACTTTCAAGACCCCTTCTCTTCCTCAAGGGAAAAAATTGCTGCTACATTTCGGCGCTGTTGATTGGGAATCTAAAGTTTATCTCAACGGAAAAGAGATAGGAACTCATAGAGGCGGATATGACTCCTTCACCTATGATATAACGGATTATGTTAAGAGGGATGGGGAAAACGAATTAATAGTAAGGGTTTGGGACCCCACAGAGGATGGTCGCCAGGCGAAAGGAAAGCAATTAAGGCGAGCGGTCAGGGAGCCAGGAGGGATAATGTATACCCCTACATCGGGAATCTGGCAGACTGTTTGGCTGGAAATCGTTCCCGAAACCTATATTGAGAACCTAAGGATAATCCCAGATGTTGATAAAAAGTCAGTGCATATAACTGTGTTTACAGCGGGAAATACAGCCGATGCTATCGTTCAGATTTTTGTGCAAGAAGGAAGAAAGGTTGTGGGAAAGGAAAATGGGAAAGCTGGGCAAGAAATAACAATCCCTCTTCCCAATCCCAAGCTTTGGAGTCCGGATAATCCCTTCCTCTACTCCCTCAAGATAGAGCTTCTCTCTGGGGGAAAGAAGATAGACGAAGTGGAGAGTTATTTCGGGATGAGAAAAGTAGAGATAGGGAAGGACGAAAAGGGTATCACTCGCATCCTAATAAATGGAAAATTCATCTTCCAGAGAGGACCTCTGGACCAAGGTTTTTGGCCGGATGGAATCTACACCGCTCCCACTGATGAGGCTCTCCGTTTTGATGTTGTGATGATGAAAAAGCTTGGCTTCAACTGCGTGAGGAAACATGTGAAGAGAGAGCCCGACCGCTGGTATTATTGGTGCGATAAGCTCGGGCTTTTGGTTTGGCAGGATATGCCAGCTGGCGGTGTTGGCGTGGAGGCAAATGGTGAAAAGGATGGAAGACCAATTTCCCTTGAGGAGGCGCAACAGTTTGAAGGGGAATTGAGGGCAATGGTTAAGCAACTCTTCAATCACCCTTCCATTATTATGTGGATTGTCTTCAACGAAGGATGGGGGCAGTATGATACCGCCCGCTTAGTGGAAATGGTGAGGGAAATTGATAACACAAGATTAATCAGTGGTGCGAGCGGATGGTTCGTGTATTCCGGAATCGGAGATATTATAGATATTCACAGCTATCCCGGACCTGCCTGTCCTGAATTTGAGGAGAAAAGGGCTGCTGTTTTGGGGGAATTTGGTGGCTTGGGCTTCGTAGTTGAAGGGCATACTTGGATTAAAACCGGTTGGGGATATCGTTCCTTTTCCTCCCAGAAGGCTCTAACCAAGGCTTATCTTAAAGTATGGCAAGGAGCATGGGAGCTGTGCGAGAAAAAAGGTCTATCAGGGGCGATTTACACCCAGCTGACCGATGTAGAAACGGAGCTTAACGGAATCCTCACCTATGACAGGCGCGTTCTCAAAATGCCTCTCGCCGAGATTTCTGAAGCGGTAGGCAAAGGGAAATTCCGCCTCCCTCGCTATAAAGTTCTTCTTCCCTCTGCTAAAGATGAAAAGGTCCTCTGGCGCTACACTCTGAACGACCCTCCAGAGGATTGGATGAAGCCGGAGTTTGATGATTCCTCCTGGGAAGAGGGAGTGGGAGGATTTGGAGCCCCAGGGACTCCCGGTTCAATCGTCGGAACAGAATGGCGGACCTCGGACATATGGCTACGAAGGAAGTTTCATCTCCCAAAGCTTTCGGAGAAGGAATTGGAAAATTTGATTTTGATTATTCATCACGATGAAGATGCGGAAGTTTATATCAACGGGGTTTTGGCAGTTAAATTGCCGGGCTTCACAACCGATTACGAAGAAGAGGAGATTCCCAAGGAAGCTCTAAAAGCATTGAATTTAGGAGGAGAAAATGTCTTGGCGATACATTGCCATCAAACGGTTGGAGGTCAATACATAGACGCGGGGCTTTCTCTTGAAATAAAAGATTGAGCGAGAAGTGGATTAAAGCTTCTGCAAATTTCACACCAAATATTTGCAGTTAAAAGGATTGCCTCACTTATGCTTCCCAAGTTGAGCAAATCCAGTCGTCATCACCCATAGATACGAATCACTAAAGGATGGGTTAACAATGCTCCCTCCTCTCTCATTGCGAGGCTTCCCTTACGGGAAGCCGTGGCAATCTCTATGGTTATGAGACCTCCAAATTTTTGACAGCTCTATTTGATGGAATATTTATTTTTACTTGACGCTGGGGGTGAGAGGGATAATTATAATATAGAGATGCTTGCCCCCAGAATCTTGAATAAGTTAGAGGAAATTTTAGGAAAAGAGAGACTTCTCAAGGAGTGGGAGGAACGGTTGGCATATTCCTATGATTCCCAAGTTGAGGAATCCATCCCTGCCGCCATTGCCTTCCCCCAAAACGAAGAGGAAATCTCCCAGATTATGAAGCTTGCCTATGAGGAGGAATTCTTCGTCGTCCCTCGCGGCGCAGGAACAGGATTGAGCGGCGGTTCCGTTCCCCTTAACGATGCCCTCGTCTTGAGTTTTGAGAAGATGGACAGGATAATCCAAATAGACGAGCAAAACCTCTATGCAATTGCCCAGCCCGGCGTCATAACTTTAAATTTTCAAAACGAGGTAGAGAAAAGAGGGCTACTCTATCCTCCCGACCCCGCGAGTGCCAAAGCTTCAACCCTTGGCGGAAATATAGCGGAAAACGCGGGTGGCTTGAGAGGTTTTAAATATGGGGTTACTAAAGATTATGTTCTATCCATGAAGGCGGTATCGCCCCAGGGTGAATTTCTAAATTTGGGAGCGAAAACGATAAAATCCGTCTCCGGCTATGACCTCGTAAGTTTGTTTTGTGGCTCTGAGGGAACGCTGGGCATAATCTATGAGGCTACCCTTAAACTCCTCCCTCTCCCCGAGTCCTGGTCCGCTATGCTTATCATCTTTCCAACACTTGATGAGGCGGCTAGCGCCGTCTCCTTAATAATCGCCGAGGGCATCATCCCTTCTTCCTTGGAAATTATGGACAATTTCACAATTAATGCGATTGAGGACTACAAACATCTCGGCTTGCCAAGGGATGCTGGAGCGATAGTCCTCTTGGAGGTTGACGGCTACAGGGAGAGCGTTGAGAGGGAAATGGGTAAGGTTGAGGCACTTTTAGGCAAAATGAAGGTCAGCGATGTGAAGAGGGCAAGGGAACAGAAAGAAAGGGATGCGATTTGGGAAGGAAGGCGTTCCGCTCTCGCAGCCTTGGCGAGGATAAGCCCAACAACATTACTTGAAGATGTAACCGTCCCCCGCTCTCAACTCTCCGCAATGGTCAAGGAAATTGAGAGGATAGCTAAAAAATACAATCTCAAAATAGGAACATTCGGACACGCCGGGGATGGAAATCTCCATCCTACCTTCCTCACAGATTGGAGGGACTTAGAGGAAAGGGAGAGGGTGAAAATGGCGATAGATGAGTTATTCAGCTCCGCTGTTGAATTGGGGGGAACCCTTTCAGGCGAGCACGGGATCGGCTTAGCGAAGGCTCCTTTCCTCCCCAAGGAGTTCAACAAAGCAACTATAGAAGCTATGAAGGCAATCAAGAAAGCCCTGGACCCAAAGGGGCTTTTAAATCCAGGAAAGATTTTTCCAGATTGATTTGAAAGGAGGTAAAGATAATGTCTGCAAATGTTTATTTTGCCGATGTGAGAAAGCAGTATAACCAGCACGGCTTTCCCACTATGAGCAATCCCCAAAGGATTCAAAAGCTGTTTGAGGCAGCTGACCTTGGCTCCTGCATAAGCGAAGGGGATATGGTGGCAATCAAGATTCCCTTCGGCGGTCTCACCCGCCAATATGGCATCCATCCAATCATCGTCAGCACGGTTGTGGAAGAGGTAAAGAAGCGAGGGGGAATCCCCTTTATAACGGAGACTTATGCCTGGCATTTCTCAATGTCCTGGGGAGCTGGGGCTCCAAGCGGACTTATGAATATAGCAAAGAAGGGTTATAGTCAGCTCCTCGGAGCTCCTTTGATATTCGCCGATGGCATAAAGGGAGTGCATAGGGAAGTCGTTCCAGTTGACGGACTGATTCTCAAAGAAGTGGATGTAGCGGGCGAGATTTATCAGGCAGACGCTATGATAGTCATCAGCCATCTTACGGGACATCCTATGAGCGGATATGCTGCCACCCTAAAGAACATAGGAATGGGGTGCTCGGCGAGGCGCGGGAAAGCATTGATTCACGCTGGAGCGGAGACGAAAGTTGCTTGGGATAAGGAAAAATGCATCTTCTGCCTTCGCTGTGTTAGGGTTTGCGCCAGCAAGGCAATTTCCTATGAGGAAAACGAGATAAGGATAAATAGGGAAAAGTGCATAGGTTGTGGCGATTGCACATTTTTCTGCCCTACCAACGCCTTGAGGATGGAGGTAATCCATCCTCATCCAGAGGAATTAGCTATGCTTTATCATGGAAAGCTCTGCTCTCCGGCGACAGAGCTTCAACAAATAAAGCTCGCCGATGCGGTAAAGGGAATACTTTCCACATTCAAGGAAGGGAAAGTGGGCTTCATAAACGATGTGACAAATGTTACATACGAGTGCGATTGCTCTCCTACCGCTACAGTTCCCATAATCTGCGATGTGGGCTTTCTCGCCTCCAAGGACCCAGTTGCGATTGATAAAGCAGCGATTGACCTCGCGATTCAATCCCCGGGCTATCCCGTAGGCTTAGCCAGCCTCCTTGAAGACCTCTCTCCCGGAGTTGATAAGGCTGGAGCGCTTTATAAGAAGCTCCTCCCCAACGATGTTTATAGGGAGGATTTCTGGCGGATTCATCTTGAAGCAGCAGCTAAAATCGGCGTAGGTGAATTGGAATACAATCTAATACAGGTGGTATAAATTATTTGCAAATTTTTGCGAAATGTTATATAATTTTAAAAACCGAATCTGGAGGGGTTTAATATGCCGAAAAATAGAATTATCTGCTTTGTGATTTCGGTCTTTTTAGCTCTGGGAATTGCTCTTCCCCAGGAGCTGCTAATTTTCAATGGGCAACCACTTAGCGAGCTCAAGATACAGGCTGGCGGTTGGGGCAGTGGGACTTTGGCTGAATCCAAGGACATAATATATCAAGGCACCTTTTCCCTAAAGCTCATATCCTACAACTATTATGAGGGAGGAAGACTTGATTTCTCCACTCCCTTGGACCTTAGCTCGTATCTCAAAAATCCCTTCGCCTTCCTGCGCTTCCGTATCTTCCCAACCACATCGCCTGCAGCTACCCCATTCCCAGGCGCTGGTGGCTTTATGCCCGGTGGAGGAGCGTTTGGACCAGGAGGAATGTTCGTTGCCCCTCCTGGCGGTCTCGGAGGAATGCCCGGCGGTGCACCGGGAATGCCCGGCGGTGCACCGGGGATGCCCGGCGGCGCACCAGGAATGCCCGGCGGTATGCAGTTCCCAGGTGGAACATATCCTTCGGTATATCAACTGAAGAGCTTCCGCATAGTCCTAATCTGCGAGGATGGTCTTTTGGTATCGGAGGATTTCCCCTTTGAAATGCAGATAGTTATGGGAGAGAGATTCTATTCCGTTGCCATCCCTTTCAACACCTTTAAGGGAAACGGCAACGGAAGAGTCAAAAGGATGCTCATCTTCACAAACTCTCCTCAAACAATATACATTGGGCAGATCAGCGTAATCGTTGACGACACCCCTATCACGGTCGTCGTCCCCTCAAAAAGCATTGCGGCGAGGGTCAATACTTATGTTCAGTTCTCCGCTTTTGCCAGAGCGGGAGTTTCCAGCCTTCGCTATACTTGGGATTTTGATGACTCCAATGGAATTCAAGAAGAAGCAATAGGCAGAACCGTCCTCCACAGCTTCACCAAAACAGGCACTTTTAATGTCACCGTAACAGTGAGCGACCTTGCGGGCGTTAAAAAGCCCGTTCAAGAAAAAATCAAAGTGGAGGTACTGAGATAAAAGAGGTGTGAACTATGTCTGGACACTCTAAGTGGCACAATATAAGAATCAAGAAAATGAAGATGGACCAATTGCGGGGGAGGCTATTCTCCAAACTCTCCCGCGAGATTATGGTGGCGGCAAGGCTGGGTGGAATTGACCCTGAGGCGAACCCTCGCCTCCGCCTCGCCATATCCAAGGCGAAGGAAGCAGGAATGCCCAGCGAAAACATAGAGCGCCTTTTAAAGAGGGCATCTGGAACCACAGATGAGATGCGCTATGAGGAAGTGACTTACGAAGGCTATGGACCAGCGGGCGTTGCCTTGATGATTGAGGTCCTCACCGATAATAGGAATAGAGCAGCTCAGGAGATAAGGGCAATCCTTTCCCGAAATGGAGGGACCCTTGCCGAGGCAGGAAGCTGCTCTTGGCTTTTTGAAAGGAAAGGCGTTTTGCTCATACCAAAGGGAGAGGTGGATGAGGATACGGTGCTAAGCATCGCCATTGAAGCAGGAGCTGAGGATGTGAAAACAGACGACCCAGATAATTATGAAATCGTAACCGCTCCGGAAGACTTGGAGGAGGTAAAAGAAGCCTTTGAGAAAGAGGGAATAAAGATTGCCTCCGCAGACCTCACGATGCTCCCCAAGACAACGGTGAGAGTAGAAGGCAAGGAAGCAATGGCTGTGCTTCGCTTAATGGAGCTATTGGAAGAGCAAGAGGATGTACAAAGGGTCTACGCAAACTTTGACATTCCCGACGAAATAATGTCCACAGCAAGTCAATGAACCATATGGAAGCCTAAGGAGGTGATGGTTATTTGAGAGCTCGCTAAAAGGAGGAAGAGCCTTTCGCTCCCTGTATCTTCCTCGCCTTGAAGAAAGGAAACAAAGTTAGGGAGCTAAATCTAAAAACAAGGGAGGTGCAAATTTTTAATTATATGGAGAGACGAGGCTTTACATTGATAGAACTGCTTGTTGTGATTGCGATTATCGCCATTCTGGCGGCCATTCTCTTCCCTGTTTTCAGCCAGGCAAGGGAAAAGGCGAGACAAGCTAATTGTCTATCCAATCTCAAGAATATAGGGCAAGCAGCGCTGATGTATCTACAAGACTGGGATGAGTACGCTCTCCATCAGTGCCAACCAAATAATGGGATGGGTTCCTGGGCAGCCACACTTCAGCCGTATATAAAGAATTGGGGAATCTATTGGTGCCCTACCCTAGGCATTCCTGACACCACAGGCTGGCCTGATTGTGTGAAGGCAATAGTTCCACACTACGGGCTCAACGGTTGGGGCACAGCGGAATATTTTACGGGTAGCTCCTGGCCCTGGCGAAGGTATGGTGCGCAAAACCGCCCCTCTGAGCGCTGCTGGTTCATTGATACAATCTATTGGGATAAGCCCACGGGAAGAGCTTATGCCTGGGGTTATTTCACCTTCTGGAACCAATATTCCGCAGCCATGGACCCTACCTGGGACCTCACAGATTCCCGCCATCAAGATGGTTTCAATGTCCTCTTCTTGGATGGACATGTTAAATATGTAAAGAGGGACCAGGTATGTCAGGAAGGAAACTACTGGTATAAACTGGAATTCTGGGGCAATGTCTGGAGCCCTACCGATTAAGGAAAGGAGGCTAACAAGTTGAAGAAAGAGGTATCCCCTGCCGTTGTTATAATCATAATAATCGTCGTTCTCGCTATTATCATATTCGCCTTCTATAAGGCCACCGCAAAACGAGTTAAAACCCCACCACCCGGAGTTATGCCGATGCCTAAAGCTGCCCCCGGTGCGATTCTCCCACTTCCTCTTTTCGGTTCGCAAAACTTAACGCCTCCTATCGTTTTCACAAGCTAACCAGCATTCGCCGCCCTAATACTATCTTAGCAAAACCTTCCCCCATTCGGGGAAGGCTGTGGTTTTTTGGGGTTAATCTCTGCTTTAAACAATGAATCCTCGTCTCTAAGAATCATTCATCCACTTTTGTACCAGGTCATCTTTTGTTAAAATAATATTTATGAAGTGCACCTCTATTGCCTGGCTACTAATTCTCTCTCTATCCTCTTCTCTATTTGCCAAAGAAGAAGGGTTCTTCGCTATTGCTACCGGTGCCGAGACGCTTGGATATTATCATAAGCTCTTCCCCTTGCTAAAGGAGGCAGGCATAACTTGGGTTCGCATCTTCCCCGAATGGGCACAAATCCAGCCAAAAGAGGGTGAATGGGATTTCTCTTTAGCGGATTCAATCTTAAAATCGGCTAAGGAAAACAACCTCCAAATCCTGGGCATTTTCCTCTACCTCGCCCCCTGGGTTTCCGCGAAACCTCCCTCAACTCGCGCCTTTCCAATTAAAGACATCAAATATTGGAGAGATTATGTGAGGGAAGTTGTGAAAAGATATAAGGGACAGATAAAATACTGGGAAGTTTACAACGAGTTCGCCTCATTTAGCGAAAACGGCACGCTAAAAGATTACGCGGAGTTAGTGAAAAACGCTTATGATGTCGCTAAAGAAATAGACCCTGAATGCAAAGTCGGTATGAATTGGAATGAATTTGATTTAACATCTCTTGAGAAGGTCATTGAGTTAGGAGCGGGAGGGCATTTTGATTTCGTTTGCGTCCATCCCTACGCCCTGCTTGATAGGGTGATGAAGGGTAGAGAGGAAGCCTTTATCTCAATGATGGACAACTTCCGCAAATTATTGAGAAAAACGGGGCAAAGGGAGGATATTCCCCTTTGGGTAAGTGAAATAGGACAGCCAGCGAAAAATGAACCAGCCCATGAATCAAGGCAAGCAGAAGCGCTAATAAAGGCATATACCCTGTGCCTGGTTCAGGGAATAGAAAGGGTATTCTGGTTTGAGGGAAGGGGTCCTTCCTATGGTGAAGGCGGGAGCTTCGGGATAATAGGGGAAGATTGGGAGAAACGCCCATCATTCTACGCCCTTCAAACTTTAACTCGCCTCCTTGGTCCCAATCCAAAATATCTCGGCTGGTTCCCCCTCTCTCCTCTAAGCCGTTCCTTCGTCTTTAAAGGAGAGAAGGAGGCAGTTATGATAAGCTGGGCAATGGAGGAGGGAATTGAGATTTCCTTGCCAAAAGGGGTTCGTGTTCTTGATTTAACCGGTAAGCCCGTCTCCTTCAATGGCAAGCTCTCCCTTCCCAAAAGCCCTATCTTCATTTTGAATTTACCAAGCGATTGGGTCAATAGGGCAAGGCAAAATAAAGGAAAACCTTTCCCCTGGAATAGGGATTTCAGTAAGGCGAAGGAGATTTATTGGAAAATGGAAGAGAATGGGAAAGATAATGAGAACGGTTTATACCTCATAGATTGGCAAGATAAAGAGAATATTGTCCAAATAGAGGGAAGCTATGCCCGGCGAACTGATAGAGGGAAGAAGATTTATTATTTGGAATTCGATGTAGATGATAGCTTCGCTTCAATTGGAGACAAGGAATTGGAGATAACCGTCGTTGCCTGCAGACTGGATGCCGCTCAACCTGAGGGAACGGGTTGTAATTTGATTTATGAATCAAAGGAGGGCTACCGCCATATCAATGATTGGTGGACGATTCCCTCCGAGCCAGGCTGGCACCAATACACATTTCATATAAACGATGCGAACTTCGCAAATTGCTGGGGTTGGAACTTCTGCATAAGTGTAGTCGCCTCCCCCGGAGATATCTGCGTTAAGGAAGTCATCGTTCGGAAGCGATAGAAAAGGAGGTTTGGAAATGAAAGCAGATTGGACTGAGGAAAAGGAATTAAAAGAAGAAAAGGGGAAGATTCTAAGGGAAGCGGAGGGAATCATCTCCAAATGGGGATTGAAGATGCCGAAAACGGTTTGCCTTGTCTTGGATTTCGGATTGGCAGATTTCTACAATCAAGGATTAGTTGAGTTCTGGGTTGCGAACGAAGAGAAGGAAGGATACTGCGGAAAGTTCCTCTTCCTATTTGAAAATCAAACATGCCCTACCCATTTCCATAAATTCAAACACGAAACCTTCTTCATTGTGAAAGGGAAGGTGAAGATGAAAGCTAATGGGGAAGAATTCATAATGGCGGAGGGAGATGTGTTCCCTATGAAGCAGGGCACTCTTCATTCCTTTCAAGCCATTGAGGGTCCTGCTCTCATTCTTGAGGTTTCAAAGCCCTGCGTTCCCAAGGACAGCATCTTTGAGGATGAAAGGATAGGTGAACTGTGAATGGAATCAATCTATTTCGCCGATAAGAGTTGGCCGGAATTGGCGGAAGCAATTGAAAAGAACACCCTCCTAATCTTGCCTATCGGGACAATTGAGGAGCATGGGCGACATCTTCCAGTTTCCACGGATAGCGTGATTGTGAGCAAGATAGCAGAGGGAGCAGCGGAAAGATTGAAGGAGAAGATACCCATCCTCGTCCTCCCAACATTGTGGACAGGCTACTCCGCTAAGGAGATGACTCGCTGGCCAGGAACGATTAGGGTAAATCCCCTCGTCTTAATTCAGCTTATCCACGACATCCTTGCCTCTCTCATAGAAATGGGCTTCAAGAAAGTAATAATCTTGGATGGGCATGGTCATCATAGGGGTATAATAGAGGTAGCTTTGCGACAAATTGGAGACGAATATGGCGTCTATCCCGCAAGCATTAGCCCGGCGGGTCTCAGCGCTTCCCTTTACAGCAAAATAAGGAAATCAAAAATCGGCGGAAGCATTCACGGAGGGGAATGGGAAACATCCTTGATGCTTTACTTCAAACAACCAGTGAATAAAGACGAATTCACAAACGAGGATGTAATGCGTTACCATTCCGAATTCGTCCCAGGCGATAACTTCGTTTCGGGCAAGGGAGTTTTTTGGTCAACTTGGGGGATACAGAAGAGCAAAACAGGCATATACGGCGACCCAACTTGCGCAAGCGAGGAAACGGGAAAATTAATTTATGAGGAGATAGTAGAAAAGCTCTGCAAATTCATAGAGGAATTTTATGCGAGGGATTAGTTTCCTCGGCATAGATGTGGGAACAAGCAGTTGCAAGGGAATATTGGTAGATGAAAAAGGAAGGATAATAGCCCAGTCCCAAGCTTATTACTCCCTCATTTTCAACGAATTCGGAATAGAGCAATCCCCATCTGAGCTATGGGAAGGTGTTAAGAAAACGATCGGTAAGATAATAAAAGGGGCGGATGTTGAGATAAGAAGCGTGGGTATAACCTCTCAGGGTATAACCTTTATACCCGTCGACAAAAAAGGGAATCCTCTGGCAAACGCCATTTCTTGGCTTGATACGAGGGCGGCGGAGGAATTGGAAGAGATTTTAAGCTTCTTCAGCGAAAAAGAGATTTTCTCCCTAACCGGCAAAAGGGTGGAAGCTTATTATGTCCTCCCTAAGCTCCTCTGGTTGAGGAGGCATAACAGAGAGATTTACGAAAAAGCGGATAAGTTTCTTTTGGTGGCAGACTTCGTCATCAAGAAACTCACAGGTGAAACCTCAACAGACCACACGCTTGCGGGAGGAACGCTTCTCTACGATGTAGCGAGAAATAACTGGGCTTCAGGGATTATGGAAAAATTTTCCATCTCTCCCTCAAAACTTCCCCCTTTGGTCTGGGCAGGAAATACAGTGGGTATTGTTCAAAACGAAGAAACGGGTGTGAAGAAAGGGACACCAGTTGTTATTGCGGGGCAGGACCAAAAATGCGCCGCTTTTTCTTCTGGTTTAAGGGATGGGATTGCCACCCTCTCCCTCGGCACAGCCTCCGCTATCACGACTCTCGCCTACTACCCTCTTCTTGACGACGATATGAGGATTCCTCTTTTCCCATATTTCTCTCCTGGGTTATGGGTCTTGGAGGGAGTTGTCTCCACTGCCGGCGCTTCATATGATTGGGGAAGAAAAGCTATAGGAGGGAAAATTAAAAGGCTTCCCCCAATTGAGAGAATTCATCAAGCTCCCTTCTTCCTCCCCCATCTTTCCGGTGCTTCCTCGCCTATATGGAGGAAGGAAGCAAGAGGGAGCTTCCGAAATCTATCTCTATCAACAACAGCTGAGGAGATGCTTTTCTCTATTTTAGAGGGTGTATGTTTTGAGATAAGGAGAAATGTTGAGGTTATGGAGGAGCTAAGGGGGGAACTGAATGCTTTCATAGCTTTTGGAGGAGGAGCAAAGGAGGAAATCTGGAGGAAAATCCTTACAAATGTTTTGGGGAAAGAAGTTTATTTCCCGGATATTAGAGAGACAACCGCTTATGGAGCGGCTCTTCTGGCGGGGAGGGCTTCTGGCTTCTTTGAAGAGTTGCCTAAGCAAAGAGGGAAATACCTTGAGCCAGACGAAGAGTTGAAGAAAATACTTGAAGAACGCTATTCCCACTATAAAACCCTTGAGCTTTAAAATTTCTTTGTCATTCTGACCCTGCCTAAGGCGGGCGTGGCAATCCCCTCGCCCATAACCAAAAAATTCTTTCTCTATTCAGATAGACGCCGAAAAAGCAATAGAAAATTAATTCCACATCTTATTTGCCCTTCCGAAGCACAAAATGTAAAATTTTAAAGGAAGAAAAATAGAAAGGAGTGAATATTTGTCAGATGAGTTGCGGAATAGTCGCTTATGTTGGTCCAAGAAAAGCTCTTCCCGTTCTCTTTGACACTTTGAAGAGGCTTGAATACCGGGGCTATGACTCAGCTGGCGTCGCCCTCCTTACAGAGGATGGGATTTTCCTTGCCAAGCAGAAGGGAAAGATTAAGGACCTGGAAGAAAGGCTAAAGAATGAGGAGATAAAAAGCGGTATAGGCATCGGGCATACCCGCTGGGCTACCCACGGACGCCCAAGCGATTTCAATGCCCACCCCCATCTTGACTGTAATGCGAATATAGCCGTTGTCCACAACGGGATTATAGAGAATTACAGCGAATTGAGGGAAGAACTGAAGAGCAGAGGGCATAACTTCCGTTCCGAGACAGATACCGAGGTAATTCCCCACCTCTTAGAGGAAAACTTCTCTGGAGACCCCCTAAAGGCTTTACAAAAAGCTGTTTCTCGTCTTCAAGGTTCTTACGCCGTTGCGGCTATCTTTAAAGGGATTGATAAGGTTTTCTTTGCTCGCAAGGACAGCCCCTTGATAATCGGCTTAGGTGAAGGGGAAAACTTCCTCGCCTCCGATATCCCAGCGGTCTTGCCCTACACGAAGAAGGTCATCGTCTTGGAGGATGGGGATACTGGGTTCATTTCCTCCACTGACTACTCCATCTTCCAAGGAGAAAGACAGATTGAGAGAAAGATAATGGAGGTGCCCTGGGACCAGCAGGCAGCGGAGAGGGGTGGATTTGAGCACTTTATGATTAAGGAAATCCTTGAGCAAGACCAATCCATAAGGGATACATTGAGGGAGAGATTGCGTGAGGATGGTGATGTTGACCTATCCAAGGAGCTTGCACCCTTAGCCGATAAGCTTCCCAACCTTCGCAGGATTTTCATCGTTGCTTGCGGAACCGCCTATTATGCGGGAATGGCGGGAAAATATTTCATAGAAAGCCTCCTGGGTATCCCTGTGGAGATAGATATAGCCTCAGAGTTCAGGTATAGGGCTGTTCCCGTGATGGAGGGGGATTGGCTGATTTTGGTCAGTCAATCCGGCGAGACCGCTGATACCCTCGCCGCCTTGCGAGATATGAAGAAGAAAGGCGTTCCAACCGTAGGGATTGTCAACGCGGTGGGAAGCTCCATTGCAAGGGAATCGGATGTAACCCTTTATACGAGGGCGGGTCCCGAGATATGCGTTGCCTCAACCAAAGCTTACACAGCGCAGGTGACCGTTTTCTACCTTTTGGGACTCTATCTCGCTAAGGTTTTGCGTGGCATGGACATTCGCCCCTTCGGGAAGGAACTCCTCACTCTTCCCCAAAAAGTTGCTGAAGTGCTTGCGAAAAGAGAGGAAGTAGAAATGGCGGCGGAAGACCTATACAAGGAAAGGGACTTCTTCTTTATCGGCAGAGGAATGGATTACGGAGTGGCTTTGGAAGGAGCTTTGAAGCTCAAGGAGATATCCTATTTGAGGGCAGAGGCATTCGCTGCGGGTGAGCTCAAACATGGACCTCTCGCTCTCATATACGATGGCGTTCCGGTTGTAGCTGTTGTAACTCAGGAAGCCCTGCGGGATAAAACGATTTCCAATATTGAGGAGGTCTGGGCGAGAGGGGCGAGAGTGATTGGAGTGCTCAGGGAAGGCGACCCCCTCGCTGATGAGCTCTCAATCACCTTCACAATTCCCAATACTATAGACTATTTCACCTCCCCTCTTGCTGTGATTCCCCTCCAAATGCTCGCTTATTACATCTCACGCAAGCTGGGGAGGGAAATAGACCAACCAAGAAATCTCGCGAAGAGCGTCACCGTTGAGTGAAGAGGGAACTAAGAAGGGCAATAGCTCCCCTCTTATCCATTGGCTGATTGTTGTTGCCACATTTTGGAGATAGCACACAAGCGGGACATCCCTCCTCGCAGGGACATTCTTTTATCAGCTTTAGGGTGAAATCCAAAAGCTCTTCCGCCCTTTCATAACCCCTCTTGGCTATCCCCACGCCTCCCGGATAGGCATCGTAGATGAAGACGGAGGGATGAGCGGTATCGGGATGAAAGGGAGTGGAAACTCCACCTATATCCATCCTATCGCACATAGCGAAGAGGGGAAGCACACCAATGCTCGCATGCTCTAAAGCATGAAGAGAACCAGCCAAATCGTAATTTCTCTTTATCTGCTCCTCAATCTGGGAAGGAATGAGGATGAACATTGCCTGCGTTTGAAATCTCACAGTTGGCAAATCCAAGGGCACAATCCTTATAACCTCATCCGTATAAAGCCTCTTCATTCTATAACCCGTCACAGTTTCCGCTACCTCCACATTGGCAAATCCCTTCGTAACCAAGGGATTTTGCTTGAGGGGAGATACATCCAATACATCAAGAACGCTTATCTCCGTCATGGAAATTGCCTCGGTGTAGTAATCAGCTTGCGTAGGGACGACATAGGCTTTTCTCCCCTTTAGGTCGAATTCATAAACTAAATAGCTTTCCCCTTGATAGAGATAAATCGCTCCTTCGTGTATGGTCTTAAAAGCCCTTATTCCATCCTCGGTTCCTATCACCTTCCCACCCTTGGATAAATCCAAAATACAAAATTCCTGTTCCCTTATTGACCTAATGTCAACTTTTTCCGGAGGATATCCTCCCGCGCTCCAAACCCATTTCCTCCCCAATCTCCTGATTTTGCCTTCCTTCATGAGTTCCTCAATCAATGCGGGAGCGTTCTCCCCGAATAGCTCCAGCGATTCCTCATCCAAAGGGAGCTCAAAACAAGCACAGGAGAGATGGTCTTTGAGAATATAGGGATTTTGAGGGTCGCAAATTGCCTCCTCGGGAGGGGTTTTGAAAAGGTACTCCGGATGTCTTATGAGAAACTGGTCCAAGGCGTCCTCACCAGCGATGAGGATGACCAACCCTTCTTTCCTCCTTCCCGCCCTTCCCGCCATTTGAAAGGTAGAGGCTATGCTTCCCGGATAACCAACAAGTAGGCAAGCATCGAGCAACCCTATATCAATACCAAGCTCCAATGCCCTCGTAGCCACCACAGCTTGAAGCTCCCCTTCAAATAACATCCTCTCTATTTTCCTTCTTTCCTCAGGAGTATATCCCGCTCTATAAGGCATAATCGCCACATCGCTTGCCTTCTTAACATAACTGGCAATCAGCTCAGCCGTCTTCCTCGCTTTAGTAAAGGCAATCGTGCGAAGACCGTTCTCTAAGAGCCAGATTATCCCCTCCGCCGCCTCTATGTTTGGGCTCCTCCTTTCACCCGCACCTATCAAAGGGGGATTCCATAGAACGAATTTCTTCGCTGGTGAGGGAGAACCATCCTCCGTTATGGCAACCACTTCTAACCCCGAAAGGGTTTTGCAATGCTTATCGGGATTGGAGATTGTAGCGGAGCAGAAGACGAAAACGGGATGGGAGCCATAGTATTCCGCCACTCTCCGGAGACGCCTGAGGATGTTAGCGGTGTGCGAGCCGAAAACTCCCCGATAAGCGTGAACCTCATCAACAACTACCAACTTGAGATTCTTGAAGAATTTCTCCCAATCGGAATGTTTTGGAAGGATGCTTATATGGAGCATATCAGGATTTGAAAGGATTATCCTCATCTTCTCCCTTATTAATGCCCTTTGGGATATCGGAGTATCCCCATCGTAGGTAGCGCACAGATTGGAGAGCCCTAATTCCCTCAATTTCTTAAGCTGGTCCTGAGCAAGGGCTTTCGTGGGAAAAAGGTAGAGGAAAGTGCTATTCGGTTCCTCTAATAGATAAGTTAGAGTTGGGATTATATAGCAAAGGCTCTTCCCACTTGCCGTTCCCGTCGCTATCACTACATTCTTTCCCTGATAGATCGCTTCTATCGCCTTGATTTGATGGGAAAAGAGTTTTTTGATTCCCCATATTTCCAATTTCCTTTTTATTTCCTCTTTTACGAAAGAGGGAATCTCACCGTATTCTCCCTCTCTTCCCTCAATATGCTCAATGTGGACAATCCTCCTTCCAAAGCGTGAGGCTAGGGAATCAATGATTTGCTTCAGCAACCTTGCTTCTCCTCCGCTCCACAATGAAAGTGAGGAAAACGCTTAAGGTATACAAAAAGACGATGGGAACAGAGACAATCAAAAGGGTTATAACATCAACGGAAGGAGTAATTATCGCTCCAACTACGAATATGCCAACTATTATCTCCCTCCATTTGCTTATGAGCATCCTTGTGTTTATTATCCCTAAACCAGCCAGGAGCATAGAGATTAAGGGGAGTTGGAAGACAGCGCCAAACGCAATGAACATCTTCGCCAAAAGCATTAAATAGTTGTTTATGCTGAGGAAAGGTGTGACATCGGGAGGGCTCTGCTGGAGGAGGAACTTGAAGCCGGGAGGGATGATGAAGTAGGCGAAGACAACGCCGGCAAAGAAGAGAATAACGGAAGGGAAAACTACCAGCTTAGCCC
Source organism: bacterium (assembly GCA_014360495.1). Taxonomy (NCBI): domain Bacteria; species bacterium. Next base: position 41,230 of record JACIXR010000002.1, read on the forward strand.
CTCTTTTTTCGCTCGGGCTAAAGGCAGGAGAGAAAAAGCTCCATAATTCAAATAAAATGGGAGGAGCAGCTACAACCGCTCCCACTATCAAGGAAAACTCCATCTTTATCACGAACGGCTCCGTTACCCCAACTACAACGAAGCGCCCTTTCATCTCCTCAAGGAAGGGTTTAATGGGAAGGGTTAAGAGATTAAAGATATAAGGGTAAAAATACCATATAACGCTCGCACCTATCCCCACATAGATTATGCAGCGAATGAGACGCACCCTTAACTCGTCTAAGTGTTCCCAAAAGTCCATTTCTTTCATATCAGTCTCTCACAAAAGAGATTGAACTATTGAGAGAAGGTCCTCCTGAGAGGCTTTTCTCGGATTATATTTCAGAGAGCGGGAATATGCACATCCCTTGACGATTACCTCTACTTCTTCCCCTTTTACCCCCACATCCCTCAAATTATTGGGAATCCCTATTGAAGCTAAAAGAGAACTTATCTCTTCCACAAAGGATTTAGGGGAAATGCCAAGATTTCGGGATAAAATCTCCATTTTTTCCTCTATACACGGGAGGTTAAATCGCAAAACGCTTGGAAGAAATATTCCGCAGGCTACACCGTGCGGAATTCCCTTCAGGGCACCTAAGGAATGGGCAAGGGCATGGACAGCTCCTAAATGGGCAAGTGAAAGGGCTATCCCTCCCATTAGACTTCCGAGAAGCATTCCTTCCCGGCTTCCATAATCCCCTTCCTCAACGGCCCTCTTCAGATTCTTCAAAATTAGGTTAATTCCCTGCATAGCTATCGCATCAGATAAGGGATGGGCGGAGCTGGAAAAGAAAGACTCAACGCAATGGGAGAGGGCATCGGCTCCCGCTGAGGCTGTGAGGGAAGGTGGACAGGTTAAAGTGAGACTAGGGTCTAAAATCGCGTAGCGGGGGAGGAGATTGGGATGATGGATAGAGCTTTTTATCCTTTTACCGTCCTTCTCCCCAATCAAAACGCTGACCTGAGTCACTTCACTTCCCGTCCCTGCTGTTGTGGGAATGGCGACGATGGGTAGGGGAGGTTGGGTTATCTCCGCTTCAGAAAAGAGGAAACGGGAAGTTGGATATCTTTCATTAATTAAACCAGCGGTTGCTTTCGCTGCATCTAAGGCACTTCCGCCCCCGAGCCCGATTATAAAATCACTTCCCTTTGCCAATTCCCTCGCTCTGTCAACATCCTCAACGGATGGTTCGGGTTTAACAGAAAATATAGTTGCCTCTATACCTCTTTGCGATAAAGATACAAGTAAGCTCTCCAGCGCACCGCTTTTTTTAGCGGATGCTCTCCCTGTTACGATGAATCCTTTCTTACCAAGTTGTTCACAAAATATAGAAGCTTCCGCAAGCTTTCCTCTTCCGAAAACAATCTGCGGAAGCCTAACGCTAAAATTCATTTAATCATTTCAGATGTGATTTTGAGCGTGTAGGAAGTAGTAGCTGAGACGCCAACCTGCGGAGCCATCATGGGACCAACAGCTCTTCCCGTTGGGGAAGCAGGTGAGCCACCTGCAAAAAACGGCATACCCATTCCAGCGGACCCCATCCCTCCAGGACCCATTCCGCCAGGTCCCATAAATCCCGGCATCATTCCCGGCGTCATTCCGCCAGGTCCCATAAATCCAGGCGCCGTCCCACCAGACCCCATTCCCCCAGGTTGCGTTGAGCCGGGCATCATTCCAGGGGGCATTCCTCCGGGACCCATTCCGCCAGGTCCCATCGCTCCCGGCATCATGCCTGGTGGCATCCCACCAGGTCCCGTCGAGCCGGGCATCATACCAGGCGTCATCCCGCCAGGTCTCATTGAGCCAGCTCCCATTCCGCCAGGTCCCATAAATCCCGGCATCATTCCCGGCGTCATTCCGCCAGGTCCCGCAAAGCCAGACATCATGCCAGGCATAACTCCTTGCTGGGTTTCACCTCGCCCTAACCTCGGAGTTACCTTTACCTCCTCCTCAACCTTTACAATCTTCCCCTCCGCTATAGCGAAGTATGTGGTCCTCTCGCCCGTCACATTGACGGATGTTCCACCTACTCTACCCTGCATGGCGCCCATCATTCCAAAAGGCATTGCGCCCTGAGGACCTGCCTGCTGACCCGAAGACTGCAGAGCGGATGTTTGTTGGGCACCTGCGCTTCTCGTCATTCCTTGCATCATTCCGGGCATCATCATACCCGGCATTGCACCTGGACCCATTCCTGGCATCGCTCCAGGTCCCATCCCCGACATTCCGAATGGCATACCTCCCGTCTGGGTTCCTGTGGAGATTTCCCCTCGCCACTCGTAGGTGGATTTTATCTTAAAACAGGCATAATTTTTGACATAAACCACATCTTCAATCTTATGTTTTGCTATGGTGATGCGAGGTTCCCCGCTCTCTATATCGGCAACGAATATTATTGAGGACTCCCATTCCTCACCTATCTTCACTTCTTTATCAGGGAAGGATATCCTCAACTGCCCCCAACCAAACGGATTGGTTGTCGTTGTAGGACCCGCCAAGCGCGCCGCGCGAGATGTCCTTGTCAAAGCGGAGAGAATGTCCGCCTCCTCACCGTTTGGATAAATATTTAGGAAGAAATACTTGCCCGCATTAGGATAATTGGTCGTCAACCCTCCTTGATAAACCAGCTTACCGCTTTCCACTCTGTTCGTGAGAAGAATGATGGGGGGTGAATCCTTCGGCTTAAGTATTTCATCACAGATTTCCCTCCACTGAAGCTCCAAGTCTACTCCCTCTCGGGACGCCTTGGTAACCCAGCTATGTTCTTCCCCTTCCTTATACTTGTAGGAAAGCTTCACCCCCTCACCCATAGGGAAATCCACTTTGTTCTTAACGGTTATCTTTACTTGGGCTTCCCCTATCATCTCCTGCCCATCATAAACCCTTACTGTGATTGTATGTTCGCCATCTTTAACAGTGGTATTATTAAGTCCATAGGGAGCATTCGTATTCCATACAAAAGTGCCCGGTAGATTTACGGCGGCGAAAAACTCTCCGTCAATATAAACGTTAGCATATCCCCTCTCAGCTTCAATGCTAATTGGCACCTCACCATGCACCGTTTCACCCTCCTTAGGCGAGGTTATTTTCACACCTTGGGCGTATGCCATTAAAACAATAAGCACCAAAACAATCAATGCAAGCTTTTTCATTTTGGAACCCTCCTTTTGAAAGGATAACCGATAATAATTTTAATGGGGTATATCAATCTGTCAATAGCAAATATTAATGGGGTGATTTGGGTTGGAAGGGTTTCAAATAAAAAATGGGAGCGGGGGCGGGATTCGAACCCGCGACCTCCGGGTTATGAGCCCGACGAGCTACCTGGCTGCTCCACCCCGCGGTCCTCATTATAATATAATAACCCAAATTGTCCATTCGTCAAGAAAACCTTGCTAACTTTTTATTATCTCATTGCGTCAAATAAATACCAAGGAAATTGACAAGATTTTACCATCAATCTACAATGGAATCGGTGGAGAGAATGAAGGGAGGTAAATTAATGGCGAGCGTTGTTAGAGCGATGAGGAAAAGCATCTATGTTTTTTCCTTGCTTTTCCTCTTACCCTTAGCTTTCGGAGATGGTATGGCTATATCCCTCACACATTTTCATCGCTGGAGCTTGGTTGATGAAACCTCCCAGGTCGCCTTCATAAATCACGGAAAAGGAATAGAGAAGCTGATTATAACCATAACTACGAAAGGAAACGAGAAAGACATATACTGGCTCTTCCCCATACCATCGGAACCAGAGAAGGTCAACTTACAAATCCTTAACGGTCTTCCCGATTTCGGTGGAAAAGAAGTCAGGGGGCAAGCATTGGAAAAGCTTGAAAGCTCAACCGCTTATCTTTACCTCAACCAAATCTACACACTCCCTATTTTCCTTTTTTTATTTCCCGATTTATACGCTGTGTCTAAAAAGAGCAAAATTCCTATTTTAGGAGATTCTTCCTTGGGAAAGGGTCCAGGCGTAAATGTTTATCAACACATTGAGAAGGGAGGAGCAGTAGCGGAAAAAGTGACCGCCAAAGATGCCAATTCCCTCTACGATTATCTAAAAAGAAAGGGCTTACATATCACAAGAGGAGCAATCCCCGTTTTGGATTATTACATCGGAAAGGATTATACCTTCATTATAACTTGGCTTAAAAGCTCATTTTATAAAGAGAAGGAAAGGGCAAGAGCTATTTATGTTAAATTCCCCTCCTCAAAAATCTTTTATCCCCTCTACCCCACAAGCGTCTATGGAAGAAAGGAAATTCCCGTTTCAATATTCATAACGAGATTCAATTCAGTTCAACTTTCCCCCGAGATAAAGGATTACGCCACAATTGAATATCTAACAGGCGAATATTATGAACCAGGGCTATTAAGCGAAAGCGAGCTCCAACCGATAAGGGAATTCCTGGGAGAGTGGAACAGACCGGATGAGTGCACAAAGATTTCCATAAATGCGCCCGCTTCCGCCTTCACCTCCGACCTCTGGATAAATCCCCATCCGGCTCCATTCCATATTCGCTACGCCAAATTCATCGCGAAACAACCTTATTTCACCACCCTCTTAATCCTGATAATCGCCTCCTGCCTTGCTAGTTGTATTATGGGGCTAATCCTTTTTCCCTTCTTGCGCAATAAACCCTTCCCTCTTCTCGCCCTCGGCTTCGCTAATGTCTTCACCCTTGTAGCTGTGATAATATTAGTAGCTTCCCTACAGACAAAGGAAGAAATTAAAGAAGATGTAAAAGAAACAATCAAAATTCTGCATAAGAAAAATTATGCGGCTAAAAGATTTCTTAGCGTTTTGTTGTTCGCTTTAGCCTCCATTTTTGGGGCGGTCTTTTTGGTCTTGCTTTCAACGGTTTTGAGCGAAATTTCCCATTCCCACCCCGACTTGTCCAATACCATCTTCTTTGGTTTGCTGTTTATCGGCTCTATATGGGGAGGCATTGCATTGAGCAGGGTGTATGAGGAAGACAGGAAACTCTTCAACGAGTTGAAAGAAGCCGGCTATTCCACTTGGTTCTTCTGCCCAATAGATAGAGCCAAGCTCGCTTTCGTCTTCCTCTTCTCCATCAGTTATCTCATCCTCGTATGGTTCCTCAAAACCCTCATTTCGCTTCCCCTTAGATTTGGCTAAAGGAGGAATGGAAATGAGGAGACTTTATTTAATTTTTCCCTTTCTCGCCCTCTACCCCTTTGCTTGGGGGAAAGTGGCTGTTTCAATGGATTTGCAAGTCGGCTTTAAGGGCGTTGTCTGTTCTCGGTCTCCTTACGCCTTGATTTGGATAAAGTTAACCAACAGTAGTCCATCCACCTTCAGAGGATTTGTCGGATTCAAGGAAGGCATTCTGCAGAAAGTTGAGTTAGCGAGCGGCGCGACAAAAACATTTTGTTACGTGGCTGGGGAAAGGCTTAGCAGAAGGGCAAAGATTTCCCTTTTCTCGGAAAAAGGAAAAATCCTCCTCTCTCGTCCTCTTCCTATCGGAGTAATTCAAGAGGAGCCGCTTCAACTTATTTTGCCGGCAAGAGAAATTCCTTCTCTTCCCTCTCTCATCGGCATAGATTTAAAGGATGTACCCGACGATTGGAGAGCCCTTTCCGGGGTAGAGCTACTCCTCGCAGAAGGAAGTATCCTTGATAAGCTTACTGCAGAGCAAAAGAGAAATCTAATGAAGTGGTTGGCGTTGGGAGGGAGGATAATTATAGTGGGAGACGAAAGTTTGACTAAAGAGGTAGGTGAATTCACCCAATCCCTTTTACCGGTTAGGAATATAAGGACGGTTCATCTTCCTTCCCTCCCTATGATTCAAGTTCCCATTGGAACTCCGTCATTAACTATTTACCCCGGAACCCCCATCGGCTATGTTAAATGGGAGGAAAGCGGATATCCTCTCCTCGTTGAGCGTCCCTTCAGTTGGGGAGTTGTCTCCTACCTCGCTTTTAAACCCTGGGAAAAGCCCTTTGATAATTGGCAAGGACTTCTTTATCTTTTCCCTCCTCCATCCTCAAGACGAGCTACCTTCCTCACGAATTGGGAACCTTTCCCGTTCTCTGAGTTAAAAGAATGGGCTCTCTCTCCCACCTCTGTAAATAAAATAAAAAGCTTCAATTTCCGCACCTTTCTCCTTTTCTGCCTAATTTTCGTATATGTCCTCATCCCTTCCATATACTTCGGATTGCGTATAAAGAGAAAAACGAGTTACTATTGGATAACTATGCTTACCACTATTTTCATCATCTGTCTTGCTATATTTTTGGTTGGCTGCTTCAAGAAGGAAAGAAGGACTTTGGTTAAGCAGCTTACACTTATCCAATACTATCCCGGAACAAAGCTATTCAACCAATCCTCTGTCTTCGGCATTTATTCCCCTTCCTCTAAAAATTTCTCCCTTAAATTTAGGGAGAAGGACATCATCGTCCAGGAAATGGATACCTGTGGTCAGCAGTGGGCAGATTTTTATTTGGAAGATGGTTTGAAGATAGCGAAAAACATGCTTGTTCCTCGCTGGGGAATGAGGACTTGCGAATATGTTCAATGGAGAGAGGGAAATAGCCAGATTGAAGCTTCGCTCTACTTGGAGGGAGACGAAATAAAAGGATGGATAGAGAACCGCTCCGACAAACCAATAAGGGATGTTTATCTGATTTTCTCTCAAAGAGCTCAACGGTTGGGGGATTTGAAAAGCGGGGAAAGAAGGGATATATCCTTTAACATCAACGGCTTCTCCTCCCTTGAAGGAATGAAGCGCGGGAGCCTTTATTATTATCTTGAGGAATTATTGAGGCTAACCCCTTCTGGAATGCCTCTTTATCAAACTGGAAGGGAGAAGCTGACAAGCTGCGTCCTCCTCTGGGAGGGAGAGGAAACAACCTCCCTTGTCGAGATAGAGCCCAATCCTCGCCTTCAAGATAGAAGCACGGTTTATGCTCAACACATCCTTTTGCCCGTTAAGAAATTGCCCTCAAAGGTTCCTTTCCTCTGCATACCTTTCCTTCCCCTACCACCAACCGCGGAGGCAGCAGAGGTTATCTCTCATCTTCAGCGTCTATCCTTATGGGAAGGGTTTCCGTTCCAATTCTTCTCAACCTTCCATCTCAACTTCTTATCAACTATAAACGGAGTGAAGTTCAGCAAGATTGTTATGGATATAGAGCTTGATAGTGAGGGACGCACGGATATATCGCTTTTACTGAGAAAGGCTAAAAAGACATATGAAGTGCAAAAAATTAAGAAGCAGAAAATCCCCGGTCATTTGAGGATAGAACTGGATAAGCCAGATGATTATCTGATGTGGGGAAGCTATATATTCGCGACATTGGAGCAGGAGTTCTCTTTCATCTTTCAGAAAGTCAACATCTCCAATATCACGGTTTACGGGATACCGAAAGGAGGGTGAGGACATGCTCTCTGTAAAGGGATTGACGAAGGATTACGGAAAGCTTAGGGCAATAGACAACCTTGAGTTTGAGGTTGAGGAGGGAATCGTTTATGGGTTCGTTGGACCAAATGGGGCGGGGAAAACCACCACTATTGATATAATAGCCACAGTTCTTAAACCCACATCTGGAGATGCTTTCGTTAACGGTTATAGCGTTGTGAGGGATAAGGAAAAGGTGAAATGGCTGATTGGTTATATGCCCGACTTTTACGGCGTGTATCACGATATGAGCGTTTGGGAGTATCTTGATTTCTTCTGCTCAGCCTACGGATTGGAGGGCGAGAAAAAGAAGAAGAGGATAGATGAACTTCTTGAGATGTTTGAGCTCACGCATAAAAAGGACGACGAAGTGGAATCGCTCTCCCGGGGGATGAGGCAGAAGCTCTGCTTAGCGAGGGCGATTGTCCACGACCCACCACTCCTGCTTTTGGACGAGCCTGCCTCGGGGATGGACCCAAGGGCGAGAACGGAAGTCCTCCAACTTCTCAAAGAGCTTGCCCGCGAGGGAAAAACAATATTCATTTCCTCTCATATCCTCCCTGAGATTGGAAGCATATGCGATAAGGTTGGGATAATAGAGAAGGGAAAACTTCTAATCTCCGAGAGAATGGATAAGCTGGAGGAAAAAGTAAAGGGATTTAGAACGATAAGAATTGAGGTTATAGAAGGAAAGGAGATAGGTGAAAGAATAGTGAAAAACAATCCTCAAATCATAGGGATAAGGGAGTGGGAAAAGGGTTGGGAGGTGGATTTTCAGGGGAGCGAATCCGCCTTGGCCGAGCTCTTGGGGGAATTGGTTAGGGAAGGAGTGAAAGTCGTTTCCTTCGCTCCAAGCAGGGAGATAACCTTAACGGATATATTTATGAGGATTACAAAAGGAGAGACCCAGTGATGAGGTTTAACAATCCAGTTTTAACAAGAGAGATGCGTGCACGCGCTAAAGGGAAGAGGAGCTTTTTAGTTCATATTCTCTTCCTCACCTTCTTTCTCTTTGTTTTCCTTCCCATCTATTATTTCGTTCTCAAATCGGAAACCCCCTGGTCGGAAAATAGCACTGCCTTCGCGGGGCTCCTATTCAGCTTGTTGGGCTTTGTTTCCATTGTCTCTCCCGCCTTCTCCAGCGGCTCTATTACTGGAGAGAGGGAGCAGAAAACCCTTGCCTTTCTCTTGGTTTCACCCCTCAAACCATCTTCGGTCATTTTCGGCAAGGTACTCTCCTCCTTTCTTTTCTCTGCTCTTCTCCTCGCAACCACGCTTCCCCTTTTCTTCCTCGCCTTCACAGTAGGCGGAATAGAAGGCAAACAATTCCTCCTCTCATTTATCATCATCCTCATTTCCTCCCTTTTCTTCAGCGCCCTGGCTCTATTTTTCTCCTCCGTCTCAAGGAGAACCGCCAGCGCCATTGCAATCACTTACGGAATCATCTTATTTCTTCTAATAGGAACATTATTCATTGAAGATTATCTCGCCTCTCGCCATACCCCGGGAGGAAACCTTCCCTACCTCTCGGGAATACTCTATCTCAATCCCGCAGCGGGGTTGCTCTCAACAATGACCGAACAACAAAGTTTCTTTACCTTAGGCTCCCCCGGGAAACCTCTCAATGAATTCGTCCCCTATAAATCCGTCCCCCTGCCCTTCTGGGTTGTGAATGTAATTTTGCTTCTCTTGCTCGCCTATCTCTTGATGCTCTTCGCAAAGAGAAGATATGCAAGGATGGAAAGAACATAGGAGAAAATTTTGCTCTCTCCCTATTTTGCCTTTTTTATATACCATGTTAAAAAATTGAAAAATCTGTAAATTTTCCTAATGAGTTTGGGGCAATAGAGAACAGTTCCTATGTGGCTATATTAATTTTGCAAATAAACCTAAGAGGTTTTATAATTTCCTTAAAATTGAGGATAACAGGCGTTTTTATCCTTATTATTCTTGCCCTTTTCATTCCCGCGATAAGCGGTGCAGGGATTTTTATCCCTAAATCCATAGCCTTTTACCTCCCTCAAATACTCATCTTCCTTGCCCTCTTCGTCCTTTTACTAAAAAGCGAAATATCCTCTTCCTTCCTTCTCTATCCCCTCGTCGCTTTCGCTTTCTTTTCCCTCCTTTCCATCTTTTGGTCATCAGACAAATACCTCTCAGCAAATGAATCTCTTCGCATAATCGCCTCCTTATCCGTTTTCCCCCTTGCTCTTAGCTTGAGCCGAGAGGATACAAAGAAAGTTCTTATTGCCCTTACCCTATCCTCGGGCTTCGTCTCCCTGTATGGAATCTCTGAATACCTTCGTGCCCGCTTCATTATGGGAGACCCGACCTGGCGCATCTTCTCAACTTTCATCAATCCAAACATATTGGCTGGCTTCCTGGCCACGACAATCTTTCCCATTCTTGCCCTATTTCTTTTGCTTGAAAAAGGCAACCTAATCATCGGCTTTCTCCTCTTCGCCCAGCTAATCGCCCTCTTCCTTACCGGCTCGAGAGGAGGCTTCATAGCCTTCGCTGGCGCCTTAGTTTTCTTTTTCATCGTTATAATCAGGCTGAAAACCTTTCCCCTCTTCTTGAAAAAAGCCGTGCCTCTCCTTCTTTTGGTCTTTCTGCTCGCTTACTTCGGAGAGTTCATCAAACCCCTTGGTCGGAGGGTCGCAGGCGGCGGAGGAGTAGAGGAAGCCCAATCGGGTGCTTTCCGCACCCTCCTCTGGAAATCGGCTAAGGAGATGATAAAGACAAAGCCGATTGGCTGGGGTGCGGGAACATTTGAGCTCATATATCCTCGCTATGCAATAGGTGGCTTCAGCAGGATGGCTCATAACTCCTATCTTCAATTCGCAAGCGAAATCGGCATTCAAGGATTGCTTGCCCTCCTTTGCTTTCTATTCCTCTTGGCATATCATATCCACAAACGCCATCCCGACCTCCCCAAGGAAGAGGCACTCCTCTTGGGCGCTCTTTTAAGCGGAATTTTCGCCTCCTCCCTCCATTCCTTAGTTGATTACGATTGGCAGATTATGGCGAATTTCTTCACCCTCTTCCTTCTTTCCGGGCTCGCTTGCTCCCTAATAGAATTGAGAGGGAAAAAGCTGGGAAGGGGGCTCGCCGTTTTCCCCTTGCTATTTCTCATTTTCGCCCTTGATTTATCCATTTCAAATCACTACCTTGAAACCGCTAAGCGTTCAACGAAAGTTGACCCCTGGAGGGCAGAGGAGTGCTTGAAATTATCGTTGCGTTTTGCCCCCTTCAATGGAGAGGCAAGATGGTATTTGGGATTGATGAGGGTCAAAAAGGGGGATAAAGAGGGAATTAAACTCATGAAAGAATCCCTGCGTCTATATCCCTATCCTCCCAATTTCTATCAATTGGGAAAGGTATTCCTTTCTCTCGGAAATAAAAAGGAAGCGGAGAGATGGTTCAGGAAGACTGTAGAGGTTGACCCTCACTCCCTTCCCGCCTATCTTGCTCTAGGGCAACTTCTTTTAGAAGAGGGGAAAATTAACGAAGCGAGAGAGATTTTCTTAAAGATTTTGGAGATAGAGAATAGCCAATATGAGGCGACGAAGCCGATAGCATTCTTCAAGGAACCCGCTTATCCTATCGCCAAATTAGAATTGGGAAAGATGACTTTACGAAAGAATCCCAGGGAAGCCAAGAGGATTATTGAGGAAGCTGTAAAACAATTTGAGGAATATCTCTCCAACTACAGGCAATGGAAAGAGGTAATGGAGAGATTCACTTATGTTGAGGAAAAGGAAATAGAGAAATACCTCTTGGAAAGCAAAAGTTTGCTGAAAATGCTTCAATAGGATGCGAGGATTCGTTGGGCCTCTCTTATGTCCTCTCCAATCTGTTCCACTAATTCTTTCAAAGAGGGAAATTTCCGTTCTTCCCTTATCCTCTCTATAAAGAAGACCTCTAACTCCTCACCAGCCAACTCCCTTTCCATCCCGAATATGTGAACTTCCACCGAGAGCTTACCGCCTTCAGATACGGTTGGACTGTCGCCTATATAGCAGATGGCGTCGTGAATTTCTCCCCTTACCTTTCCCTTTACCGCATATATTCCCTTCGCTGGCAATAATTTTTCCCTTGCAACCTCCAAGTTCGCCGTTGGATAGCCTATTTTCCTCCCTAATCCCTTTCCCTTTACAACCATCCCTCGTAGCGAGTAAAACCTCCCAAGCATCTCCTTTGCCCTTTTTACTTCCCCCATTTTCAACAAATTTCTTATTCTTTCGCTTTTAACCTCCTCTCCGTTTATCTTGAAGGGAGGGCAAATGAAGACCTCAACATCATATAATTCTCCCAGATTTAGAAGCTCCTCCACATCTCCTTCTCGTCCTCGTCCAAAACGAAAGTCCTCCCCTACAATTATCTTCTTCGCCGATAGCATTTCTATGAGGATTTCCCGGAAAAAGTGCTCAGCCGTCATCTCCCTCAATTTCGAATCGAAAGGCAATGTTATTATTTCTTCCACCCCCGCGTATTTCAAAAATTCTTCTTTTTCCTTGGGAGTGGTTAAAAGGAAATCCTCCCTTTTCTCGCCGAGAAAAATAAGGGGATGAGGATGGAAAGTCAGGACAGTGACCGCTCCGCATGCGATTTCCTTCGCCTTCTCTAACAAGAACAGATGACCGAGATGAACGCCGTCAAAGGTCCCCGGAACAATCGTTCTACCACTCATATGCAAATACCTTCTCAGGCTTCAAATAAAATTGTCCTTCCTTCACCTCTACCTTCGCAATGCTTATCAGCTGTCTATCTGGGCTCACGACTCTGATGTATTTACCAAGCGGGAAGAGATTGCGCTTGATTGGAAGATAGGCACCTGTGGAAATCCTAAACGCCTGCTTATGGTCAACCATATAAAGGGGAAAATGAGGAAGCGCATCAACTAAGGGCATGATTTTTCCCTTTATTACAGAGCTATTCTCCCTTTTAAGCTCGCTCGCGGGAAGCGCCTCCTCTGCGCTGAAAGGTCCCACCCTCGTTCTTATTAGTTTGGAAAGATATGCCCCAGTCCCTATCTTTTCCCCTATATCCCTTGCAAGTGCTCTTATATATGTCCCTTTGGAGCAATTTATGCGAAAAATCCCCTTTCTTTCCGCTTTATTGAAATCCACGAGCTCCAAGCTATAGATTGTAACCCTTCTGGGTGGAGGCTCCACGGGTATTCCTTCCCTTGCATATTCGTAAAGCCTTTTCCCTTTGTAGCGTATTGCCGATGAGGGTGGAGGAACTTGCTCTATCTCGCCCACGAATTCATTGAGAACTTCCCTAACCTCTTCCTCAAAGACCTCCTTATCGCACTTAGAAGTTATCTCGCCCTCGGCGTCATAAGTCGAGGTCGTGATGCCGAAGGTTATCTCCGCGAGATATTCCTTGGGCAATTCAGATAAATAATCGCTGAGACGGGTTCCTTTCCCTATACAGAGAATGAGAACTCCTTCCGCCAAGGGGTCTAGGGTACCGGCATGCCCTATCTTCTTCATATTGAGCGCCCTTCTCGCCATATCAACGATATCATGGGAGGTCGGTCCGGGATGCTTGTAGATATTCAGCACTCCATCCATTTCCTCAATTCCTCCAAGAGCTTCTTCTCGGCTTCCTCAAGGGGAAGAGAGATGTTGCATCCTGCCGCCTCTTTATGCCCACCACCACCGAAGATTTTCGCGAATTTGCCCGCATCCAAAAAACGAGACCGAATGCTTACCTTCACCCCATGGTTGGTCTCCCTCAATAGGAAAATTACCTCCCATCCCTTTAGAACACGCAGATAATCTATTATTCCCTCCAAATCCTTTTCCTCCATTCCATATCTCTCCCTATCGGAGGCTTTGATATAAGAGAGGATTATCTTCCCATCCCAAAGCCTCCTTGCTCTCAATAGAACTTCTCCGAGAACCTTGATATACCCTTCTTCCCTTTCCTCGTATAATTTTCTGTATATATCTATAAGGCTACCACCGCTTTCCATAAGTTTTGCTACGATTCTCAGGGTCTTGGGTGTAGTGTTGGGCAAACGCAAACCACCTGTATCTGAGATAATTCCCACGAGAATCGCCTCTATTATCTGGGAATCAAAGGGTATTGAGAGCTTTTTTATAAATTCGTAGACCAACTCAGCAGTTGAGGATGCTTTTACATCAACTATTTTTAAGGCATTGTCGTGGGAGGGAGGGTGATGGTCTAATATCAAGAGGTTTTTGCTTTCGGGGGCTTGCAACTTTCCCAACCTTCTTGGGGATTCCGCATCAACTAAAATGAGGAGGTCAAAAGGGTAAGGGGGAAGAAAAGTTTTGATGCTTTGGGAATCAGTGAGGAATGCGAGATTTGATGGAACTCCATCTGGGCTTAGGAGAGAAACATCCTTTCCCAATTTCGTTAAGCTCCTGCCGAGAGCTACAAGGCTGGCAATGGCATCGCCATCGGGATTTTCGTGGCAAGCTATACAGATAGTATTCGCTTGATGAATTATCTCTATAGCTTTTTTAAGATTTCTCATCCTCTTGGAGTTTGTTAAGAGCTTCTATCACCTGCGAACCTCTCTTCAACGATTCATCAAGATGGAAGCTGAGGGAAGGGAATGTGCGAAGATTTTTTATTCTTTTCTTCAGTTCGTATCTGATAAAGCCGGCAGCATTTTCCAAGCCCTCTATGGTCTTTTTCGCAACCTCGCCTTCCTCAAGCACGCTGACATAGACCTTTGCATGCTCCAAATCGCTGGATATCTCCACATCCGTGACGGTTACAAACCCAAGCCTTGGGTCCTTAACCTTATCGTGAATCACATTACTCAACTCCTCAATAAATAGTTCCCTCAGCCGAAAAAGTCTGCGTGGTCTCATCTAACTTAAACCTCCTAAAGTAATTCTATTGAATAATTTATTATCTCTACTCTCGGGTTTTCCCTTATATAATCAACGATTTTATTCAGTGTTCCATTGCATCTTCCTCTATTTGAGGACAAATGGGCTATGCTGATAATTGCCCTCCTCCACTTGGTGTTCCCCTCCTCAATAACAGAGATATTGAACCTTCTCCTAAGGTTATCAACCATACTTCGCATAACCCCCCTCTTATCCTTCAAATTGTTGGCATCTACTATGAACAATTCAATCCTCAATAGACCGATTGTCATTTCTTTCCTCTTTAAACGTTCTGGGCTACCCTCTGCTTAGTGAAACACTCTATTATATCGCCTTCTTGGAAATCTTTAAAGTCCTCTAAAAGGACACCACATTCAAATCCCTCTGCCACCTCCCGCACATCGTTTTTGAACCTTCTCAAGGAACTCAACTCTCCCTCGTGAATAACAGCCTCCCCTCGCCAAACCCTCACCATTTCCCCTCTCACCAGCTTTCCTTCCCTAACATAGCAACCCGCCGCTACCTTACCGTCTGGCAAGCGGAAAAGCGCTCTTACCTCCGCCTTCCCCAGCGATACCTCCATCTCCACTGGGGTCAAAAGACCGAGCAAAGCAGCTCTCACTTCATCTATTAGCTCATAAATTATCTTGTAAACCCTAACATCCACCTTCTCGCGCTCGGCAGCTTTCCTTGCCTTCGCATCCGCCTTACAACCGAAACCAATGACTATCGCATTCGCCACCGAGGCGAGAAGCACATCGCTTTCCGAGATGTTTCCGATGCCGCTATGAATGATGTTTATCTTCGCTTCCTCCTGCTTCAAAGATTCAAGGGCTTGCTTTACTGCTTCCAAAGCACCTTGGGAATTTGCCTTTATCACGAGGCGGAGCTCCTTCTCTTCCTCCCTTTGAAGGCTTTCATAAAGGGTATCCAAGCTCACCCTTCGCACGGGGGCAACCGCAGCGGCTTCCTTCTCTTCCCTTCTCGCCTCGGCTATCTCTTTTGCCTCCCTTTCCGAATCCATTACCTCAAATTTATCTCCCGCTTCAGGTAGGTCGTTCAGCCCCATTATCTCAACCGGTGTAGAGGGTGGAGCCTCCTTCAATTGCTTTCCCCACTCATTGAACATCGCCCTTACCCTCCCATAAGTGCTGCCAGCGACTATAGGGTCTCCTACCCTTAGGGTTCCGTCCTGCACAATAACGGTTGCAATCGGTCCCCTTGCCGGGTCAAGGCGGGATTCTATTACCGTTCCCTTTGCTTTTGCCCTCGGGTTCGCCCGAAGCTCTTTTATCTCAGCAAGAAGAAGAAGCATCTCCAAAAGCTCGTCAAGCCCCTCTCTCCTCAAAGCGGAGATTGGGACACATATCGTATCACCACCCCATTCCTCGGGAATCAACCCCACCTCCGCCAATTGCCTCTTCACCAAATCAACATTCGCATCCGGTTTGTCTATCTTATTTATGGCAACGAGTATCGGGACATTGGCTGCCCTTGCGTGATTAATAGCCTCAATCGTTTGCGGCATAACTCCGTCATCCGCTGCAACCACCAAAACCGCGATATCCGTTACCTGTGCCCCCCTCGCCCTCATAGCGGTGAAAGCCTCGTGTCCGGGCGTATCTATGAATGTTATTTTCTTTCCGTCAACCTCTACCTGATAGGCACCGATCTTTTGAGTGATACCTCCCGCCTCCGAATCCGCCACCTTAGTCTCCCTTATAGCGTCAAGCAAGGTGGTTTTACCATGGTCAACATGCCCAAGGACGGTTACGACGGGCGGGCGAGGCTGTCCCACTTCCTTCTTCTCTTCAACCTCTTTCTCTTCCTCCAAAATGACTATGAAGCCCCTCTCCCTTGCCAACCTCCTGGCAAGGTCTAAGTCTATGACTTGATTCAGATTAAGGGGCACCCCCGCCTCAAGCAAATCGGTCAGGAGAGATGTGGGGGCAATGGAGAGCTTATCCGCGAATTCCTTGACAGTAGTGTTGGGAGTAATAGGAAGAGCTCTTTCCTTTATGAACTCCTTTATAAGCTCTACTTCCTCTTCGCCCAAGGAATCAGGCGAGAGAGAAAGCTGCTCCACTGACCAGAGGATGCTATCCTCGTCAACCTTCATTTCCTTAGCTAATTTCTTTACTATATCACTTGCCAATTGACATCACCTCAATCTCTTTAAGGAGCCGCTGAGAGATAGAAGGGGGTATTTCGCCCTTTATCTTCAAAGCTTTTGCCAGTCTATCCCCTTTAAGCGCCCTCTTAATGCACTCATCGTTATAGCATACATATGCACCTCTCCCTTCCCTTATACCTACCTCTATTCTTCCCTCCTTCGTCCTGCCAATCCTGATAAGGGCGCTCTTGGGGAATTTTTTACCACAGCCTATACAGGTTCTAATCGGCTCCATTTGTTTCCTCCCTCGCAGGAATCTCCACCTTCTCTATCTCTTCCCTTTCCTCGCTTCTTATATCAATGTGCCAGCCAATTAACTTAACCGCTAATCTCACATTTTGTCCCTCTCTCCCGATAGCTAAGGAAAGATGTTCCTCGGGAACGACTACGAGAGCCCTTTTTTCCTCCTCAAAAAGATATACCTCTTTCACCTTTGCTGGGCTTAGGGCATTCGCTATATATTCCCTCATATCGGGGCTCCAGCGAACCAAATCTATCTTCTCGCCCCTCAACTCATTCACCACCGATTGAACTCTCGCCCCTCTCGGTCCAACACAGGTTCCAATGGGGTCAACACGGGGGTTTTTGGAGTATATGGCTAACTTTGTGCGGGAGCCCGGCTCCCTTGCTATCCCCTTTATCTCCACGATTCCCGCCGCTATCTCGGGAACCTCTATTTCAAATAACCCTTTAACTAAATTGGGATGGGAACGAGAGACAACGAGCCTGAGCCCCCTTGAGGTCTCCTCTGTCCTGAGGACATACACCTTAAATCTATCGTTTGGATGATAGTGCTCACGGGGAACCTGTTCTCCGGGAGGGAGAATAGCCTCAGCTCTTCCCACCCTCATATGCACGACCTTGCCGTCCCTTCGCAAGACGATGCCGGTTGTTACCTTCTCCAGATAACGAGCGCATTCCTCCCTTACAAGGCGATTCTCCACCTCCCTTATCCTTTGTAGAAGGACATTTTTCGCCGTCTGAGCCGCTATCCTGCCGAACTCCTTCGGCGTAACATTTATCTCTATGACCTCTCCTATCCTCGCATTTGGCTTTATCTTCCTTGCTTCCTCAAGGGATATCTCAATGGACTTATCAGTTGCTTTCTCCACAACGATTTTATGAGTAAAGATTTTCACCCCAGCGGTGTTAAAATCAATCTCCACACGGAGATTGCCCTCCTCTCCACAGTGCTTGTGGTAAGCACGGATGATTGCCTGCTTTATGATATCCACAAGCACCTCACGAGGGAGGTTTCTCTCCTTCTCCAATTCTCTGACTGCTCTAAGAAGTTCTTCTACCTGCATAGCTTTTCTTTCCTTTTAAATAAGAAGAGTGGGGTATTTCCCACTCTTTCTCATAATGATAATTATAACCCTTTTTAAATTTTATTGCAAATTTCTCGGTTTTATTGTATAATTGCCGTGGAGGGTGAAAATTATGCCAAGAATGTACAAATGCCCTAACTGTGGCACTCTCAATGCTGAGGGTGTGCATCCTTTCCCACTCTGTTCAAAATGCGGAACAAACTTGATATGCTGCCGCTATTGCCGCTTTTTCAATCCCAGAACATTGGAGTGCATACATCCCCTTCAGATGGAGATACAGGCAATCACCGACCCTGACACTATTCCCGCAGGTTGCGACCTTTTCCGTTCCCGTCTGATAGTGGGGGAGGAGCGTTTGAGAAGAAGGGTAGCCCGCACACTTGGAGTGAGCGTTGCTTCCGCTGTTGTTCTTGTCTTACTTCTCTGGGGAATCTTCCTGCGCGCAGGCAGAGCAACAAGGGAATGGGAACTAAATATCGTTTTCCCTCAACAGATTATTCGTGGCTCCTATTTCCTGCTCAATATCCAGCTGAATAACACGGGGAAACAACCCTTAGAGAACCTCGCCATCAGATTCCCCTATGCTTTTTTGACCAACTTTCGTTTGCAAAGCACAGCGCCGATGGTGAACACGGATGTGCGAGGCGATTCCTTCTACTTTTGGCTCCCTTCACCTATTCCCGCTGGGCAAAGTTTCAACTTGCAGTTATACCTCCTACCGATGAGAGAAGGAACTTTTACCGCTCTTTGCGAGCTGTTAAGCGGAGCGCAGGCTATTGATAGCAGATTTTTGCGATTTCGTGTAGCTGCACCAAGCACGACGCCGGGAACTCAACCAGCTACTCCCAGGTAAAATTAACTGGTCGGGGCGAGAGGATTTGAACCTCCGACCTCCTGGTCCCGAACCAGGCGCTCTTACCTCTGAGCCACGCCCCGACCTCTTATAATAATTATAACGATTTTTAGTAGGATTTGTATAATTCCATAACATTTGGGACTCCAAGGGAATTGATTTCCGCAACTTTCCTATCCCCACACTTTTTACTACAAAATCTAAATCAAAAGTTATAATCTTCTTTATATGAGAAAATTTAAATTCTTTCTCGTCGTTTTCTTCGTCCTTCTCTCCCTCATATGCTACCTATTTTTCAGACCTAAACCTCTATCAGATAGAGAAGCGATTATGCAAGTGTTCCAAAAAGGGGTAGTGGGAATAAGAACTAAAGACGCATCTCTCCTTCTTTCCCTCATCTCTCCAAATTACCACGATGATTTCGGCATCACCTTTTGGGATATAAAGCGAAACATTAAAAGAGAACTCAACCGGGCTATCATTCTGGACTTGACGATAGAAGATATCCAGCTCGCTATTACTCCTCCCGATGCCTTGGGGAGATTGAAATGCACCCTCCTAATCCAAATGGAGGATATGTTTCAACCCCTGGTCCTCCCCTTATCAGTTGATGTTTATTTGAAGAAGGAAAGGAAGAGATGGAAGATTATCAGAGTGGAAGGCTACAGCAGTGTAGTGGGACAAATTTACGGGGAAGAGTTTTAGCTAAAAAGAAGGCGGCTGCTCGCCCAACTTAGCTCTCAAAGTGATTTCCTGTCCACCTCGCCAAACCCTCAATACAAGCTCTTCCCCTACCTTCTTCTTAAGCATAGTTTCCACCACATCGTCAGCCTCCTTGACCTCTTTATCATCCATTCTCACGATTATATCTCCCGGCTTCAAACCAGCCTTCTCCGCTGGGCTTCCCTCTATTACGCTCTCAATAAACGCGCCCTTAAGCTGTTGAGGGAGGTTTAGCATAATCTTTGTGGACCTATCAAGGCTTCTGTAGCGGATGCCCAGCCAAGCGTGTGCGACTCTCCCCTTCTCCTCCAGCTCCGGGATTAAGTTCTTGATGGCATCTACAGCGATGGCAAAGCCTATACCTACATTCCCTTCCTCCATTGGGGGAGTGAGAATGGCTGTGCATATTCCAACCAATTCACCAGCTAAATTAACGAGCGCTCCCCCGCTATTGCCCTTGTTTATCGCCGCGTCTGTTTGGATGAGCGTGTGGGCTGCGAGAATCTTCCCCTCTACCCTAAATGGTCCCTTCCTTATCGCGCTCACTATCCCAACTGTTGCGGTATTGGAAAGCCCGAACGGATTACCGATAGCGATAACCCAATCCCCTACTTTCAAACTGCTTGAATTACCAAGCTGGAGATAGGGGAAATTATCCCCCTTTATGCGAAGAAGGGCTATATCCGATTGAGGGTCGGAGCCAACGACTTTGGCAGTGAATTGTCTACCATCAACGAGAGTCACTTTTATTGAGCGAGCTCCACTTATTACATGATAATTCGTGAGGACGAGACCATCAGGTCGTATGATTACACCAGAACCTTTCCCAGCGGGAGGGATTATATCGGGTTCTTCCCCAAAGAAGAGACCAAAGAGTGAGGAAGACGGTTGATAAGTTGTGTCTATGTTTACGACAGCAGGGCCAGCTTTGCTCACCGCTGCAACGAACGGGCTTTCCCCTTTAATCCTTATTGGGATTGAACTCGGCGAGATGCTTACCGTTTGCTTCTCCAGCATCCTCGTGTAAAGATGGAAACAGAGAAGGAAACCAAGCAAAAACACGGCAAGATAAGATAGTGTAATGAGAAATTTCCTCATTTACTCATCTCCTTAAATAGATTTGCCATCTCAAGCGCTGAAAGCGCCGCTTGAAATCCTTTATTCCCTTGCTTTGCTCCGCTCCTCTCTATGGCTTGCTCGAGCGTATCTGCTGTCAAGATGCCGAAGACGACGGGAAGGGAATACTCTAAAGCCACCTGTGCCACTCCCTTTGTAACCTCAGCTGATAGAAAATCAAAATGAGGAGTATCTCCCCTGATAAGACAGCCAAGGCAGATAATTGCATCATATTTCCCCAAGCTCGCCAATTTTTTGGCTGTAACAGGTATCTCAAAGGAGCCCGGCGTCCAAAGGACATCTATATCATCCTCCTGAACATCGTGGCGGATGAGGCAATCCAAAGCTCCCTCAAGCAACTTTTTAGTTATAGCCTCATTGAAGCGGGAAACGACGATAGCAAATCTCAGTCCTTTCCCTATCAGTTTCCCTTGATAAATCCTCATAAAATCACCTTCCTTCTTCAACTTTTAGATTCCTACTTTGAAGAAACAAGGGCAATCCTTCCCTTCCCCTTCTTCTTAGCCTCATAAAGAGCTTGGTCAGCTTTGCGGAGAAGGGCTCTAAGGGTGTTAGCATCTGAGGGAAACTCCCCTATACCGAAGCTCACACTTATCCCTAAACTTTCCTTTATCTTTTTTCTTATCCTTTCCGCCATTATGGCAGCTGCTTCCTTAGAGGTATGGGGAAGAACAATTGCGAACTCCTCTCCGCCCAGCCGTGCAGCATAATCACTTGCCCTAATCTCCTCCCTTAGCAATCTCCCCAGCTCAGCAAGCAACCTATCGCCCTCAAGATGACCATATGTGTCATTGAACTCCTTGAAATTATCTATATCCATTATGGCAAGGGCTATTGGATAGCCATACCTCCTTGCCCCCTTAATATCCCGCCCAATCCTTTGATAGAACATCCTTCTATTGAGGAGCTTCGTTAATTGGTCGTGGAAGGCATACCTTTCCAACTCAGCAATTGAATAAACTCTCGCAAGAATGTTTCCTATCTCATAGCCAATTGCTGATAGGATGCTTAGAGTGTCATCGTTTGGCGGAAGAAGAGAGAGGGTAAATAGAACAAGTATGTGGGTAAGATTTCCTCCCTCAAATATCGGAACACCTATAGCACTTGTCTGGTTGCTATCTAGTTCTCCTTCAATGAAAGCTACACGCCCAGACTTTCTAACCTCCTCATAAACCCTTCTCAGCAGGGAGAAATCAATTTCCCCCTCGCCGAAATGGAAAACAGGAGTACATTCTTCGCTTGTGCACTTGGCTAAAACCAAATCGTTGATTGAGGGGATTATTTCCCGCAGGGAATTGATTAACGTTCTGCCCACTTCCTCAATGTTTATCGCTGTTGAAAGATTAGAGATGAGGCGAGAGAGCACTTCCAGGTAATCTTTCCTCTTCTCAACCAACCTTCCTTTCTCAATCACCTCCAAAACAATCATCCCTTCCGCTACAAAATCCTTCATCTCTTGAAATTCTCTTTCCGTAAAAGGTTTGCTTCCCCATCTCCTAATGAAATGAAATACACCTCTCTTTATGCTATTAATGGTAAGAGGAAAGCTCATCACGCTACCCACTTCAAACTTTTCCACGACATCCTTCAGAATGTTGGGGTAGGTTTTCGCGTCTTTTACAAGGATTGGCTCGCCCTTTTGAAAAACCTCAACTGATAACCCTCCTTCAGCAATGGGAATTTCCCTTTCCAATAGCCTTCTTTCCTCCTCCTCTCCCCTCAGTCCATAGGTTATAGACTGAAATACAAGCTTTTCACCTTCTTCGTCGTAAAGCAGATAAACAACTGCATCCGCTCCGCAAGCTTTCGCTAAAATTTCCAACAACCGGGGAATGGTTTGCTGGTAGGGCATCCGCTGGATGGCAAGGGCGCGGAGAGCGCTGAGGGTTTTTTCTCTGTTCTCCATAAACTTCTGGCTATCGCAGAGAGCACCAGTTGAAAGAGCTATTGTGAATATTGTAGCAATATAGGTTAAGAAATAATGGAATTTCGGAGGGGGAGACATTAGAAGAGCTGCTGAGCCAACTAAAGATGCGTAAACGGAGAAAATCAACGCATCCTTTGTCCCGTGGTCAACTGCGATGAAGATAACTGGAAGGAAGAGGAAGGGATAAATGGGGCTTGCGATGCCCCCACTGGAGCCGACAACCCAGCTTAACAAAACCATATCTAATACATAAAGGAATTTGTTCACCCTCGGGCTTGTCTTCGTTATCCTCTTCCTTTCCAGGCAAACCGCAATAGGAACATATATGGTTGAAACCGCAATCGCTGTTGATAGCTGAGACGGCCTAAATATATCGGTAGCAGAAGGAGAGAGGAACAAAGCACCAACCACCAAAAGATAAACGATGGCACGAGTATAAATTAATATGAGGTCTGCGAAGGTCATATGCCCCTCCTATTCCACCTCCTTCGCCTTTAAAAGATGTCCCATTTTGTTAACCTTAGTTAAAATATAATCCTTATTTTCCTCTCTCATAGGGGTGGTAAGAGGCACTCTTTCCACTATCTCCAACCCATAGGCTGATATACCTACAATCTTCTTGGGATTGTTCGTCATCAGCCTGATTTTTTTGAGTCCTAAATCAAGGAGAATCTGCGCCCCGATTCCGTAATCCCTTAGGTCAGGAGGGAATCCAAGCGCCTGGTTAGCCTCCACCGTATCAAGACCACTATCCTGAAGCTGGTAAGCCTTAATCTTATTGACCAAGCCTATCCCTCTCCCCTCCTGCTGAATATAGAGAATCACCCCTTTTCCTTCCTCGCTTATAATCTGGAGGGCGCGTTCCAACTGGTCGCCACAATCACAACGAAGGGAATGGAAGACATCACCGGTTGTGCAGGAGGAATGGACCCTAACAAGGGTTGGCTCTTCGGGGTCTATCTCCCCCATAACGAGGGCGAGATAAGGCTTGTCATCAACCAAGCTTTGATATGCGATGGCTCGGAAGATGCCGAACCTCGTGGGGAGTGTCGTTTCAGCTGCTCGGAAGACGAGCTTTTCTTTCTTCCTTCTGTATTCAATCAGGCTGTTTATTGTTACGATATGCAAGCCCCACTTCTTTGCGAATTCTATGAGTTGGGGAAGCCGGGCACAGGTTCCATCGTCATTGAGGATTTCACAGATAACTCCTGCGGGATAGAGACCAGCGAGAGTAGCGAGGTCTACCGCTGCCTCTGTGTGACCCGCCCTTACGAGAACACCTCCCTTCTTAGCGATAATGGGGAAGATGTGCCCTGGGCGCGCTAAGTCGCTTGGCTTAGTGGTGGGGTCAATTAGGGCTTTAATCGTCGTAGCCCTATCCTGAGCGGAGATTCCCGTCGTCGTCCCCTTCTTAGCATCCACCGATATGGTAAAGGCTGTGCGATGCGCCTCGGTGTTCTCTGTGGTCATAAGGGGAAGGTCCAACTCCTTTGCCCTTTCCTCCGTTATCGGAACGCAGATAAGTCCCCTTCCATAGGAAGCCATAAAGGCTATATGCTCCGGGGTAACCTTCTCCGCGGCTATGACTAAATCCCCCTCGTTTTCCCTATGCTCATCATCCACGACAATGAGCATCCTCCCCTCTTTTATCTCCTCTATCGCCTTCTCAGCCGATATGATTACTTCCTCATCCATACTTCCTCACCTGCTGGGCATACTTTGAAAGTATATCCACCTCTATGTTAACCAAATCCCCCACCTTTTTTCGCCTTAAATTAGTGTTATTATATGTAAAAGGGATGATAACGACCTCAAAGCCGTCTCTTAAGATATTCGCGATTGTCAAGCTTATCCCATCAACGGCTATTGAACCTTTAGGTGCAATATAGGGACGAAGCTCTTCTTCAACTCCGATTTCCAATCTCATTTCTTCTCCCCTTCTTTTAATCTTTTTAATGCGCCCCACTCCATCAATATGCCCTTGAACGATGTGTCCACCCATCCTTTCGCTAAGAGTAAGGGCGGGCTCAAGATTAACCTCCTCGCCTGCTCTCAGTCTCCCAAGGTTCGTCCGGCTCAGGCTTTCTTGCGAGACATAGAATAACAAACTGTCCTTCCTTTTCTCCATAACCGTAAGGCATACTCCATTAACTGCTATGGAATCCCCAGGCTTCGTCTCCCTGGAGATATCCCTGGCTAAAACCTCAAGGACAAGACCATTGCCCTTCCTTGCTATTCTTTTTATCTTCCCGATTTCCTCAATTATTCCTGTGAACATAGCGTGGATACGCTTCTATCAAGATGTCGTTCCCTATTTTTCTAATGCTATAATAATCTAATTTTATAGCTTGTTGCAAATTTTGACAACCATTCCCTTCAACGCTCGTCTTTGCCTCCCTCCCTCCTATAATAATAGGGGCAATGAAGAAGAGGATTTTATCAACCATCCCTTCTTCCAGAAAGGCGCTCGCCGTTTCTCCTCCCCCCTCAACAAGAACGGAAGCTACCCCTCTTCTACCCAGCTCCTCCAACAATCCCCTTATATCAACCTCCTCCCCCTCGCTCACTATTACCTCTACTCCCCTCTCCTCAAGCGCTTTCATCCAATTAGGCGAAGAAATCCGTGTAGTGAAAACTAAACGCTCTACTCCGGGGCGGAAAACTTCAGCATCGGGGGGAACTCTCCCTTTCCCATCCAAAACAATTCTTTTTGGGTCCCGTCCCATTCCGTGAGCAGAGAGGGATGGATTGTCAAGTAGCACAGTGTTTGCTCCTACTAAAACCGCATCGTATTCGCTCCTGAGCTTGTGAACAAACCTTCTCGCTTTTTCCCCAGTTATCCATTTGGATTCCCCTCTTTTGGTCGCTATCTTCCCGTCAAGCGATTGCGCCATCTTCAAAATAACGAAAGGAACTTTTTCTTTTATGAACTTAGCGTATGCTTCATTCAATCTTCTCGCCTTCTCCTCCAATACCCCCACCTCAACCTCAATCCCCTTTTCCCTCAATTCCTCAACACCCTTTCCGTTAACGAGGGGATTGGGGTCAATCATCCCTATCACAACCCTCTTTATGCCGGCTTCAATTATCGCTTTTGTGCAAGGAGGAGTTTTCCCGTAATGGCAACAGGGTTCCAAGTTGACATAGAGGGTAGCATCCCTTGCCTTTTCTCCCGCTTCCTTTATAGCAAAAACCTCCGCATGAGGCGCACCGAAACGAGGATGGAAACCCTTGCCTACAACCTCTCCTTCCTTAACTATTACCGCTCCAACGAGGGGATTGGGCGATACGAAGCCCTTTCCCTTCATAGCCAGCTGAAGGCAGAGCTTCATATACAATTCATCTTTTGTGTCTGCCATCTTTCCCCAGCGTTTTGTGGATTATCTCCTTCCTTTTGCTTAAGTAATAGCGAGATATCTCCCGCATCTCCTCCAATGCAATAAGAATCAAGAGCAGGGCAAAAATTATGCAGAAGCTCCAATAAATTATGTATAGCTTCCCAAGCTCCGGATTGACAAAGCGCCAACCTATGAAGAGAAGTATCAATAAAAATATAGCGAGGGAAAAGCTGGCAATCCTTAATTTCCTCTGTTTAGGGGAAAAAACCATCTACTTATTCTTCCTTTAACCTTTCCCAGAGGGAAAAGACCCTATCCTCTATCTCCTCCAAACTAACATCTTCTTTTTCCCTCGTCCTCCTCACCCTCAACTCCACTTTATTTTCCGCCGCTTTCCTTCCCACAACAATCTGAATGGGAATTCCTATGAGGTCGGCGTCCTTAAATTTTACCCCGGGGCTCTCCTCCCTATCATCATAAAGAACCGACATCTTTTGTGAGAGCTGGGCATATATTTTCTCCGCGGCTTCCCTCTGCACATCATCTTGGGAATTGACCAAGATTATTATCAGGTCGAAGGGGGCTACGCTTGCCGGCCAGCATAAGCCATCTTCGTCGTGATAAATTTCCGCCACAGCGGATACAAGACGTGAAACGCCCAAGCCATAACAACCCATCACAAAGGGCTTTAACGAGCCATCCTCGTCTTGGAAATATGCCTTCATCTTCTCCGAATACTCCGTTCCGAGCTTAAATATATGCCCAACCTCTATCCCCCTTATCTCCTCCAACTTCCCTTCGCACTTCGGACAAGGGTCGCCCGCTACCGCGAGCCTTATATCCGCCACGAGGTCAATCTTGAAATCCCTTCCCGGCACAACTCCAATAAAATGGAAATCCTCCTCATTTGCCCCCGTGATGAAGCCCCTCATTTTCGCCACTTCCTTATCCGCAACTATTAGGACATCCTCTCTGAGATTGACCGGTCCAGAGAAACCCATAGGAGCGCCAGTGAGCTTTTCAATCGTCTCCCCATCGGCCATTTGAATAGATTTAGCCCCAATCGCTAAGGAAAGCTTGCTCTCCGATAGCTCACGGTCTCCTCGCACGAGGGCAGCGACATATCTTCCATCCGCAATATATAGGAGCGTTTTGACGAGGCGGTCTGGGGTAGTTGAGAGGAAGGAAGCTACTTCTTGCACGGTCTTGAGATTAGGGGTATGGACTTTCCTAAGAGGAACTTCCTCACCTTGAGGAACCTCGCTATCCCCAATAGTCGCAATGCTTTTAGAGGAGGCATAACCACAGCTTCTGCAGAGGATGACCACATCCTCCCCCGAGGGAGTGGGGACAGTGAACTCAAGGGTATATTTTCCTCCTATCGCGCCAGCCTCCGCTTCCAAAATCAAATAGGGTAGCTTCAAACGCTGAAGGATGCGCTCGTAGGCTTGACGCATCTTCTCAAATGATTCGTCAAGCCCCTTCTCGTCTCTATCAAAAGAATAGAGGTCCTTCATAACGAATTCCTTCGCCCGGATAAGCCCACCTCTTGGGCGGGGCTCATCTCTGAACTTCGTCTGGATATGATAGATGAGAAGGGGGAGTTGACGATAGGATTTTATCGTCCTTCTAACGATTTCGACCGATACCTCCTCATGGGTGGGAGCTAAGCAGAAATCCCTTTCCGTTCTATCCTTCAGCTTGAAAAGCTCCGGACCGAAGTTTGTCCATCGCTCGGATTCCTGCCATAGCTCGGCGGGATTTAAGGCTGGCATAAGTATTTCTATCCCTCCCGCCCTGTTCATCTCCTCCCTTACTATATTCTCTATCTTCTTATAAACAGCGAAGCCAAGTGGGAGGAAGGTATAAACGCCAGCAGCTATCCTGCGGATATATCCCGCCTTCAGAAGGAGACGTAAGGAGGGAATATCCCTTTCCGTTGGCTCTTCTCTTAGTGTGGGGACGAAATATCGCGAGAGACGCATCGCTTTTATAATATATTAGTAACGAACCAAAGTCAACACATCATAGCCCTTCAACTTCTCCCTACCACCTAAATAAGTGAGCTCTATTACGAAGGCAATCCCCTCAACCTTCCCGCCAAGGCTTTCAACCAGTTTCGCGCTGGCGAGGGCTGTCCCTCCCGTAGCCAAGAGATCATCCAAAACAAGGACCTTCTGCCCCCTTGTTATAGCGTCTTTATGCATTTCCACTGTCGCCGTCCCATACTCCAATTCGTATGTTTCCTTGACCGTAGCCCATGGCAGTTTCCCTTCTTTCCTTATCGGAACAAAGGGAACGCCCAATCTCAAGCAAAGAGGCATGCCGAAGATGAAACCACGGGATTCAATCGCTGCAACAACCTCAATGCCTTTCTTCCTCGCGAAAGCCTCAAACTCATCTATTATCTCCGATACGACCGCCGGCTCCTTCAGCAGGGGAGTTATGTCCCTGAATATCACTCCTTTTTGCGGAAAATCTGGAACATCCCGAATCAAAGCCTTTATCCTTTCCTCTAATGTCATCTTCATCTACCTCCTTCAAATAGGGACGCTATGCTTTCCTCAAAGGGAGGATAACATACGCCTTTTTCGGTTATGATTGCTGAAATATACCTTGCTGGAGTAACATCAAAAGCGGGATTGATTACCTCCACATCAAATGGCAGGAGCCTTTTCCCTTTGATATACAAAACCTCCTCCTTACTCCTTTCCTCAATCGGAATTTCTTCTCCGCTCGCTACTTTTATATCTATCGTAGATAAGGGAGCCGCTACGAAAAACGGTATTTTATGCTCCTTAGCGAGTATAGCAAGGGTATAGGTGCCGATTTTATTGGCGGTATCCCCATTCCGAGCGATTCTATCCGCTCCCGTTATAACAACATCTATCTTCCCCTTGCTCATCAAGTAGCCAGCCATAAAGTCGGAGATGAGTGTGGCAGGGATTCTGTCCTTTGTTAGTTCAAAAAGAGTGAGGAGACCTTGAAGGCGTGGGCGGGTCTCACAGGCATAGACTCTTACCCTTTTCCCTTCCTCTACTGCCATCCTCACAATGCCCAGAGCGGTCCCATACCACACTGTTGCAAGCGAGCCAGCGTTGCAGATGGTAAGGACATTCGCGCCATCTTTGATTAATTCAGCGCCGTTTTTGCCTATAGCCCTGTTTATTTCTATATCCTCCTCCCACATAAGTTTTGCCTCCTCTAAAAGGGCTCCCTTTATTTTCTCCACTCCTTGCCCTTTCAATTCTTTCGCCTTCTTTATCATTCTTTCAATTGCCCAGAAAAGGTTATAAGCTGTGGGTCTAGTGCTTCTCAAGAGGGAAGCCGCTTCGTTCAATCTGAAAAATAGCTCCTCCTCATTCCCCTGAAAATCCCTAACAGCAAGGTAGATTCCGAAAGCGGCCGCTACACCTATCGCTGGAGCCCCCCTGACATTCATATCCTTTATACATTTAGCCACATCTTCTGCCCTATTGCATTCTATAAAAACGAGTTCTTCCGGGAGTCGAGTCTGGTCTATCAAAAGAAGACAATTATCCTCCCATTTTAATGTGGGAGGGAGCTCCCATTTATGGCTCATACAATCGCTCCCTTTAGAGCATCCTTGCAGGGGCAAGTCCTCTCATCAGGCATATTCTCTATCATCGTATAGATTAACCTCTTTACCTTTTCGTTATTCTCCTTGAATACCCTCGTTACCTCCTCCGCCGAGACCGGCTCCACTTGCCCAACCAAGCCAACATCCCAATCAGTTATAAGAGCTATACTCACATAACAAATGGCTAACTCCCTTGCAAGCGTTACCTCGGGATACTGGGTCATATTTATCACTTCCCAACCCATCTGGGTAAACCACTTTGACTCCGCCTTTGTTGAGAAGCGAGGTCCTTGAATGACGACTACCGTTCCCGTTGGATGGTAGGGAATTCCAAGTTTTTGGGCGCATTCAATTGCCAATTTGCGGAGCTGAGGGCAATAGGGGTCGGCGGTGGAAATGTGGACCGTTGTTGGTCCATCGTAGAAGGTATCAATTCTTCCCCTCGTTCTATCAACGAATTGGTCGCAAATAACGAAATCCCCTGGCTTTATATGGGGTTGAAGGGAACCAGCAGCACAAGGGGCGATTATCCTCTCCACCCCTAAATGGTGGAAAGCCCAAATGTTAGCCCGATAATTTATCCTGTGGGGAGGAAGGGAATGGTCTCTTCCGTGTCGGGGAAGGAAAGCTACATCATAATTCCCAATTCTTCCAATCGTCACTTTATCGCTGGGCGGACCATAAGGCGTATCCACCTTAATCTCCTCATATTCTTCAAAAAGGGAGTAAAAGCCTGAGCCTCCGAAAACACCGATTTTCGCCTTCATAATTGACCTCCTTTCACTTTTAAAAAGATTATAAAATCAGCTTGAGTTAGACAAGTCAAAAAACGCTATCGCAATAAAATTTGACATAACTTCTCCTTTAAATTAAAATTGAATTGGAAGGAGGAGAAGAGAATATGCCCCTTGATTTAGGAGATATTAGACCTGGCTTGACGATAGAATACGAAGGCGAAGTCTATTATGTCCTCGGCGCCGAACACGCCAAGTTAGGAAGAGGCGGTGCTTTCGTTCGCGCTCGTTTAAGAAATATTAAGACAGACGCAGTTATAGATAAAACCATAAAACCGGGTGATAAGTTTGACCTCGCCTTCATAGAGAGAAAAAGCTTGCAATATATTTATCACACTGGGGATGAATATGTTTTTATGGACCCTGAAACTTATGAGCAAATCTCCCTTCCCTCCTCCCTTCTTAGCCCAATACTTTATTACCTGAAGGAAGGTGTTGATTTCCAGGCGGTTATTTATGAGGGGAAAGTGATCGCCGTTGAGCCACCTATAACA
The DNA here is from genome assembly GCA_014360495.1 of bacterium. Taxonomy (NCBI): domain Bacteria; species bacterium. Next base: position 71,940 of record JACIXR010000002.1, read on the forward strand.
GTCGATTTGGAAGTCGTGGATACGGAGCCTGGCGTAAGAGGAGACACAGCTTCTGGTGGAACAAAGCCCGCTACTTTGGAGACCGGCTTGGTCGTTCAGGTTCCACTCTTCATAGAGAAAGGGGATATCGTGAGAATAGATACAAGGACCGGTGAATATGTGGAAAGGGTGAGATAAAAATAGGATATAAGAAAATAAGGTGGGAATATACAGTTTCACCGTTTTTTATCGGTCTGCTAATTGGGGCTCTTCTGCTTATGGGTGGCTCTTCGTTCTATATTATTTATGGCTTCGCACGTGGCTACATCCCCAATCTAACCTCTTTCCTCCCTCAATTCCAACAAGTAATCCTCTATAAGTTCAACCTCGCCTTGAAGCTTTTCTCCGTAGGTTTCTGTCTCCTTCTCTTTGCTTTTCTCCTTCGCTATACCTTCTCCTTTGAATTCAGTTTCCTTCTCCTTTTAACTGCCCTTTTCTTATATTTTGCCATCCCCTATATATTCGGCGCTTTCTATTCCACGAGAGCATATAACCCGGGCATTGCGTCACTAATCCGCAATTCCCAGCTTCTCGGGGAAATAGCAGGGGTTCTTGCTGCCTTACTTGTTATCGTGGATATCGGCGTTCTCATACATAATCGGATAGGTAGAAGGGAAATCGTTTTTGAGAAAGAAGCTCCACTTGCCCGCAGGAGAAAATTCTCCCTCTCCCGCCTTCTAATGCCTTGCTGGGAAACCCCTTACTGTCGCGACTTTTTAAGGGATTTCTGCCCCTCCTATAACCAGAAACGCAGCTGCTGGAAAGTCGGGGGCGGTTGCCTATGCGACGAGGCAATCGTCAACCGCCTGTTGGAGCAAACAAGCGTTAGGGGGGCAGAAGCTACACCCTCATTGAGTAGAATTACCCAGCTGATGCAAAAGAAAAGGGACTGCAAACGCTGCCCAATCTATCAGGAACATCAAAGATGTAAGTATCAACTCGCAGCTCCCTTCGTTCCTCTCTTTGTCATCGCCATATTTTGGTTTGGTAGAGGTGGCATCCATCATCATTACCTCAATATAGCTAAATACATTGACAATCTCTTATCAAATCTCACCTATCTCCCCACAGGGGTGGGACAAGTATATGGCACGCTCTCTACCCCTTGGTTGGAAACTATCATCCTCGTCATCTTTGCCCTATTTCTCATTGGTATTCTCCTCCATCTTTTAGAATACTTTATCTTCAGCATGGAATGGTGAAAATGATTGAGCCGGAATTCATAAAACAAATAATCTCCCTCCTTGAAGACACCTCAATTGAAGAGTTAGAGCTGGAATGGGAAGGCAAGAGGGTAGTGATAAGACGACCAGCCACCCAAAAGGAAATATTTACAGACACAAAGGAAGAGGTAAAGAGCCCTCCAATTGAGGTGGTAGCTAATGCTGTGGGAATTTTCTATCCAAATGTTGCGGAGGGAAGCAGGGTCAAGGAAGGAGATAAGATTGGTGAGGTGGAGACATTGGGGATAAGGGAGGAGATTCTTGCCCCTGCAAACGGAGTGATTGAAAATCTTCTCAAGGAAGGAGAAATAGTTGAATATGGGAAAACTATATGTATCATAAAACAAGAGGAGGTCAAAGATATTGAAGAACGATAGGCTTATCACTCTGTTCATGTTCATAGCACTTGTCATAGTTGGATTTGGGCTATATTTTGCTATTCAAAAGGCACAAGCCCCGAACGAGCCTTCGTTTGAAGCAAATCAGTTAAAAGAAAGCGACATAAAGGATTTGGAATGTATTAACAATTTGCGTCAAATAAGGCATGCGATCACGGCATATATGGCTGACCATAATAACAGCCTCCCCCGTTCATTAAAGGACCTCTCCCAGTATGGAATCACGAGCGAGATGCTGAGGTGTCCCGTGGGAGGCGAACCATATTTATACAACGAGGGAACCGTTACCTGCCCTCATCCCGGGCACGAGAAATACTGATATGTTTAAGAAGATATTGATAGCAAATAGAGGCGAAATAGCGATAAGGATTATAAGGGCTTGCAAAGAGCTCGGGATAAAAACCGTCGCCATTTATTCAGAAGCCGATAAGGATAGCCTCCACAAGGAGTTAGCGGATGAGGCTATCTGCGTGGGTCCGCCTCCGGCAAGGGATTCCTACCTAAATATCCCTCATATATTGAGCGCTGCTATTATAACGGGAGCGGAGGCCATTCATCCGGGATATGGATTTCTCGCTGAGAATTCTTCATTCGCTCGCCTTTGCGAGCAGTGCCAACTAAAGTTCATCGGTCCCTCTCCCGAGGTAATTGAGGCTTTCGGGGACAAAACCAATGCTCGTAGGATAATGAAAAATGAGGGAATTCCCGTTGTTCCTGGAACCGTGGAAGCCTTGAGCGACGAGGAAATGATTAAGTGGGCTAATATAAACGGCTTCCCTGTTATGATAAAGGCTTCCGCAGGAGGTGGAGGAAAGGGAATGAGGGTGGTAGAGAGCCTTGAGGAGCTTTTCCACGCCTTGCCTGCTGCCAGAGCCGAGGCGGAAGCAGCTTTCGGTGATGGAAGGCTATACTTGGAAAAATTCATCAGGAGACCACGCCATATAGAGGTGCAGATACTCGCAGATTTGCATGGGAATGTCGTTCACTTGGGAGAAAGAGAATGTTCAATCCAAACCCCTTCCTATCAGAAGATGTTGGAAGAGGCACCCTCACCTGTAGTGGATGAAAAGATGAGGGAGAGAATGGGGGAAACAGCTATAAGAGCGGTTAAAGCCTGCGGATACCACACTGCGGGAACGGTGGAATTCTTGGTGGACGAAGACCTTTCTTTTTACTTTATGGAGATTAACACACGCGTTCAGGTGGAACATCCAGTCACCGAGATGATAACGGGTATAGATATCGTGAAGTGGCAGATATTGACCGCAGCTGGGGAAAAGCTTCCCTTTAGACAAGAGGATATCTCCTACAGAGGGCATAGCATAGAGTGCAGAATAACAGCAGAGGACCCTTACAGGAATTTCGTTCCCAATGTAGGGAAGGTAAAGAAGCTTATTTTACCGGGTGGACCCTGGGTTAGAGTTGATACCTATCTCTATGAGGGATACGATATTCCTCCCAACTATGATGCTCTCTTGGCAAAATTGATAGTTTGGGGAGAAAACAGGGAAGAAGCGATAAAAAGAATGCGAAGGGCGTTGGATGAGTTTATAATAGAAGGAGTGAATACAAACATAGAGTTCCACAAGGAGATACTTTCCTCCCCTGATTTTAAGGAGGGAAGGACATATGTTGGCTTCGTTAAAGAACTTCTCGAAAGGAGGTATTGAAAGTGGATAATAAAGGAATCTGGGACCGCTATAAAGGTAGAATCGTTGGCTCCTTAGCGGGAGCTGTTGTAGGACTTCTTGCCCTCTCCGTGGGCTGGAAAACCCTGCTCTTCCTCGTGTTTGCCGCTATTGGCTATTTCCTTGGTCTCGTGATTTGGGATAAGGAAACGACAAGCAAACAATAGCCTTGCGCGCCAAGGCCAGGGAACTTACTTTGAAATTGTTATTCCAAATGGATGTTGGCGGACAATCTGTTGAGGAGGTTTTGCGTTTAGCAAAGATAAATATCAAAGCGAGCGAGGAAGTCTGGAACTTAGCGAGGGAGAAGTTGCTCGGTATAGTGAAAAATCTCCCCCAAATAGATGAAAATCTGCGGGAATTTACAAGGGAATGGGGAGATATAGATAGACTAACATATATTGATAGAAACATCCTTCGTATCGCTACCTATGAACTCCTTTATGAGGATGAAACCCCAACGGGAGTGATTATCGCGGAAGCTGTGAAGCTGGCTGAATCATATGGAACGGAGAATTCAGCCCGCTTCGTCAACGGTGTCCTTTCCAATATGGCAAGGAAATTGAGAAGCGATGGCGAAGATACTTGACGGTAGAAGCTTAGCAAAACAGATAAGAGAGAACCTCAAGCTCAAGGTTGAGGAATTGAGAAATAAGGGTATTGTACCTTCCTTAGCTGTAGTCCTCGTGGGAGAAGACCCTTCCTCAATCGTTTATGTAAATATGAAGCGCAAAGCATGCGAGGAAGTGGGCATAGTTTCTCATCTCTTCCACCTCCCAGCTAACTCCAAACAGGAGGAGGTTATAGAGCTGATAAATGATTTAGGGGAAAGAGAAGATATAAATGGCATCTTGGTTCAACATCCCCTCCCCAGCCATATTGACGAGCTCAGCGTTTTCTCGGCGATTCCCCTAAACAAGGATGTGGATGGACTATCTCCCCTGAGCTTGGGAAGGCTTACATTCGGACATCCCGTTTTCGTATCCTGCACCGCATTGGGAGTTTTGGAGCTTCTGAAGCATTATGATATACCCATAGAAGGAAAAGATGTTGTGGTTATGGGGAGGAGCATAATCGTGGGCAAGCCAATCGCTCTCCTTTTGCTTCAAAATAACGCCACCGTGACAATCTGCCATTCAAAAACAAAAGATATTTGGGAAAAAACGAAAAAGGCAGATATATTGGTGGTCGCAATAGGGAGAGCTGAATATGTGAAAGGAGAACATATAAAAGAGGGAGCGGTGGTCATAGATTGCGGATACAATAGACCTCCTGAGGGGGGCAAGGATGTAGGCGATGTCCATTTCCCCTCCGCTGAAAAGGTGGCAAGCTTCATCACCCCCGTTCCCGGGGGTGTGGGACCAATGACAATTGCAATGCTCTTGAAAAACACAATCAAAGCCGCGGAGGTGTCATTATGAACTCCAATTTTTATCTACTGCTTTTAGCCGTTTTCCTCTTCGCCTGCTTTTCCCAAGCGGAGCAAGTTATCTCCTTCTATGTCTCCCCCAAAGGCAACGATGCTTGGTCGGGCAAATTGCCCACTCCTAACAGAAATAAAACCGACGGTCCCTTCGCCACCATTGAGAGAGCAAGGGATGCGATAAGAGAGCTGAAGGAAAAACAGGGAGGAAAGCTGAAGCAAAAGGTAAATATCTATATAAGAGGCGGAACTTATTTCCTTAAGGAAGCATTCGTCCTCACTCCAATTGATTCGGGAACAAAGGAACATCCAATCACCTATTCCGCTTATAGAAACGAGAAACCGATAATAAGCGGAGGAAGAATTATAACGGGCTGGAGGAAGGAAAAAGTAGATGGAAAGGAACTATGGGTTGCGGAGATACCAGAGGTTAAGGAAGGGAAATGGTTCTTCCGAGAGCTTTGGGTGGGGGAGAAGAGGTTACAAAGGGCAAGACATCCCAATAAAGGCTATCTTCAAATTGAGAAGCCTCCAACAGTTCAACAATGGTTTCAAGCAAACGATTTTTACTTCAAAGAAGGAGACATAAAATTCCACCCTTCCCTTAAGGATGCCGAGGTCATTGCGATGGCTCTTTGGGCGGAATCCCACCTCCCAATAGCCCATGTGGATGAAAATAGCAAGAGGATTCTCTTCGGCAAGAAGATTGTTTTCCCTCCCCAAGCTGGCGACCCTTACTATATTGAGAACGCCCTCGTTTATCTTGATTCTCCCGGTGAATGGTGTTTGGAAAGGGAAACGGGTAAGCTTTATTACATTTCCGATAAGAACGAAGAACCAATGAAAAAGGAGATTATCGCTCCATACCTTACCCAGCTCGTTCGCCTTGAGGGGAAGCCAGAGGAAGGAAAATTCGTGGAATATGTGGTCTTCAAAGGCTTGACCTTCAGTCACTGCGAGTGGTGGTTCTCACCCCAAACTCACCCAACCTGGTGGTCATCTGCAGAGACAGAGGTGGGGGGGTTCGCCCAAGCTGCTTGGGGCGTTCCGGGAGCGATTTATGCCGAGGGGGCTCGGAACTGCACCTTGGAGAATTGTTCCATCAAACATATCGGAAATTATGGTGTGGAATTTTCCAGAGGATGTAAAGGTAATTCAATAATATTCTGTGAGGTATCGGATATGGGAGCGGGAGGGGTGAAGATTGGTGAGCCTACAATAAGGAAGGATGAGAGGGAACAAACCGGCAATAATAGGGTGATGAATTCTCACATCTATAACGGAGGAAAAATCTTCCATAGCGCCGTAGGAGTATGGGTTGGACAAAGCTATGGAAACATTATTGCCCGTAATTCCATCCACGATTTTTATTATTCCGGATTATCTATAGGCTGGACTTGGGGCTATGGTGAAACGCTGGCGAGGGATAATCTGATAGAGGGAAACGAGGTGCACCATATCGGCAGGTTATCAAATGGGGATGGACCAATTTTGAGCGATATGGGCGGCATCTATACTTTGGGAGTTCAGCCGGGAACAGTCATTCGTCTGAATTTATTCCATGATATAGCAGGTCTCCATTACGGGGGATGGGGAATCTACTTTGATGAGGGAAGCACCCATATCCTCGCAGAGAAAAACATCGTCTACAATACAACTCATGGCGGCTTCCATCAACATTACGGTAAGGAAAACATAGTTAGAAACAACATCTTCGCCTTCGGAAGAGATGCACAAATTCAGCGCTCCCGACCAGAGGAACACACGAGCTTCTTCTTCCAACATAACATAGTTTATTGGAAAGAGGGAGCGTTATTCGCTGGGAATCTCGGCGATTTCCATTTCGTGTTTGATAACAATCTATACTGGAAAGTGGGAGGAGGCGATATATCCTTCGCTGGAATGACCTTCTCCCAATGGCAGGAGAAGGGAATGGATAAGAATTCACTAATAGCCGACCCTCTATTCGTGAATCCCGACAAATTTGATTTCCGCTTGAAGGAGAATTCGCCCGCCCTCAAAATCGGCTTCGTTCCCTTCCAAATCCCCAGGGTTGAAAAAAGGTGAGAAAAATGCCCGGATTAACAGACCATTTCATCGTTCGTTATCTTATTGAGACAAGCGGGGATTTAAAGGAAGCAAGCGAGAGGATTGCAAGGGAGGAAACAACAGGCAAATGGGTGGGCAAAGGAGAACCCACAGAATTGTTCAAGAAATGTCAGGGAACTGTTGTGGAAATAGAAGAGCTGGGAGAGGGAAAGGGAATAGCCAAGTGCGCCTTCCCCTTGATAAATTTCCTGGAAGACGAAGACCCCTTTACCGCTTTTTGGCTTTTCGCCACAGGCGGACCAGCTTTTGAGTTCAGGGATATTGAGTGGGTGAAGATTTTGGATTTTGAATTTCCTGAAAAGATGTTGAGGAGATTCCCGGGTCCCAAGTTCGGTTTGAAGGGCATGAAAGAATTGGTGGGCATTGGCGATGATGACTTGCTTTTGGGGATGTTCGTCAAGCCCTGTGCTGGTTTGTCCGTTGAAGAAGTTGCGGAGAGATGCAAGGAGGCAGCTATTGCTGGGGTTGATATCGTTTCCGATGATGAGAAGATGGCAAATCCCGACTATTGCCCTCTGGAAAAGAAAGTGAAAGCAGTGAAGGAGGCAATTAAGGAGGCGGAGAGAAGGGTTCTCTATTTCGCCCATATAACGACTTCGCCAGATAAAATAAGAGAAAGGGCTTATAGGGCGATAGAGGCTGGAGCGGATGGCTTGATGATTCACATCCTTGCTTCCGGTTTTCATTCCCTCTCCATTTTGGCTAAGGACAAAAACATAAATGTCCCAATTTATGTTGAGAGCGGAGGGCGCTCCATCTACGATAGGTTGCCCAATTGGGGATTTACCAGTTCCGCCTTCGCAAAATTGGTTCGTCTTCTCGGGGGAGACGCACTCCAAACAGGGGTTGTAGGAGGTTATCTCCGTCCCGATGTTGATACAGCAAAGGAGATGACGAGGGTTATGCGAGAGCCTTTAAACGGAATCAAGGACTGTGCGCCAGCGATAGCGGGAGGATTGAAGCCTTCTAATTTACCCGATAATCTTGCCGTTTTCGGGATTGATGTGTTCGCGGTTGCGGGAGTGGGGATTCTCTCCCACCCCTTGGGAACGAAGGCGGGAGTGAAAGCTATGAGGCAAGCCGCGGAGGCATTCCGCCTCGGAATCCCTTTGGAGGAATATGCAAAGGAACACGAGGAACTCCGCCTCGCCCTCTAATGCCTTCCAAACTTCTCTATTTCCACCCGCAGGACTTCTTTCCCTCGAGCATTGAAAATTAAAACTCTCTCTCCATAGTTGATGTTACTTATGGAATTTGCGGCGAGACCACTTAAATAGCAGAAAGGTTAGGAACCCAGCGATATGATGACCCCTCCCTGCGCTGGATGGGTGAACCAGATATCGGCTTCTAAACCGGTTGCCTCTTTATATTTCCTCTTTACTGTCTCCTCAAATCTATCCTTTGCGTGTTCTTCCAAGAGGTTAACCGTGCATCCGCCGAAGCCAGCACCAGTTAGCCTCGCTCCCAATACTCCCTCAACGCTCAAGGCAATCTCAACAAGTAAGTCCAATTCACTGCAGGAAACCTCGTATAAGTCCCTCAAAGAGAGATGAGAACCCACCATCAACTCCCCAAATCTCTTTACATCTTTCTTTTTCAAAGCGTCAACGGCGGAGAGAACCCTCTCGTTTTCCTCCACAACATGCTTCGCCCTTTTATAGAAATTCCCCGATAAAATCTCTTCCCCCATATCCCTTATCATCATAGGAGTAGCATCTCTAAGTGCCTTGACCCCAAGCAGACGCGCCGCCTCTTCACATTCCCACCTTCGCTTATTATATTCCGATGAAACAAGCTCCCTTCTCACCTTTGAATCACATACAGCTATAAGATAACCCTTGGGTATGGGGATGTTCTCCGTCTCCAAGCTCCTGCAATCTATGAAGAGCGCCATTCCTTCCTCGCATAATAGAGAGGCGAACTGGTCCATTATCCCGCAACGCATCCCAACGAATTCGTTTTCCGCCCTTTGACAGATTAGCGCCAACGATTTCCTATCCATACTAAATGAAGAGACAGCCTGAAAAGATAGAGCAGCTCCTACCTCCATAGCAGCTGAGGAGGAAAGTCCCGCCCCTATGGGCAAATCTCCATAAATAAGTGCGTCCATTCCATTCAACGCGACATTCTCGGAGAGAAATTTCGCCACTCCCCTCACATAATTACTCCAATTCAATTCGCCTCTTTCTATTTCCTCATCTAAGGAAAATTGGTCAAATTCTTGAAAATTTTCAGAATATAACCTTACCTCCCTATCAGTTCTGGGAGCTACTACATAGGAGATTCCCAGCTCCATCGCTATTGGTAAAACGAATCCCTCATTGTAATCGGTATGCTCCCCGATTAGATTTACCCTTCCCGGAGCGCGAACATAATATTTTGCCTCCTTCCCGAATATCTCCTTGAATCTCGCCATTCCTTCCTCGTAAATCATAATCATTCAACCTCCTCGATTGAAAAGGGAGGTAACTCCCTCAATTCTTTCGCTTTATCCTCGGGATGCGAATCATTTATGAAGTTTCCCGCTCCAGATTCAACGCTCGCAAGATACTTCAACTTATCTTTGCTCCTATAGGGCGGATAGAACTCAATATGATAATGGAACAAGCCAGATTTATCCTTAGAGGGTCTTTGGTGCATTACCATCATATAGGGGAGGGGAAAGGAGAATAAATTATCGTATTTCAAAAGAACCGCTTTCAAAATCTGGGCTAAATCAAAGAGCTTTTCCTCATCATATTCATCCAAACTCGGTATATGGAGTTTGGGCATAAGGAAAACCTCATATGGCCAGCGGGCAAAGAAAGGAACAAAGGCTATGTGGAAAGACGACTCAATGATAACCCTGTTTTCCTCCTTTTCTCTCTCCGCTATATCACATATCAAACATCTTCCTTCCTTCCTCTTATGCTCTCGTAAGGAGCGGATTTCGTCGTGGATGACTGGAGGGATGAAAGGAAAGGCATATATCTGCCCGTGGGGATGATGAAGGGTTACGCCAACCTCTTTCCCCTTGTTCTCAAAGACATATACATATCTGACATAGGGCAATTTAGATAGCTCCCTGAACCTATCCTGCCAGACGAGGAATAACTTATATATTCTTTCAAGGCTCTGCGTCGCCAGGCTACCCGTATGCTCGGGAGTATAAACTACAACTTCACAAACTCCCCTTGATGGCTTAACTTTGTAAAGCTGGGAGGATGAGACGGAGGGTGAGGGAGGCTTGGGGAAAAGGGAAGGAAAGCGATTCTCAAAGACGACTATATCAAAGTCCTCTCTCGGAATTTCCGTCTGCTTGCCTTCCCCACTCGGGCAAAGGGGACATTCAGATGGGGGAGGAAGAAATGTTCTCTCCATCCTATGTGTTGCAGTCATCACCCATTCCCTTCTCAGAGGATGCCAGCGGAGCTCGGACATCACTTCCTCACCTCAAAGGAATAATAGATTATATACCTCCCATCCTCTTTCTTCTCCTTTTCCTTCTTCAACTTTAATCGGGGCAGCTTCTTCATCTCCTTTGGAACCTCCTTTCCAAATCTGAATAGGGGAAGACGATATAGGTAGGTCTTCCGTGGGGACAAATGCTGGGATTCTCGCAGAGGAAAAGCTCCTCCAAAAGCCTTTTCATCTCCTCCTTCTCCAATTTATCCCCCGCCTTGATTGCGAGTTTACAAGAAGCTGTCGCAGCTACCTCCTCCATCCCTATCTTCGCTTCCCTCTCGGGCAGCTCGGTCAACTCATCAATTATATCCCTAACCAATTCCTCTATGTTCTTCCCCTCAAGTTCGCTCGGCGCAGACCTTACTATTATCTCCTGTTTCCCGAATATCTCAATAGTGAAGCCGAGCTCCTCAAATGTAGGAATCAATTGTGAGACCATACGAAATTGGGCGGGTGAAAGGCGAAGAACGATTGGGAAAACCGCCTCCTGGGAGGATTCCCTCAATGTTAATCTCTTTCTTTTAAGTAGTTTCTCAAAGATTATCCTCTCGTGAGCGGCGTGTTGGTCTATTATCATGAGTTCATCCTTCCACTCAACGATTATGTAAGTCTTAGCCACCTGCCCTATTATCTTTGGATATACCTCAACCTTCTCCTCAAATGGAAGGGTGGGGAGCTCGATGCCTTCCTTTTCAGGGAGAACAGGGGTAGACGGAAAAGCGACCGGTTTCAATTCCTCTTTCTTTATAACCGTTGGGGCAGAAAGGGACTGGGAAAAAGCGCTGATAACAGCCTCCCTTATAAAGGAAAACATCTCCCTCTCCCGCACGAACTTTATCTCCAATTTCATAGGGTGAACATTCACATCCACGAGATTGGGAGGTATATCAATGAAAAGGACGCAAACGGGGTGGCGTCCAGCTGGGATGGCGCTGAGCATAGCTTCATCAATGGCTACATTGAAAAGGCGAGACTTTACGAATCTGCGATTAACGAACAGATATTGTTCCTGCCTTGTGGCTCTCGTAAAGGAGGGATTGGAGACATACCCATGGATTCTTATATCGTTTTGTGAATAATCAATAGGAAGCATTTGGGAGGCGATTTCCTCCCCCATTATTGAGGCGATGGCGGAAAGGAGGTCATCGGTAGCTTGATGGGAGAAAACTTCCCTATTGGAGGAGAAAACCCGAAACGAGACATTGTGATGGGAAAGGGCAAATCTCTGCACCCAAGCGAGGATATAGGCAAACTCCGTTTGAGGGGCACGCAGAAACTTCAAGCGAGCCGGCGTATTGAAAAATAAATTCTCAACAATAACTGTTGTGCCCCTTGAAAGTCCAACCTCCTTCATATCTACAATCACGCCCTCAATAGCCCTTATTTCCACCCCTAAGCTGTCTTCTTCGCTCCGGGTCAAAAGACGCATTTGGGAAACGGCAGCTATTGATGGCAAGGCTTCCCCCCTGAAACCAAGGGTAGTTATGTTATGCAGGTCCTCAGCAGAACGAATCTTTGATGTTGAATGCTTTTGAAGGGCGAGGACTGCGTCCTCCTTGCTCATCCCTATGCCATCGTCCATAACCCTTATGAGCTTCTTACCTCCATCAACAATCTCAATTAATATGTGCTTCGCCTCAGCATCAAGGGAATTTTCCACGAGCTCCTTGACAACCGATGCAGGTCTTTCCACCACCTCCCCAGCAGCTATCTTTCCCACCGTTGCTTCATCTAAAATGATTATCTTCCCCATTCCTCCTCCAATCTTGCAACTTCGTCTCTCGCTGAGAACTCCAAAGGGAAAACCCCTTCCCTTCTTTTAATTTTAATCCCATAATCCCTCTTCTTTATCTCTCCGATTTCCCCGTAATCTATACCCTCCCTATCCAAAAGCTCTCTTACACATTCCCTCTTATCTGGTGAAATGGTGAAAAGAAGCGAGCCTGAAGCGAGCAATCCCAATGGGTTGAGGGAGAGCTTCTCGCAAATCAGTCGGCACTCGGGAAGGATGGGAATAGACTCTTCATATAACAAAGCCCCTTTATCATTTGCCCTACAGAGCTCATAGATAGCAGTTGCCAACCCTCCCTCTGTTGGGTCGTGCATTGAGGTGGCATAATTTCTGAGCAAAAGCGCCTCCCTAACAACGGAAATTCCGGGCTTAAATATCAACCGCTTTGCTCTTTCCAGAACTTCTTCCTCTACGCCGAGGGCGAGGAGCTTGGCGGTATACTCCCTCGCTAAAAGAGCTGTTCCCTCTATCGCTATCCCCTTCGTCAAGAATATCAAATCTCCTTCCTTCGCGGAGGGCACCAACACTTTCTCGGCTGAGCCCAACATCGTTCCAACGACAATTGGTCGCTCCAAGCCCGGCGTTACCTCGCTATGCCCACCGATGACTCTGATGGAGAGCTCCCTACAGGCTTCTTCTATTTGCTGCATAATATTTATTGGAAGAGAAGCGGGAGAATCCGGAGGAAGCAGGAGAGTAACAAGGAGATAGCGAGGGACAGCTCCCATAACCGCTATATCGTTCGCGTTCACCATAACCGCATACCAACCAATTAGCTCGCTCGCAAAGGTAATGGGGTCGCTTGCCACGACCAGAAGATTCTCATCCCATCTCACAACTGCGGAATCTTCACCAACTTTGGGACCGATTATTATCCTATCGTCCTCTAAATCCAACAGACCGATTATCTCTTCAAGCAGCTTATGGGGAATCTTCCCGCATTTAAGCCCCTCCTCCAGCAAATCATCACCTCTGGAGGGCTTTCCCTTCGGTTGAAATGGCGGGAGCATATGCTATCCTGACCTTTTGCATTTCTTTTATATTCGTAGCTCCGCAGGAGCTCATTGAAAGCTTGAGGGCGCCGACGAGATTCATCGTCCCGTCATCCTTTTTCGCTTCTCCGAAAAGTATTTCCTTGAGAGTTCCCAAAATACCCACATAAATCCTCGTTCCTCTGGGGAGCAGAGGATGGAAGGAAGCCATTCCCCAGTGATAGCCTTTCCCTGGCGCCTCCTCAGCTGAGGCGATTGGAGAACCAATCATGACCGCATCCGCTCCGCAGGCTATAGCTTTTGCGATATCCCCTCCCCTTCTCATACCTCCATCGGCGATGACGGGAACATATTTGCCAGTCCTCTTGAAGAAATCGTCCCTCGCAGCTGCGGCATCGGCGATAGCAGTGATTTGGGGAACTCCGATGCCCAAAACCTGCCTTGTCGTGCAGGCTGCTCCAGGTCCAACCCCCACCAAGATTGCTGAAGCCCCGGCTTCCATAAGTTCAAGCGCCCCTTCGTAGGTGACGCAGTTGCCGATTATCACCGGTATGGGCGACCTCTCGCAGAATGAAGGGATATCAAGGCTACCTTTAGATGACCTATGACGAACGGTCGTTATTGTGGATTGGAGGACGAAAATATCAAGACCAGCGGAAAGGCAGATGGGGAAAAACCTTTCCGCATTGGCAGGAGTTGCAGAGGCAGCAGCAACGACCCCCGATTCCTTAATTTCCCTTATCCTCTTCTCTATCAAATTCTCCTTTATGGGTTCCCTATAGACATCCCTTATTACCTCAATTACCTTTTCTTTCGGAGCGGTTATTATCCTCTCTATCGCTTCTTCAGGCTTCTCATATCTCGTTTGCACTCCCTCTAAATTGAGGACCGCCAACCCTCCCAATTTCCCCAGAAGAGTGCAAATTCTCACATCAACCGCTCCATCCATAGCGGAGGCGAGAATGGGGATGGAAAAGCGAAAATCGCCAATTTGAAAGCTGACATCAACCTCATCAGGGTCAATCGTTTCCTCTGATGGGATGAGAGAAATTTCATCAAAGCCGAAAGTCCAATAAGCTTTGCGGTTTCTTCCTATCTCTATTTCCACAGGGGAATACCTCCTTTCGTTTATTAAAGAAGATTAACATAGCACATTATCTGTGTCAACCTAAATTGTATAATCTCATAATATTTGAGACTCCTCGGAGGACTTCCCGTATTGCTTGACTATAAACTCCAAGAGAGGATATCTACTGCTCTATAGCTTTGGGGAACTACGGTCTGGAGCTTTCCAGCTCACGCCATTGATTTACTAAGGAAACTCTAAATCTCCTTAAACCCAATCGCTTATCCTCCTACTCAAAATATATAGGCTTTCAGCTTATCTAAGCTTAGAACCTGGATTCACCGCGAGGCTAAGTTCTTGCCTAATTATTTGTTTTACTATGTTAATCTTTGATGTATAATTATATTACAGCTATGCGGAAGTTGGCGATATTTTTGCTATTTTGTTTGTTCCTCCTTCCCCAATCAATAAAGGAGAGATTAGAGGAAAGATGGTCTTCTTTGAAGACCTACTCAGCAACATTGGTAGTTAAACAAGCGAAGACCTCTAAGCTCACGAAGTTAGACCCCGATTACAAATACTTCTTTAATGCGAAGAAGACGCAAATCTATTTTCGAGCTCCTCACTCCTTGAGGTTAGAGGGAACTCCCTATGGGATGTTGCGAGTCGTTTATATAATCAATAGCAATCGCTATTTTGTCTGGGTGCCAGGAATTGGATATAAGAAAGAGGATAACTTCAAAGGGATTGACCGCAAAACTCTCTCCTTGGATTTCGGCATCATCGCTCCCGATTTCTGGAACGATTACGATTTAAGGGTTGTTGAGGAAACAAAAAATAGTTTGAAGATAGAGGCTATACCAAAGGATAACACTCGGAAGAGGATAATATGGATTAACCCTAACGATTTATCATTGCAGAAATCCTGGAAGCTGAACAGCTTGGGGAAGTTAAATGTCTCCTATGTTTATGATAATTACTTCAAGGACCAATCAGGTGTAGTCATACCGAGAAGAATAAAGATGTTCGCTCCAGATGGAGAGCTCGTTGCGGAGGGGGAGTTGCAGAACATAAAGATTAACTCCCCCCTTCCAGAGAAGCTTTTCTCTCCCTAATCTAAATAGAAAGGGGGAAAATTGATGGACCTTTTCGAAGCAATTGAGAAGAGGCGAAGCGTCCGCCTCTTCCAAACCCATCCTGTCCCTCTTGAGGACTTGAAGAAGATAGTGAACGCTGGAAGGCTCGCCCCATCGGGCTATAATCTGCAGAAGCGAGAATTCATTATAATCACCGATAAAAGCATCCTCAATCGTCTAAACGATGTTCAACCCGTCTTCGATTGCGGAGGAGCTATAGCGGTCATCGTTGAGCCAACTAAATATGCTATTGAGGATGCCTCTGCAGCAATAGAGAATATTCTCCTCGCAGCAACAGCCCTCGGCTATGGTTCATGTTGGGTTGAGGGAACGCTAATCCCTCACGAAGGATGGGTCAAGGAACTTTTGGGCATTCCCAAGAGGAAAAGGCTCTTCGCCCTCATCCCAATCGGGATTCCGCTAACATCTGGAGAGCAAGCTCCAAAGAAACCCCTTGAAGAGATAACATATCTCAATTATTACGGCAATAAGGAAGGGTTATGAGATACGACCTTTCGGAGCCGCAAAGGGAGGATATCTTCGTCTCTGAGGAGATAGAGGTCTATTTCGCGAGAAAGCCCGGTCCACCCACATCCTTTCGCTGGAGAGGTAAAGATTTCAAGATAGTGAAATGCAAGTTCCAAGGTAGAAAGCTTGACTTCGGAAAGCGTTGGTGGCAAAGACATCATAAGGATTACTACATAGTTGAGGATGAAAATCGCAATGTCTTCCAAATCTATTACAATAGAGGTCCGAGAAGGAGATATTGGGTTCTCCTCAAGATTTTGAGGATAGCTCAGGGCGAATTGATAGATTAAAAGGAGGTGACATTTTTGCCGATAGCGGAGATAAGCATAATACCCTTGGGAACTGGTTCACCTAGCGTTGGCGATTATGTCGCGAATTGCGTGAAAATATTGGAGGAAATGGGTTTGAATTATCAATTAACGCCTATGGGCACGGTATTTGAAGGCGAACTGGAGCAAATCCTTGAGGCTGTCCGTCGTATCCACGAAGTTCCCTTTCAAATGGGATGTCAAAGAGTCGTTACCACACTGAAGATAGATGATAGGAGGGATAAGCCTGCAACTATGCGTTCAAAGGTAGAAGGAGTTGAGAGAAGACTTGGGAAAAAGCTATAGAATGCTTGAGGAGATAAAAGAGCAGCCCAAATGTCTTGCGGAAACCTTCAAGCTTGAGACAGAAAAGGCAAGGGAGATAGGAAAGGAGATAAAGAGATTTTCTCCCGAATGCGTGATGGTAGTGGCAAGGGGAACTTCCGATAATGTCGCAACTTATGCCAGGTATCTCATTCAATATGAAAACAAATTGCCCGTAGCCTCCGCCGCGCCCTCCCTTTACACCTTCTATGATGTGAAGTTGAAATTGGATAAGACCTTCGTGATAGGGATTTCCCAATCCGGAGAGACGCCCGATGTTGTTTATTGGATAAGAAGGGCGAGGGAAGACGGAGCTTTGACCTGTGCCATCACAAACACGGAGGACTCGCCCTTGGAGAAAGAGGCGCATTTATCCCTGATAGCACGCTCAGGCAAGGAGGAAGCTGTCGCGGCAACTAAAACCTTCACCACTTCCCTCCTTGCAGTTGCTCTGCTTTCATTTCATTGGGCGGGAGACGAAGAGAGATTGGAGGAATTGAGCTCAACTCCTTCCCAAGCGGAGAAAATGCTCGCCCAAGCATCTTTGATTGAGGAACTGGTCCAGAGATATACTTATGTTGAGACGATGGCTGTCATCTCCCGTGGGTTTTCCTATCCTACAGCTTTGGAGATAGCCTTGAAGATAAGGGAAACATCCCTCGTTGATGCTGATGGCTTCTCTTCAGCCGATTTTATGCACGGACCAGTGGCGGTTGTGAGAAAGGGTTTTCCCCTCTTCTTCGTCGCTCCGAAGGGGAAAATATTGGAGCATTTAATAGATATAGCTCAGCAATTGAGAAAAAGGGGAGCGGAGATAATCGCCCTTTCCAATAGCGAAAGGATGAGGAAATTGGCTAATTCCTATATTCCTGTTCCCTTTGATGGCGATGAGATGATTCTGCCCATAACCTCAATTATTGGCGGGCAGTTGTTTGCCTATTATCTGGCTATTTCCCGGGGATTGAACCCCGATAAACCTCGTGGATTAAGGAAGGTGACGCGCATATGGTGAAGCCGAATTTTGAGAGAATGGAGAAGGCTTTACGCTTAGAAGGGGAGCCAGACCGTGTCCCCTTCATTGAGGGATGGATAGATTACAGAGTTGCTTCCGCCTTTTTGGGGAAGCCGATAAGAAATTTCTCGGATTGGGTTGAGTTCTGGTGTAAAGCAGGATATGATTTCATCCATATCGTCCCTCCCTATTCCTTCCCCAGCCCGCGCCGGGAGGTCCATTTCAATTACAGCTTATACGAGGACCAATTATCCTCTCGCTCTTGGGTGGAGCAACATAGGGGAGCGATAACGAATGAAGAGGAATTTTCCGCTTATGATTTTCCCTCCCCCGAGGAGGTTGATTACTCCATCATTGCGGAGACAAGGAAAGCCCTACCAGAGGGTATGAAGATAATAACGGGAACGGGAGGGATTTTTGAGGAGACATCGTTCGCGATGGGTTTTGAGACGCTCGCTTTGTCCTTATACGATGAGCCAAAGCTCGTGGCAAAGGTTTTTGATAAAGTGGGGGAAATCCTCACGGAGATAACGGATATCGCCGCTGAGGCGTGTGAAGACGCTCTCGGAGCCCTTTGGTTGTCAGACGATATCGCTTATACCGAGGGGACTTTCTTTTCACCATCTGTTTACAGGAAATATCTTTTCCCCTGGTATAAGAGATTTGGGGAAATCTGCAAGAAATATGATGTTCCCTTCCTTTTCCATTCCGATGGCAAGCTTTGGGACATTTTGGACGATTTGATTGAATGTGGCGTTAACGCGATCCATCCAATTGAGCCGAAGGCTATGGATATAAGAGAAGTGAAGGAAAGATACGGGGACAAACTATGCATTCTTGGTGGTTTGAATTTGGATTATCCCCTATCAAGGGGAACACCGAAGGAAGTGGAGGAAGAGGTAAAGCGACTAATAAAGGAAATCGCACCCGGGGGCGGTTATTGTCTCGGCTCCTCCAACAGCATCCCCGAATATGTCCCCTTGGAGAACTACAAAGCAATGCTTGAAAGCGGTCTGAAATACGGCAAATATCCCATATCCCTTTAGGGAATGAGATAGATATGCCAGGGTTGGGTAACTAATTGCCCATCCTTGATTTGCATCCGCTTTTTAGTGGTTACATCCTCTACTTGTGTTCTTCTCCCTAACTTGTAAGAGAAGCGTTTGAAGGAGAACAGCACCGTTTTCCCCTCTTTGTTTCTCCATTCTACGCCAAACCAATCATCCCCCATGCCCAATAATCTCCTTTTTTCCATATAAGGAGCAACTATGTTAAAGCCGTTGTTGATTTCAGCAATTGCATTTTTGTCTTCCTCCGACAATCTATCTAATGAGAGTATGCCCAATACGCCTTTGCTCGCAAGTGCCCTAAAATAAGCCTCTTTATCAAAGATTGTATCCGCAACATAATAGTAAAGCCCATATTCTTTGCCTTTTATTTTCTCAAAGTAAGAATTGTCGCCATAGCCATATCCACCACTTGACAAACCAAATGGTCCACATCCTTCAATATGTATCTCAGAATACCCCATCTCTTGCATTGCTTTTTGCATTTTGATTGTTCTCTCCAACTGAGGATAAGGGTTTGGTTGAGAGAAATCGGTTAGGACCCCAAAGGTAAGGAATGAATCTTGCCAATATCCATCAATCCCTAAAGACCTGATAGCTTTATATCGGTTAATTGCATAGAGAAAATAACCGCCATACAGACTAACTCCAAAGACATCGTTATACCAAGTCACCGGAATGCCGTCTGCTTCTTGAGCAATCCACTCTGGATGTTCTAATAAAAGAGGGGATGAATTTGATAAATGAGCTGGGGTGGACCAAATAAGGACCTTGATTCCCCTTTTATGAGCCTCATTACAAAGGTGGGCAAGGGCTTCTTCACCGCCAAGCGCGGGACTGATCTCCAGATGCCAAGGCGCGCATCCCGAACCGAAACACTTGCTTCCCTCCAGATATCTGTTGGGAGGATACTCCGCGTCGCTTTCCCAGATGCCACCGGCAAGATAAAGAATCCTTATGCCCAACTTCCCCAAAATGGGTAGTTTGTCATCAGCAAAACGCCAGAGCCAACTCTTTTCTAAATCCAGCTTGCCCTCACTTTTGTACCTATCAAAGGCATCGTCATAACCTTGCCAAAGGAGCGCGGGCTTCGGCTCTATTCTCTTCAAACCATACAAGGAACGATATCTCCCCCCTAAATAATCAAAAACCTCGCTCCACTCATTTAATATACTCCATTTATCGGGAAATTTACCCTCACCCACAAGCCAACATTTCATGGTTGTTTCCCCGTTCTTTAAGGGAATGGAGGAATTTATAATTAGCTTGTCCATTTCTTGATTGACGCCTACTTTTGCATAAACTACATCATTGAAGAAGGAAACAATCGCTCTATTGGCTCCTCCATAGAATAGAAAAGGTTGTTGCCAAGCGAAGTAACCCATAGGTGGGAGTTGGAGGATGGAAAGGAAGCTCAGCTTTACCTCTTTGAAATCACCCCAAGATTGGTTTATAAACCAATCCCCGTTCCACCATTTTGCTTTCTCCTCTATCACTACTTCAAAAGGTTTTCCCTGGCATCTAAGGTTTCTGAATATAAGTTTATAAGAGAGCCCTTTGTAGATTCGCCTTCCTATTTTCTTCTCAGAGGGTATGAATACCCAATAAAGCTCGCCATTGATTTTTTCTGATTCAATCAGGCTTTTAATAATCACTACGTCTCCATTTATCTCATAACCTTTATAAAAGCACCTTTCAATCTTAACTTCCTCAACTTTCCCATTTCCCCTTTTCACCCAATCCCCGTTTTTATCCCTTTCAAGGAGATAATTCCTCCAATCCTTTATCTTTTCTACGCTACCGGAAAAAACTTTCAGTGTCGGCAAGGCTGGATTGTCGTTATCCTCAACTTCGTAATTCCCGATAAACAATTTTTGTATTCCTTTTAGATGCTCGCCTTCCTTCATAAGCTGAATTGCAACCCCTTGAGGAAAGGAAATAGCGACGCTTTCGCTTTCAACATCTATTTTGATTTTCTTCGGATAGACTCGTTTAGCTGAGCTGGTCTGGACCCCTTCAAAAGATAAAAGACATTTCCCGATAGAGTTATAGGAAAATCTGAAAGTATTCGGACCTCGCTTTAGTTTGAGCAGGGGAAGGACAGAACGAGCATCTAATTTTGCCGTGATGTAAAGGTCATATAAAACATTGTTGTTTTGACCTACAAATTTTAGGTAAATCGTTTTTGAACCGATTAAGGGTTGCGGGAGCTCAGCTTTGACTTGAGTGACTCCACCGGGAGGAGGTGATTTCCACATCAGGGTCCAATTTTCGGCATCGGCAGACGCATATATCCAAATCGCTCTTCCAACCTTTTCCCATTCCCAATCTCCTACAGTTGTTATAAGCGAGCCCTCTGGGCTTGAAAGATTTAAGGATTTTATGGGAAAGGGAAATTCAAACTTATAAACCAACTCCCCAGTCCACCAAAGAATGTCTTCCCAATCGTTGAAGTAAAGGGCAGATACATTCATAGAATAGACATCTTTAAGAAATTTAGGCAATGGCGAAGAAATGGGGCGGGAAAGGAAGTTTTCTATTTTGTTTGACAAAATTTGTTTTCTGCCCCGATAATGGCGAAGGAAAGTATCGTAATAAAAGAAAGTAGCAGTTCCATCTGGAGTGAAAACGAGGACCGATTCAGAGGGAAGCTCCTTGGCGAGAAGGAAACCATTTAGGCGAGCATCTTTCAATTTTTCCATGTTAACGAGTGTGAGAGAAGTAAATCTTTCCTTTTCCGAAAACAAAGAAAAGGTGAAAGGGGTGGAGCTTATCATAATATCAGCGTTCCCGAAAGCGGGAAACATCAAAGAAAAAAGCGAAATTATAAACAACAATCCTTTATCCGTCTTCCTCATTCTTCAAGAAATTTTTCCAACTTGCTTGTCCAATTCTTGTCTTTCTGAGAAATGATTAAAATTCGTCCTTTAGCCACTAATTTCCTTACGCTCTGAATTATCTCATCAGACAACTCATCCGCAAGGATAATTATTTTTCCGTATTTCCTTTTGCTCAAAAGTTCTCTCCTTTCTTTAATTGCTTGGATGAAAATCGTGTGGAAGGGAGTGGCTTTTTTTCTCATTAAAATATCGCTTATCAGCAATAAATCTTGGGGAGAACCGTATTGGCTACGCTTTCCCATATCGCAAATCACAGCTATTTTGGCTTCAGCGGAAGTTAGCCTGGGATTTTTAAAGCTCTGCGCGAAATCCTTGAGCACCTCAAAGCCAGAAGATAGGGATAGGTCTCGCTTCCCTTCCGCTTGCCCCGGTATCCCTTCCCACCAAGCCCAATAAAATACTCCTTGAATTCCCATCTCCTTCCATTGCTCCAAACAAGCCCTCATAACATCCCTATGAAGCAAGGATAGGTCGGGCTTATCGCCCGAGAAATTGTAGAATTTCCTCATTTCCTCAATATGCTTTCCCATCCAATCCTCGTTTAAACCCGCCACTCCATACTCTCCTACCATTACTGGCTTCCCCAATCCCGTGAACCAGCTTGTCCAGTTAGCCACTGCACAACGCAGGGCTTCATCATAGGGAGTATTGGGACAATGCATCCCGAAATAGAAATGGGGGAATAGAACATCAACTTCGGGAGGCGTGCGCCAAGTTGATGAGGGCGGAAGATAATTAACACCCGCTCCCCAATCTTGGATATCCATAAAGACAAGGCGATTTGGGTCTTCCTTCTTAACAGCAAGAGCACAGGCTTGCACCAGCTTGTAATATAGATTTTCATTCTCCGCCCATCCCCCAACGGGCTCGTTCCAGGGAACCTCTATTCCCGCCAAGGTTGGATTTCCCTTGTAATGGCGTGCTAACCAAGCTAAAGCCTTGGGAACATGTTCGTAGGCCTTATCCCAATCCAGCTCCACTTTCTCAATCTTTCCATCTTTCTCCTCTATCTTGGCGAGCCAAGAGATTGCCCCTCCGTGCTTTCCGCTTCCCCTCAATTGCTCCTGCCCTCCAGCGAAATATCTCCAAGGGTCCGCGGGAAGCTCGTGGAACTCCAATATCACATAAAGCCCAAGCTCGCCCGCTTTTTGCACCAAAGCATCAAGAAAGCGAGGAAACCCATCCTTCAATTTATGCTGATGCATAATCTCCGAATAGTATGGGTTATCGGGAAAGATATCCGGGGCAGGCTCAATATAACTCATATTCAGAGGAACTCTCAAGGCGTTAAAGCCGAGTTTGGATATCGCTGTGAGATTCCTCTCCATCACGGATATCTCTTGAGATATCGCCCAACCGAGATGGGTCTCAAATAAATTCACGCCGAAAAGCCAAATCGGTTTCCCCGTTATCCCATCAACTATCTTCCCTTTCTCCACCTTTAAAGGATGAAGCGAAGGGAATGCCACGGAAAAGACAAAGAGAAGAAACGTGAATAGATAAAACCTCCTGATTTTCATTTCACCTCCTCTATCTCAACAAGGGAACAACCCTTGGGAGGCAAATCCGCCCATATAATGACATTTGAACCTTCTCTGCTCCAGTTAGCTCCCTTGATTCTAATCTCAGCATTCGGCTCAAGCCCTATCTCCTCCAACTTAAACGCTATATATTTTCTCTCCTCTTTTTCCCCTAAATTGAAGAGATTTATTACTGCACCCTTTCCCTTTATGCTATGGATGTGAACGGTTTCGTCTATCCCGTAGAAAGTTCCCTTTGTGAAATACTCCTTCAATCTTTTATATTCACTCATCGCTTTCTTATGCGCCTCCCAAATCCTCTCATCGGGATGCTTTCCGCCCACTCCCAAATGCCTGCAGGTTGATGCATACCACCAGAATTCCAGGCAATTCTCATTATCCTTTCTTAAATCTATATGGATATAGAGGGGAAGGGAGTAGGCGAGATTGTAGTAATAAAGGCTTATCGCCCTTCCGCTGAGGAGGTCCTCAAGAGGAGACCACATATATTCAAAAGCCCAGACCTCATCAAATGAACCCGGCAAAGCATGGAGATAGTATGTCGGGGCATATCGTTCGGGAACTCCCGCTATGATTGGGTCGTGAAGCTCTATGAGGACATCGGGATATTCCTCGTGAATTAATTGAGCTAATTTGAGAATCGCCCGACAATGAGCCTCTCTCGTATAGGGGATGGGATGATGATGGGAGGTGTCATAGCATTCCCCCGTATAGGCTGATCCATCAAACATAAAGAAGACAACTCCAGCTTTCGCCAGTTCCTTCAATCTGTTAGCCTTCGTCTCTATATATTTCTCAGAACCGCCGCAGAGGGCGGGAAGTATATTGCCATCCTTGTCCTTCCTTCTGCACTCAATGGGGTAAGCGTTTATATCGGACCAGCCCGCCAATGGAGTATGTAAGGCAACATAGAGACCGTATTTCACCTTCATCAGCTTCACAAACTCCTCAGCTTTCAGCAATCTATCTTCAGCCCAAATGGAGGAAGCAAATGAGGTATCCCAGCCAGGGTCAAGGTAAAGGGACTCGCAGCCGATTTCCCTTGCCTTTTCCGCTTCCTCCAAAATTTGTGGGAGTGAATAAAACTTTTTTCTGTTCTCCTCCGTATCGGGACCCCACCAAAGGGGATTGTCGTAGAGCTCGTTCCAGTGAATAGGCGGATTGTAATTTTCCGGCACCTTGTGCCCATTCTCCTCCATAAACTCCCTGAAGGCGTAATAGCAAGCCTTCCAATCACCCTCAACGAGGGCGTAACGAGTTATCCCAAAGCGAAATTCCTCGCCCGGTGAGAGCTCGCATGCGTTTTCAGGGTCTCCATGCCACACTCCCCCACCGCCGAAACGAAGCCGAAATTCTTCATTCTCTTTGATAAGCTTTAATGTTGAATACTCCATACCATCGTTATTATGTTTCGCAATCATAAGAGAGGAATCGTCAAAGACAAAAGCCCAACCCTCGGCACCCCATTCATCAATATAAAGTTTTTCATACCAAACCGGACGCCACCATCCCTTTCGCCAAAGGAGCTCATCAAAGGGAAAATCCTCATATTCACCCATTTTGCCCTGAAGAGGTCTCCTATAGGGAATGGAGACAACCCTTGCCTCATTGAGCCCCTCTAATAGCTTTCCGTTGGATAGCCTGAGGTTCTTTTGAAAGCCAAAGGAGATATTCGGCGCCTTAACGCTTTCCTTCCCCCTATTTATTACCCTTATCCTTTCCTCAAAATATGGCTTGTCTTTGGGAAGATGGAATTCGTGAACGATTTCCACGCCATTGCTTTCCCCGATCAATACGAATCTGTCGTCTTCTTGCTTGAAGTCTTTAAACTCCGGACTTGCGATTTCCTCGTTTACGAAATAAAGATAAGGAGCATCCGAGAGGATTCGCCCGTTTTTCCTATCAATCAAGAGATATGGTCCAAATCCGTCTCTCGTCTTTATCCTCATCTCAAAATATTCATTTCGCAAAACGATGTCTCCGTTGAGCTTTGAACATTGAATCGTTTCACTTTCTCGCCCCAAAATCTCAAACATTGATAGGGCTGACGAGAAATCGCCAGAGGCAAAAAGCCTCATTGCCCGCTGAATTTGGGAAGAGAAACGCTCCCCTTCCTTCTTCAATCTTTGAATTTCACTCATCACCCTCTTCGCCATTTCATCCCTTATGTAGAGAGGCAAGCTTCCCTCCCATAGCATCCTGCCATCTTGGGATATCTCGCACTTCAAAGCATAGCCGCCATCGCCCATTTTCTCCTCGATCAGGAAATCCTCCTCCCACTCCTTCTTATCGGGACCGATTGCTCTTTTCCTTCTATCCAATTCCTTCCCATCCGGGCTTATCAGCTTAATTTCCATATCCAAATCGCCGATGGGCGACGCCCTTATCCCTAATTTAACAACATCCCCCTTCTTATAGGAGACCTTGTCAAGTTCCAACTTGATTGGCGGTCTATAAAAGAGGTTAGCGAGATAGAATTCGCATTTGCCGTCGCTTGATAGCTTTAGCCTCCCAGACGGTGCGAGAAGATGGGAAGTTTCCCTCTCCTCCAAGACCTTCCCCTCCGCATCAAGGATTTTGATATAAACTTTATCCCTAAGGTTACGGATTCGGAAAATAAGCCATTGATTATTTATCTCTGGAAGATTGAAGGACCAGTTCTCCCCCATAGCTTCCTCAGGGAGGGTATAGGAGATTTTGAGATTGCCGTTGTCCAAGTAGATTTGTCCACCTATTTCAAAATCTGAGTTCTCAATTAAAAAGGAAGTTTGGAGAAAATCTCCTGGGAAGAAAAGACAATGGAAGAACTCACCCTGCTGCAAAACTATACCCTTGGTTTCCAATTCAGAAGGGGAGAGGATTCTGAAGAGGGAAAAGGGAAAGATTGGTTTTTTCCGGTGGAGATAAGGGAATCTGAGGGACATCAAATAGGAAAATGGCATCGTAGGCTATCCAAGAGCCGGAGGTGAGGGAGATTTCCAATTTATTCTCTCCAAGTTTTAAGTCATCGCTATTAAGTGTAAAGGCGATGAATTGTTCTTCCCCTTTTTCTCCATAGAATGCCCTCCCTTTACCAGCTCTAACCCTCTTTGCTCCCTGCGTCCTGTCGTTTAGCCGAATCTCCACGATTGGAGCCAACGATTCGTGGACATCAGCCAAGGCAAGAAAAAGAAGCGGAATCCCTTTCGGCTTTTCCGATAGATTGAAGATAATGGTGAATTTATGATGGGGTTCCTTAGCCCAAAAGGTGTCCGCTTCGTTGGGATGGATGAAGGGGAAGTCAGAGGGAAGGCTTTTCCCGACGATATAAACGGGGTCTTGGGGGAATCTGTCCTTGAATTCTCTCGCCTGTGAGGGCGCAAGGGCGAATTCGTTGGGAGAAAAATCCAACTCGCCGATTTTGAAAATCGTATTCCAGCTCCTGGGTATTATCTCTTCCATAGATATTACCTCCTTTGCGGATAGAATAAGAAAAAAGAAGAAAACAAAACCCAATCTTCGGAGAGACATATCATTACTCCTTTTCTCTCACCACATTATTATCTATCAACCATTTATCGGATGTAAAGCCACCTTTATCCACGCCGATATAGGAAGATGGGAAGATGTTATTCGTTATAATAGCCGTTTTGACCTCTTTTCCAAGCTTGATTGCAGGGGCGTTCTCGTCAAAATCACAAGCATTTATCAAGAGATTTCCAATCTTTTCCACATTCACGGAATAAATCTCCGCTCTCGGGAAGGCGCTTCGGAATGAAGAACCGGTGATGTTGAGGGATTTCCCCTCCTTAACCCATATACAGGGCTCGCCATTGGACTGCATTAGCACACCGTTTATCCTTAAATCAGCATCTTTATTCTCAATGTAAAAGGAGGCGTGATGATTCATGAGGTCCCCTCCGACGATATTCAATTTAACCGGGCTTTTTACCACATATCCTCTACTGCAGTAGTCGGTGGCACAGTTGAGAAGGGTGCCGTAAGTTGAGCCACCACCCTCTCCTTCGTCAGTCTCAAAGAGATAAGCTATGTTGGTGTGAAAAACGAAGCAATTTGAGAGATGGATTTCGTCGTTTCTACCCAACTTTATCCCCACTCCCTTTGTTAGAGAAGTTGGGCTTGCCGGGCTCCAAATATGGATGAGTTCCAAGGTTGCTACATCGTAGGTGCGAGTTATGTAAATCGCTATGTTGTGACATTGGGCTATGAAAACATTGCGAATCTTCAATCTTCCCACATTGCTTTTCCCGTCGGCGATTATTCCATCGTAGCATCCGTGAATCTTTATATTGGAGATGTTTATCCCTACTCCGGAAAGGAGAATTGTGGGGGCAAATGGTTGAGGAACGGTCGGTTTATGTTCGTATTGGAAACACAAACCATTTATTGAGGCCCCGTCATAGGCGCGTATAGCTGGCCCTTCTATGTGGTCTATGATGAGGACGGGAAGAGCATCCACATCTGCGTTCCAAGCACCATTGGGATTGCCAAGTAGGGTTCTCTGCCTCAATTCTATCGTCTCTTTGAGGCGATACTTCCCGGGCGGGAAATAGATTATCCCGTTTTCCGGCGCTGATTCAATGGCTTTCTTCACAGCCTGTGTATCATCGCTTATTCCATCCCCCTTGGCTCCATAATCCCTAACCGATATGAGCGAATCAGCTCGGGAGAGAACCAAAGAGAAAGCCAGGAAAAGGAGAACAAAGAATAAGTTTCTCATTTTTCTTTCACCTCTTCAAATAAAGGATATTACCTCTATTATTCCATTTCAAGCTATTTAACCCTATTCAGCGGGTTTTTGTAGCTTGGTATAGGGTAACGAGTAAATTACAAATGCTCGCGCATTCTTTGAAACTGTAAAATTAAGATGTTCTGGCTTCCTGGGAAACTTCGGAAAAAGAGAAATTCCTCAAGTTTGACTGAAAAGGGGAATTTGGAGTATAATTTTCTTAAAAGGAGGGAAACCTTGCCCTGCTTCCCCGATAAATTCGCGGAAAATATAAAAAGCAAACAGGATAAGCTCTATTCCCTTTTCAAAAGAGAGCCCAAAAATGAAGACGAATCCTTTCTCAAACAGGAAATCGTCCATCATTGGAATCCCTTTCCCCAGCTCCCTCCCTCTGAGCTCCCCCTTTTCGCAGTAGATGGCTCAAACGCTTGTTTAGCTACTCAAGGCGGGATATATATCTCAATAGTTCAAGCTATCCTTCAAGGAAAGGATTGGAGGGAAGTTGAGGTTGATGTAGAGGCTTTTAGGAATACGCAAAAAGTGGATGTGGAGAGATTCCATCAAGTCCACCGTCAATGGCTGGAATGGAAAATAGGAAGCGATTACACAGAGAAAATCGCTAACTCTTTCCTCTTCATAGATGGAAGTCTTTATATATCTCCTGTGCTTTACTATTGGGCACAGATTGCCCCCAGAATGCCCGAAGGTTTGGAGGATATGCCCCTCAGGGCATTGGAGGCTTTCCTCTCCCTCGCTGAAGTCTCCCTTCGCTTTAATATTAAACTCATAGGTATATCTAAAACAAGCAAGGGACACTTCTACCCCAGGTTGCTTTTGGGGAAGGAAACCGATATAACCGATTTGGAGATATTTTCATTTTGGACAGAAGGGGCAGGTTTCTCCACTCCTCTTCTCGTCGGTCTCGAAGCAGTCCCCCAACCTTTGGAGAGGCTCAAAAAGGATTTCCTACCTGAGCTTCCTTCCCCCAAAAGGGAGGAAGTTTCAAGCCGTCTTGATAATTTACTCCCCTCGCTTTCCGTTGTCCTCTTCTATATCCGCTTTGAGGAAGGGGACGAGATTTATAGAGTGGATACTCTCGCTCCCTCCGTGGGCTTAGAAACTAAAAAGGAAGAACTGGGGAAAATCGTTATGTGCGACTCGGAGATAATACATCCCATCCTATCCGTCCTTCTCTCCTCCCACGGTGGCTTCAATGTTTATCAAAACCTCTTGTATGTGGCGCATAACGAGGTTATTTTGAGGGGAACAGACCAGGATGTTTATTTAGCTCTTTTGAGGGAGCTCACAAATCTCCCCATAAGGAGGAGCAAGGTGGATACGAGATTTGGAAGGAGGTTTTAGATGATATGGAGGTCGTGAAAACTCCTGAGCCTGTAGGATATATAGTGGGGAATGTGGAAACGCAGAGATTCAGCTTCGTAACGGAGCCCACTATATGTCCGCCTCGGCTTGAATATCTCGTCGTTAGGGATATACCTGCAACCGAGCAGGGATTGGATAGGGTTGACGTCCTCGCCCAAGTGAGCAAGCTCCAAGTTGCCTCACAAATACTCGGCGAGGAGCTCACCTATCAGGAGGCAAGGGCTATTTTGGAGGGACTTTCCCCTCGCCCCAAGATAATCGGAACGGCGGATGTCCTCGGCTATCTAACTCCCGATGGCGGAGTTAGGTTTCCTCGCCACGCTCCCCTTCCCGGTCAGCCCGTTTATTTAGCCTCCGATGATTTCCTCCGCAATTTCTTCTCAAAGGATGTTGAATATGGCATAACGATAGGGAACCTCATCAACCGAGAGGGTGTAGAAGTTAAACTAAATCCAAATGGTTTGCGAAGGCATCTCGCCATTATCGCTCAGACGGGCGCTGGGAAATCCTATCTCGCTGGACTCCTTTTGGAGAATCTATTGAAGATGGGGGCAACCATCCTTGTTTTCGACCCCAACTCCGATTATGTTATGATGCGTCTCACCCCTGACGGGAAAAAGACATCTTTTGCGGATAGAGTAAAGGTTTATAGAGTTCCTTTAAAGGCAGAGCGTCGCTACAGCGACGAGAAAATCGGTGGAAGCGAGGAATACACTATAAGATTCTGGACCCTAGAGGACGAGGATATATTTGAGATAGCCCAAATCCACGAAACTTGGGCGAGAATCAGGGAAACCCTCTCCAAATTGCTAAATACTTTGCGGAAAAGAAGCCCTTATTTCACCCCCAGCTATTTAAAGGAGTTAGTGGAAGAGATGATGCAGAGAGAGGATGCAGGCAGTGAGCTTGACGAGCTTGAGGAGATGGTAAGCGAGAGCGAATTGGAGGAAATTACGCTAAATATGCAGAGGAAGGCGAAGGCTGGCAAGGAAACAAGGGGTTCATTTTCCTATGAAGAGCTGAGAAGAGTCAAGCCATATGTTGACAGGCTTGCCACCTTGGAAATCTGGGGAGACAAAGACCTCCCTATAAATGATATCATCTCGCCTAAGAGATTGTCGGTAATAGACCTCGCGGGCTTGCAACAGCGGGCTATGGAGATAGTCGTTGATAGAACTCTGAGGGAAATATGGGAGAAGGCGGTGCTTGGGCAGTTGCCTCGTCCCTTGTTCATCTTTCTTGAGGAGGCACATAACTTCGTGCCAGGGAGGGGGAAACAAAGCAGGTGTGCGGAGATTATCAACAGGATAGCGGCAGAGGGAAGGAAATTTAAAGTATTCCTCGTCGTAATAACCCAGCGTCCCTATAAGATAAATCAGGATACCCTATCCCAATGCGGTAGTCAGATAATCATGAAATTGACGAATCCCGAGGACCAGGAAGCTGTCCGGACAGCCTCAGAGAACATCTCCGAGGCACTTCTAGCCGATTTGCCTGGCTTAAACACTGGTGAGGCGGTTGTATTGGGCGAGCTGACGAGGGTGCCCGTGATGATAAAGGTGGGCAAGAGGGAATCGGCTGAGGGCGGAGCGGATGTGGATATCGTTAAGGAGCTTCAGTCGGCTTTACAGGAAAGCAAAACTGAAGTCCCAATCATCACAACTGAACCCCTAAAAGACGATTTGATGGGTGGAGGTGTGCTTTAAGCTATGGTGAAAATGGTCATCTGTGCTGATACACATCTCAATGCTTATTACGCAAAGATGAGACCCGAACAGCTGGAGAAAAGAAGAGAGTATTTGAGGAATGCCTTTAAATCCGTCGTTGATTTCGCGATAGAAAAGAAAGTGGATATTTTCCTTCATGCGGGCGATTTATTTGATATGCCTGACCCCCGCTACTTGGAGCTTTTATTCGTGTTTAGGGAATTAATGCGGTTGAAAGAGGCGGGAATTAAGACCTTCATGATTGGCGGGACCCACGATATTCCCAAGGCGAGATTTGAAGCGGGAGGAGCAGCGAGCATACTCATTTATGAGATTGGGCAAGTAGCGAGGGTTTTCCGAGGGGCAAAGATTCAATCCGAGACAATAAATGTGGGAGGAAAATCAATAACCATAGCTGGCATCTCCTGCGACCCAAGGATTAGGGATGGAAATCCCTTAGAGGGATTGGAGTTTCATCCCGATAACAGCGATTTCACCATTTTTATGTTCCACTATGCGATAGAGGGGAGGATACCCCAAAGGTATGAGGGAGCAGTAGTTACCCTTCATTGGTTGCGCCAATTTCCCGCCGACCTCTTTATCGCTGGACATCTCCACCCTCATGCGAATTTTGATTTGGAGCGCAAATCCGTGATCATACCCGGCGCAACTGAGCGTTTTGACTTCGGCGAGGAAAAAAACGATTGCGGATTCTATTATCTTCAACTCACGGATAAACCGAAGATTGAATACCAAAAAATATCGGCACAGCCTATGCAAAATATTGAAATTCATAGCGACGAGATAATACAAAAACCAAAGGGGGAGCGGCTGGGCTATCTACTATCCCGCATAAAGGAAGTTTCCCATCCAGAGAAACTGCTTAAATGTAAATTGATAGGAGAAATTGAAAACGATGTTTTGATGGAGGTTCCCTTTAATCAAATCTTGGAGGAAGGGAACAAAAGCAATTTCTTCTTCGATTTGGATTGGCAAGGTTTAAAGATTAAGAGGGGAGGTTTTGAGGGAAGTGGAGAGGGTCCAACAAATGTTGAGGAGGAGATGAAGTCCGTGGCGAGGAGCATTGAAGAGGAGGAGGAACTCGTCAAAGAAGCGCTTGATTTAGCCCTTTCAAAATGGAGGGAGGCGAGATAAGGG
Organism: bacterium; assembly: GCA_014360495.1. Classification (NCBI taxonomy): domain Bacteria; species bacterium. The sequence goes on from JACIXR010000002.1 coordinate 103,906, forward strand.
ATGAGATTGAGACGGTTAATGGCGGAAGGGTTTAAACATTTGAGAGGGATAAATCTCTTCTTCCCCTCAAAGGGAACATTTCTCATACAGGGAAGCAATGAGGCTGGGAAAAGCTCGCTTTTTGAGGCTGTCTTTTTCAGCCTTTTCGGTAGACCATTACAAGCAAGGAGCTCGGAGGACCTCATCGGCTATGGACTGCAGGAGGCTCTTGTCTATTTGGAAATGGAAATAGGCAATGAAATCCTGGGAATAGAGAGAAGGATAAGGAGAGGGAAAACAAATGTAGCGAGGCTCCGCATAGGAAGTGAAGTAATAACCACTGCGAGGGAGGTCAACAGGAGAATTCAAGAGGAACTACATCTTGACGCTGATACTCTTTTGAACTCCTGTTTCGTGGAACAGAAGGCGCTGGAGAAATTGGAAGGAATGGATAAGTCGGCGCGGGAAAGCGCAGTGATGAAACTTCTCAATCTTGATAGGATGCAGGCGATAGAAGAGGAGTTAAAGGTAACAAGGGAAGACGAGAGAAACCTGGAGGATTGGGAAAGGAAGAGAAGGTTTGCAGAGATAGAGAAGGAAATTCCCGAAGTTGAAAAGGAAATAGCCCATATAGAGTGGTTGTTGAAGTTCTGGAATGTAAAGCAACTGTTGAGCGAGGCGGAGAGGAATAAAAAAGAGGCGGAAGAGGCAGAGAAGGAGATACCGAAGCTAAGGGAGGAGAGGAACAAGTGGCAGGAAAGAGCAAAGGAGCTCAAGGAGACAAGGGAAAAGGAACACAAGGTGGAAGGGATACGCTCTTTAATCCGCCTGTTGATGGAAAAGGAGAGCGCCCTCATCAGTTTGTCCTCCCAGCTTAAAGAGGTTGCAAGGGCAAAAGAGGAATTGCCGGAGCTTCGGAAAAGAAGAAAGAAGGCGGGAATTTTGCTTCATATTTTGAAGAAATTAACCAATCTCTCCCAACTAATGGATAAAATAGAGAATTTGTTGGGTTTGCAGCGCCAGCTTAACCAAGAGATGAGCAGGAAGGAAATCTTGGAATTGGATTTAGAGGAAAAGGAGAAAGAGATAGGAAATAAAAAGAAGAAAATAGAGCTGTTAGAAAAATGGAGAGAAAGAGTAATCAATAAAGAGAAAGTTGAGGAAAAGAACAAGCTGAAGGAAAGCGCACAATTTTTTAGAAATATCGGCTTAGCGGGTATTATTTGTTGCGGTCTGCTTCTATTTCTTTTACTTACTCCGCTAAAAATTCTCGCTGCTATTTCCCTGATTCCCTTCATCTGCGCCCTTCTAGCATTCACAAAACGAGGCAAGATTTTAATAAGGGTTGCTAAAATAGAAGGGGAACTAGGGGATAGGGAGGAATTTGACCTAAAAGAATTGGAGAAGCAACTTCACGAAGTGGGTTTAACGCCCGCTTATGATGTCCAATGGGGAGAAAATGCTTTAGATAAAGAGAAAAGGGAAGAGGAGTTGCTTGAAAGGAGCAAAGAGTCAATTAGAAGGGAGATTATCAGAGCGGAAAATAACATAGAAAATCTAAGGAAACAAGCGAATGAACAGTTAAGTCAGCTTCCTCCCTCCTGGCAAAGCCTTCAGCCAGAGCATCTTATTCAAAAATCCGATAGGATAAAGAAATTATTGGAGGAAAGAGGGAGCAAAAATAAACAATTAGCTGAGGAATACGAGTTGTCTATTGATGAAACCGAGCTGACAAGGGAGTTGGGGAAGCTGGATAGCGAGATAAGAAATCTTGAGCAATTCATTAATAGCGAAGCGGAATTGAAGGGCAAGAGGGAGGAACTGGAAAAGGAAACGCAACAAATCAAAAAGAAAATAGAGGAAAGCGCCCTTCCCTTCAATGAAGATGTTAAAGATATCTATGCTCTTGAAAGCTGGGAGGAGCTGAGTAGAAGATTGAAGCGGGAACTGGATAAAATGGAAAGGGAGAGACCGGAGGAAAACCTTCAATTGGCGATATCTCGTCTTGCCGGGCAGGAGCAGAAGGTGAAGTCCTTAAGGGAAAAAGCAGTTGAATTGGAGAGAAATGCAGAGGAGATACTTAAGGAGTTAGGAGGCGAATTTCCTCCTGAGCTTCCCTCTCTTGAAGAACTTAATAACTCTTTGGTAGAAAAGAAAGCATATTACCAGCGACTGGAAAACGAGAGGAAATCCCTAAGGGAATTGATAATTGGAGAAATCCCCCCGCTTGAGGAATGCCAGAGGGAATGCGAGAGATTGAGGAGGGAGCACAAAGTGAGGGAGCTCAGCGTGAGGATTTTAGAGACCGCGCGCAGAAACATAACCCAGAGAATCCTTCCCCGCACTATAGACCACATGTGGCGATTGCTTCCCCTTATAACCAATGATAGGTATAGGCAGGTTGACTTAGACCCCGATACCTTCAGAATCAAAGTCTACGATGAGAGGGCAGGCGATTGGAAGGAAAAGAACATCTTCAGTGGGGGAACGAGAGACCAGATGTCCCTCGCCCTCCGCCTCTCCTTCGCTCTCGCCTCTCTGCCCCAAGAGAGGGGAGCAGCTCCTTCCTTCCTCTTCCTTGATGAGCCCCTCTCCTCGTTTGATGAGCAAAGAAAGGAAGCGCTTATCAGGGTTATAACCGAGGGTGAAATCGCGGAGAGATTCGACCAAATCTTCGTCATAAGCCATACCCCGCTCCTCAACCCAAACCTCTTTCACTATTACATCGTTATGGAAAATGGAAGGGTCAGGGAATGCAGCGATGAGCTCAAACCTCCCGAGGAGAGGCCCCAAATCCTCTTATAAGCTGGATAGATACTTGACTAAATCATCGGTCAAAAATGGCAGAGAGAAGAGGATAAACCCTCTCGCCCCTTCTTTTCTTATAAGCTCTATCTGTTTAACGACTTTCCTATAATCCTTCGCTACTTCTCTGCCATTCCTCATCTCGTAAATGCTCAACCCGGGTATTATTTTCTCCAAATTCGGGTCTGCTTGCTTCCATTCCTTCAGGGCGGAAAGCAATCGGGCATCATCCACATAGGCCATCGGGGCAACGAAGTCAACTATTCCCATATCAAGCCATCCATACCAATCCTGCAAGACCCTCTCCGCGCTAGCTTTATTATAAAACACAGCAGCGCTTAAAAGAAGGGCGTTAGACATTCGCTTTGTTAATTGGTAGACCTCCTTCACGAAAGAGGTTATTAGCTCTTTTCTAAAATCAACCCATTTCCCCCATATCTCCCTCCTCTCACCTTCCCCACCCTGCAACACGGGAATTAATGGATGCTCTTGAAGAGGGATAAGAATATGATTCCCTTTGAGCTTCCTCCCCTTTCCACATACCCCAAGGAGCTCATTACATTCTTTCCCCTCTATTCCCTCCTTGCTCAAGCTTACTATCGCTCTCCCACCCGTGTTCAGGAATTTTCCTATATCATCACATAGGGTTCCCCTCAATCTTTTTAAAGCGGGAAATAAAAGGAGAGTTTCTTTCGGATTACATTCAGAGACCTCTTTCACCATTTCCCACTTCAAATTCGCTCTTCTCAATATTTGAAGAATCAACCCGTATCCATGCTCATCGTAGCCGACCTCCGCTCTTGGCGAGAGGATGACGATTTTCTTCCCCTCCACAGCCCTTCTGAGGATATCAAGGAAAAGTTGAACAGAGTTATTATCAATTTGCCAATTTAAAAGAAGCAGAAATCCATCGCCATATTCCCTTATGGTTATCCCTGGAACGCCGTTATCTAGTCTCGCCAACAGCTTCGCCCCACAGAGATGAGTCAAAGGGGTTGAAGTTACCAAAAATCTAGTCGGGAGGGCGTAGGGCAAGGAGAGGGGGTCAAGATTGTAAAGCTTTTTGAAAAAATCCCTACATTCCTCGCAATAGCAGTAATCCCGAGAGGGAAATCTGATGTAATCTAACTGAACTCCATCAACGGGATATTTGTTCAACAGTTCGGAGATAAGCCCGAGCTGAAAATCCCTAACCTCCCTCTTTCCCAAATCAAACCATCTTGACCTCACCCCCTCTTTATTTTCAATCTGCCATTGAGGATTTTGCGCTAAAATTCCCTCACCTGCTTTCCCTCCTACCAAACCATTTGAGAACCTCGCAAATACCTTTATCCCCCTCCTATGACATTGCTCTATGAAATAAGAGAATAAATCGCTATCATTTGCTGGGTCATAAGCTAAAGGAGCAAGCTCCGTTTTGAAGAAACTTTTGCCTCCCCAATAGAAAACCAAAACGAAAACCGCGTTTAGCTTCGCTGAAGCGATTCTCTCCACTATCAATTCAGCCGTTCTTTCGTCTTTGATTTGCGTAGCCTGCATCCAGATTCCCCTTATCTCAAAATCCCTTGGATATGAAGGGGGAATCAAAAGAGACAAAATTAAAATAGGCAAAATATATATTGTTCTTCTCATATCGGCATTATAATTTAAGAAAAATTTTCCAAGGAGGCAACTATTATATGTCTTATGAGATTGGAATGAAGATTTTGAATTTGGAATGGACGGAAAGAGTTGGTCGCACTGAATATTGCGACCACACAGCCTTGGTTCGTTATGTGACGGGATATGACCCCCTCAGTCCTAACCCAGAGGAGAGCTACAAGGCTTGGAAGCTCTTTTACGAATGGGCGGAATACGACATCCTCTGGTTCTCTCACGACGGACCAGTTGACTGGGGAGCAGTGGGGAGGGTAACAAGCATGGGGCACGCGGTCTATATGGAGGGAGGAATAGATTATAATGATTCTATTTATTGTCCATTTAAGACGCCGGAGGAGGTTCTCTCCTTTTACGCGGCTGAAGAATATGGTTTGCCCGATATAGATGAGAGGGCGAAATTCTTCCAGAAAATCTATGAGGAGGGGCAGAAGTCTTATCCCAGCCTCGTCTTTCCTGGTGGCTATTACAAAACACTCGTCTCGGGATGCATCCAATCCTTCGGCTGGGAGATGTTCCTCTTGGCGTTAGGCACCGACCCCGTTAGATTTGGCGAATATGTGCTGGAGGGATTTTATGAACTCACGCTTGCTAATACCAAGGCTTGGGCAAAGACGGATATAAAGGTTTTCATTTGTCACGATGATATGGTTTGGACGGAAGGAGCTTTCATCCAACCGAGTTGGTATAGGAAGTACATCTTCCCACGCTATAAAAAGCTCTGGGAACCCCTGAAGGAAAAGGGAATAAAGGTTCTATTTTGTTCAGATGGCGATTTCACGGAATTCGTTGACGATTTGGCGGAAGCTGGTGCTGATGGCTTCATCTTTGAGCCTCTCACCAATTTGGATTACATCGTTGAGCGCTATGGGAAAACCCACATCATAGTAGGAAACGCCGATTGCAGAATATTGACCTTTGGCACGAAGGAGGACATAGAGAAAGAAGTGAAGAGATGCATAGAGAAGGCGAAGCATTGCCCAGGCTTCATAATGGCTGTGGGCAATCATATCCCCTCAAATGTCCCAATTGAGAATGCCCTTTACTATTTTGAGCTCGTGAGAAAATATGGCAGGCGCTGAAGGGAGTTTATCTTGCCTTGTAGCGAATGAGCAAGCTACTCCTCTTCTCCGGAAGGCGAATCTCCAGTCCGTCCTTCAAAAGCTTCTCACCAGACACGACCATTTTCTTCTTCTTGAATGAATCATCTATGAACTCCAACTCGTATGTTTCATTCGGAGATAACCCCCTTGGTGCAACCAAGATGCCGAGATATTCGCATTCGGGACGGCGGAAGGCGTAAATTATCCCCTCCTTCAGATCCGAGCGATGAAACTGATAGGCTGTAATTTGTTCAAGGGATTTGCTGATTGGGGTTAATGGGTAGAAATCGCCAATCCAATACTTTCTGTTTTCTTTAGCCTCGTTTATAGCCTTTCTTGCCAATTCCCAGGGGAAATTCTTATCAAGGTACGGGAGCTCGCATATCGCTCCCGCTGTTTGACCGCTCCTGAACTCGTACGGCTCGGGCGACCATATTCCCACCGTGAAGAGGGGAATATATTGAGCCAAGCCCATGCTCTGGTTTTGATTCCATTCGGGATGACCGGGGAAACAGCCTGTATCGCTGCGCCAAAGGGGAACGGAACGCATTATAGTCTCCAAATCTATCCTCCTTCCTCCGCTGGCGCAGTTGTCAATCATCAAACCGGGATGTCTTGCTAAAAGCTCATCCCACATCTCATATAAACCCTCAACATATCTTATCTCCGTTATCCCTTGGCGGTCAGGTTCATCGTTCGCTCGCCAGTAGGGAAGCGGGTCAATATTGAAATCGTTGCGATATATATCCAACCCGAACTCCTCTATTATCTTGGAGAGAAGCTCCGTGAGCCATCTGCGAGCCTCGGGCTCGTTCAACTTGAATAATCCACCCCTTTCCCCACCAAAAACCCATTCAGGATGTTCACGGGCAATCTGGGTTCCTTGCGCTACCCTTTCCGGCTCAACCCACAGGATGAATTTCATTCCCAACTTATGACACTTATCGCTTATCGGCTTCAAGCCATTCGGGAAAGCTTCCGGCTTAGGGAACCAATTGCCCACTCCATTCGGAAAATCCCCCACGAACCAGCCAGCATCAAACCAATATGTATCGCACCCCATTTTATGAGCGGCCTCAACCCCTTCCAATTGTCCCTCCTCAGTCGCCCATCGTGGCAGGGTGAAATTGTAGCGGCCAAATGTTTCAAGAGCGATTGGGAGTTCCGCCGGCTTACCATTGAATTTGGGGATATAATGAGCAATCAGCAATCTCCTGAAGAGATTATGCCCTTCCCATCTATCCCCTCGCCAACTCATGAGGAGAATGCGGGGCGTTCTTATCCTCTCTCCTGGCAAGAGCTTTAAGTGGGTAAATTCCATTCCCGCTTGGATATGTGTCTCACAAGTGGATGTCTTAGGTCTCTCAAGGGAAACAGCCCATTGCCCTGTCCAGCCAATCCCCAAGATTACCCCCTTATCACAGTATTGGAAATTCATAAAAGGGAAGCCGCTAATTGAGGAAGGTCTCCCACCGGTGGGAGCAATCTTCAAGCTATCTCCCACCTTAACGGGAGTATCAATCGGCAAAAATGTGTTTTCATCGCAGGAATCGCCGTGGAGTTGATGAAGAATTCCCTCCCTATACATATTTCCCGTCGCTAAATCAATATCTAAAGCTTGGATGTTCTCAATGATAGGGGTGGGTTCGTTTCCCCTGTTCTCAAAATAAAGCACCCATTCAACTGCGGGGAAATCTTTATATATCTTTACATCCGCTTCCACAAGCAGATTGGTCTGATGGTCAAGCCATGACACTTTGTATATTCTCTTGTCTTTTTCTTCGCTTTCAAGGATTTCTTTTTCCCAATCTCTTAGAAGAAGCTCGGAGGGAACACCATTGTAGACGAAATGGAATGGAGGATTCACTCTGTCCAAAAGCAGTAGGTCGTTCTGTCCCTCATCAAGGAAAATGATTTTACCATCCTTCATAATGATTTGAGCGTCAGCCCAATCCGATTGGTCCCAGCCGGGTCCATCAGGTGTCGTGTCAACTTTCAAAGTCAGTTCTTTTGCTCCCTCTGGGATTGCGATTTCAATTTTATAAGGTTCATCTCCTCCCTTTAAAACGGGTGTTTTAGCGAGCTCCTTTCCATCCACCTCCACGCTGAATACAACGCTCCCTCTGAACCCCTGCGTATCAAAGTTATTATCAATACCAACAAATGCTTTAAACTTGCTCGCTCCCTCCGGAAGCTTAACCAGAATTTCGCTGTTGGCGTGAGTTCCCAATCCATTTTTGAACGATTTTGAACCGATTCTCAACGGCGTATTCATGCAGGATTCCCCAAACCGGAGGAGAGCGAAATCCTGCCTTATGAGCTTCAATTCCAAGGGAGGTGGAAAGACCTTCTCGCCTGTAAATGAGGAAACGAAGACATTTGTGATTTTCCTTATTTCCTGCTCCAAGCTTTCCTTGTCCATAGCGAACCCTCCTTTGTGGGACAAAGCGATTTGGATGAATATAAACAAAAGAAAATAAAGCTTTTTATAAACCCTCATTTTCCTTGACCAAAATTCTAACATCACTTTATGATTAACACAAGGAGGGAAATCATGAGAGAGCAAAGAAAGATTTTAAAATTCATAGTCTCTATTCAACTGGGATTATTTCTCGTCTTAAGCGCTATCATTCTCCTCGCCCAACCAGCGGTTGAAAAGCAGACCTATATGGTTGCTATGAGGGATGGGGTCAGGCTGGCTACTGATGTCTACCTTCCCGGGGGAAAGGGACCCTTCCCCGTAATCCTCATTCGCACCCCCTACGATAAAAACGCTCTATCGGGCATAGGTATGGAAGGGAAAAAGCGTGGTTACGCAGTTGTTATTCAGGACACAAGAGGGAGATATGCCTCCGAAGGGGCGAACCTCCCCTTTGAGAGCGATGCTAAAGATGGCTATGACACAGTTCAGTGGATTCTAAAGCAGGAATGGTGCAACGGAAAGATAGGCACTTGGGGAGGCTCGGCATTGGGGATAACTCAGCTTCTATTGGCGGGAACGGGGGCGAAAAATATCGTTGCCCAACACATAACTGTTGGCGCTCCCAGCCTCTATCACGATGCGGTATTCACCGGAGGCGAGTTCCGAAAGGCGCTTTTCGGCGATTGGGTTAGGATAACTAAATTCAGCCCCCTCGCTTGCGACATAGTCTTGAAGCATCCTCTATACGATAGCTATTGGAAGTCAATGGACATAAGCGATAAGTACCAAAATGTAAATTCTCCCGCAGTCCATATCGGGGGTTGGTATGATATATTCGCCCAAGGGACGATAAACGCCTTCCTCGGTTATCAAACCAAGGGAGGACCGCAGGCCAGGGGTAAGCAGAAACTCATAATGGGTCCCTGGACCCATGGTGTTTTTATGGAAAAAGCGGGAGAACTCACTTTCCCTAACGCGAAAAACCCACCTACCACCTGTCACGATGCCTGGAAATGGTTTGACCGCTATTTGAAGGGAATAGATAACGGGGTGGATAAGGAGCCGGCGGTAACCTATTATGTAATGGGGGATGTAAGCGACCCCAAAGCGCCAGGAAACGAATGGCGAACAGCTAACTCCTGGCCGCCCGTTAAGGCTAAATTCACCCCTCTTTATCTTCATCCAGATAAAAAGCTTTCTTGGAATAAGCCTAAATCCGAAAGCAAATTTAGCTATACTTACGACCCCAAGAACCCCGTACCAACGATAGGTGGATATCAATTGACCATTCCCGCAGGTCCTATGGACCAGAGGAAAATTGAAGAACGCTCCGATGTTCTGGTCTTCACGAGCGAACCTCTATCCCAGCCTCTTGAGATAACGGGTAGGGTGCGAGCGATAATTTGGGCATCAAGCGATTGTCCAGATACGGATTTCGTAGCGAGATTGTGCGATGTTTACCCTGATGGACGCTCATACAACATCTGCGAGGGAATAATTAGGGCTTGCCTTAGAGAATCGTTCAGCCAACCGAAATGGCTCAAACCGGGCAAAATCTATCGCTTTGAGATAGACCTTTGGTCTACGAGCATAATCTTCAACAAGGGACATCGTATTCGCCTTCACATAACCTCCAGCAGCTCTCCCGGTTGGCAACCAAACCCCAACACTGGAAAACTAATACCTGACGAGTCCACAGCAAGAATAGCCCATAATACAATCTACATCGGTCCTAATTATCCTTCGCATATTCTTTTACCAGTGGTCAAAAAGTGAAAAATCAGGGTTTCATTAGGATTTGAGGTGGCGTAGTGGAAAATTGTAGTTCCTCTCCCTCTTCCCCATAGTACCCGCCCCATCCAATGCTTATCGTTGAGATTTTTGTCAAATCCGCGGGCTTTCCCTTTCCCCAAGGTGTAGGGGAGAAACCTGATAAGGGGACGAATAGTTCCCTTTCACCGCCATCTGAAAGGAGAATTCCCGTGTTTGCTATTGATTCGTTGCCCTCCATATCTCTAAGTATGACAAACATATGGGCCGGTGATTTTTGCTCCTTGGGTATCGAGATTTGGAAATATAAATGACTCGCTTTGCTGAGGTCTACTTCACCCGAATAGATAAAAGAAAGGAAAAGGAAGCAATCCACATTGCTCCTTGAGAGCCTTGCCTTCGTCTTAAAACCATCCTGCCCGCTTACTTTCGCTCTCTCAAACCCACCTTGAACGAACTCCCCTTTGCCCAAGAGCTGTCCAGCGTGTTGAAGCTTTTTGATGTTCAGCAAAGCCCTTTCGTTTTCAGTGGGTTGGAGTCTTTTGGTTTTTTCAACCTCGGGGAAAACAACGATTTTAGCATCATAAGGTGCGAACTCAATCTCCACCCACTCCACTTTCTCTATTGTTTTTGTGCTTCCGTCCATAGGGTCAAGTAGCTTGCCCTCTCCCTTTCCCCTAAACGATAACGAGTTTTTACAAGCCTTATCGCTATCGTTGATGATGAAATAGATGTCCCATCCCTCAATTTTCCTATGAGTTATGCGTAGAGGCGACGATTCCTCTTTTATCTTAACATCTTGCTCAATTATCTTATCCAGAATTGTGGGAAGAATTGAAGCTGAACCTACGGGAAGATAAACAGCTACCCCTCCCTTCTCGTTCCTTTTTATGCTCACTTTCTCGCCGTTAGCGAATAACGAGTTTGCGATTCTCTTTACATAGTAAGAGGGGAATTCTCTTTCGCTGTTTGTTGGTAGAGCCCCAATAGCTATAACTACCCCGCCCTCTCTCCAAAAGCTTTCAATTTTTCTCCAAGCGTCTAATGGCAATGTATCAACGCAAGGGAGGATTAAAATCCTCCAGCTAAGACCGTTAAAGACGAGGGAACCCTTATTGAGTGTAGCATTAAGCAGGGTTGGGGTATCAATGTAAAGGAAATCTCTATTTGAATTATAAAGAACATCGGAAACTTGATTGAAAATTTCCTCAATTCTAAGGGCTGATGGAGAATCCGTGGCTCCCCGTTTCGCCGGGCGAAAATGAACCCACAAGCTTTCAACCGGATAGAGAACCGCTATATCGGTTACCTGCTGACCTCCCCTCATCATCCCGGCGCACCTCCCAACCCAGAGGTTCAATCTTTGCAGCTGTTCTGTTGATAGTTTTTGGAAAGTATAATAGCTCGTTATCGTATTAACTCCTCCGTGAATCAAGCGATTGCAAGTGCCCCTTATTTCCTCTTCAGTAACCACCCTTACTGGGCGTTTATCTCCCTCGGGACGATAAACCTGGATGAAATCAGAAGTTTCACACATCGTATAGATGTTTTTGTTCAAATCCCTGACGCTTCCTATGAAACGGGCAATTCGCCACGGCACCTCGCTTGGAATGCTGGTCAAACAATCAATGCTTGGTGCATCAAGATATTTAAGGCAGAGGAAGAAATTCCCATAGAAGGAGACATGGGCTGTTAGGCTTTCCTCCATCAAAAGATGACCACCTGAGGCGATGTTGTGTCTTCTGCACCAGTCCCTGATCTGTCCAAAGAAATTCTCCGCAACCAATTCGCCAACCGTTTGCCAAAAGTCATACCTCACCTTACCTGCTTCTTTGCCATCCAGGAAAAGGAGCGGCAAAAAGGGCTCAATCTCATATCCCCTTCTTTTTCTGAATTCATTCGGCAAATTCGGTGCCCATGGTAAGGGGCTATAAGAAGCGGGAAGGAAGAAGTAGCTCATAAGAGATGGCTCATCGGTAAATGTTGCGATGAAATATTTCCCCAAATCATCGCCAAGGTGTTTAGCATACCTTTCGTGTGTCAATTCAATGAATCTTCTTGTGGGCTCCGGCATAAGGAGGTTGATATAGGGGAGCCTATCGCCCAGGCTGATGGCAGCGTGGGTTTTATCGTAGAGACGATTTTCACTGAGAATGATAACATGCCAATCTCCTTTTTCGGGTTTCCAGGAGAGCTTTCCATCCTTTACTTTATCGGTCAGGTCTATCCTTCCTTTAAGGTCAATTCCGTCTTTCCTTTTGGGGAAAGCCCAAGCACCGAGAAGCTTTCCCGGCGGCGCTTCAAGAACGACGCCTTCTTCTGATGTTTCCCCCTCAGCGCAAAGTAGACCCCTCGCTTCCCATTCAGGATGGTCTTTTAAGGTCAATCCTCCAGCAGTGCCTGAGGGATAGCCTTTCTCGTCATAAAGCCAAAGCGCCATTCCCAACTCTTTAGCCTTCTTAACGCCCCGCACAAAGGCAGCCCATTTCTCCTCGCTCTCAAGGTAATCGGCAAATGAGACATTGCAAACCACCCCGCCGAATCCTTGAGACAAAAGCCCGCTGAAAAGCGAATCCTGTGCTTCGGGGGTATCGGGGAGGCTATGAACTATTTTGAGTATACGGGCATCCATAGGCGGATTATTGAACCTTTCAAGCAGTTCCATTAGGGTCGTCCTCCTTTCCGTAGAGGCAAAAGAGAGAGAAGCCAGAACAACTACAAATAAAAACAATTTGCTTTTTAGAATTTTCATCTTCATTATTAAATTTGATACTTGACTTATTAAAGAAAGGCATAAATATTATAATCACAATGCAAATTAAGGCAATAGGAGGTGCAAAAATTAGCTATGGAAAAAGAAGACAGAGACCTCTACGATGAAGGTTTTGCCGAGGGGGTGGAACACGCCCTTGATGTAGTGGAGGATGTTTTGTATGAGGAACTGGTGGCGGAGAACATATTGAGCGACACAGAACTTGAGGAGCTTATGGATAAGATAAGGGCGACGATAGGAGAGTTTGAAGTTGATTGGGAGGAGGTAGAGGAGGAAGAGGAGGAATTTGAAGACATAGATATAGACGAAGAGGAGGAAGAGGAATAGCCAAGTTTTTTGGAAAAAAGGAAATTGAACGCTATAATATATAAATAGGGAAGGTGGGTCGGACGACCGCGCCGAAAGGCGAGGAAAGTCCAGGCTCCGTAGAGCAGGACGCTGGAGGCAACTCCAGATAGCGTAAGCTATGGAAAGTGCCGCAGAAAACATACCGCCCACCGCTCCCTTTAAGGGAGCAGAGGCAAGGGTGAAAAGGTGGGGTAAGAGCCCACCGGCGGAAGGGTGACCTTCCGGCCAGGCAAACCCCGTCCGGAGCAAGACCAAATAGGAGGAGAGGGAAGCTGCTCGCTGACTCCTCGGGTAGGTCGCAAAGATAAATGGTCGTCGCCAGCCGTAAGGCTGGAACAGAACCTGGCTTATAGACCCACCTTCCCGGATTAAGATGAAATGAAAATGAGAGATTTGACAGGGAGATTAAAAAGGACATTGGGAGCTCAACTGCGCGCCCTTAGGGAAGCAAAAGGTATGCGCCTAAGGGAACTCTCTTATCTTTCCGGTATCTCGGAAAGCGTCCTATCCCGACTGGAAAGAGGATTCACATTTCCTCGCCGAGCCACGCTTGAAGCCATTGCTTCCGCCTTAGGGATTGATGTCGTCCCCTTTTTAGAAAGCATCGCCAACCAGCTCGGCGTTGACCCCACGCCCCTCTTGCTGCGCCTCGGCTACACATCAAAGGAATCAGCTATCCCACCCTTGCCCTCGGGAGGAAGGCTGCTTAAAGTCATCGCCGAGGTCCCCTGTGGAAAGCCTTACGAGGCTTTGGAAGAACTACTTGGTTATATCATAATTCACGAGGATGAATATCCGGGAGCAACCTTCTCCTTACGAGCCACTGGGGATAGTATGTATCCCCTAATTATGCATGGAGATTTCATAATCGTCAGGCAACAAGACGATGTCGAAAGCGGCTCAATTGCTGTTGTCTCCCTGGAAACGGATGGCGGATTTGAAACAACAGTTAAAAAAGTTATTAAACAGGATGCCCAAATAATACTTGAAAGCCTAAACCCTGCCTATCCTCCCATTGTTGTAAATATAAAAGAGAAAGGGTTTAGGATAATAGGGAAGGTTATCGGTCTGAAGCGTTATTTTAAATGATGTTTAGATAGTTCGCCAAATTGGCGTTCTTATCTATTCTTCCCTCTATTCTGCCTTCTTTGCTGGACATTATCACCGTGACGCCCGGTCCGTGTCCCGTCCATACGCAATCGCTGTGAATGACTACTCCAATGGAAACTGCCCCTTTGAGAAAACCTCTTCCATATGTGTTATCGCAATCACGCAAGAGGACGAAATCCCCTAATCGGAGGTTCTGTAGTCCATATGCTTCAAGTTCCTTCGCATCAGCGGTCATAATGTCGTAATCGCCCCTTATCACCTGTGTTGAGCCTATACCTGAACCCATCAAATGGGCGGGAACCTCAGCCACTACGGGAACCAGCAGCTTCCCATCCTTTTCCTCAATGTTGAGCTTCTCCAATAGACCTGGGTCTATATTGCAAATGAAGACATCCTCCCAACCGATGATTTTCAAGCCTTGCCCTTTCGCCATCACCAATATTTGGTCCCCTATATTGAGCTTTTCCAAAACTTCCCTAGGAAAGTAAACGAGGACATGCTCAGCTCCGCCATGTTTTCCCGTGACGAAACCGCATTCCCCTTTTGCATCCCCACTTACAACCTTTGCGACATTCCCGATACAAGCGAGAACATTTAGGGCTGCGTTTTCCCCTTCATCCTTTGCCCTTATGGTAACCCCGGGCTCTATGTGGTCGCCAGCCCAGCCGAAAGCGCTATCACCAATCTTCACATTATAAGTTATACCTCCCGTTGATGGAAGGAATAGCGGTTCGCCCTTGTGGCTTATCTGGGGAAGCCAGACACGAGGTTGAATAACCTCCCCGCGCACAGATGTTTCAATAAGCTTTTCTACATTCGTCTTCAACATAGCTTTCACCTCCAAGGGTCTCTTTTGGGAAACTTATTTTTTAAGATTATACACTAATTTGACATCATAGGATAGAAGATTTATAATCCATTAACAAGGAGGAAAGAGATGAAGACGAAGCATTTGCTCATCCTGATTTTTGTTTTGGTTGCCGCATCTGGCTATGTTATCTACAAGAAGCCCTTTAAACGGGGTCTTGACCTCGCTGGGGGCATAAGGCTTGTTCTGGAAGCCAAGCCAACAAAGGAAATTCCCCGCATAACCAAAGAGCATCAAACAGCTCTGATGGATATCATTAGGCGGCGTGTTGATGCTTTAGGGGTGGCTGAACCGTTAATTCAAGCTAAGGGAACAAACCAGATAGTCGTTGAACTGCCCGCAATTGAGAGGGAAGAGGAAGCCTTGGCAATGCTGAAATCCACCGCTATGGTGGAGTTTCGCTACCTGAAGGATGTCCAAAGCGATAATAATCCCGCAGCTTCATATAAAATGGTGGTCAATGAAGGACCCGAGGGGAAAGAAGAGATTATATTCTATGATATTGAGGGAAAGGAGGTTCCCCACGAAAAGGTTCTTGAGAACGCTCCCGTTATACTCACGGGAAACGACTTAAACCCCAAGAGGAGGGCGAGGGCAGAGCCAGGTCCTACAAACCAGCCAATAGTTACTTTTTCTCTTAACCCTGAGGGGCAAAAGAAATTCGCGGCTTTCACAGCAGGCCATGTCGGCGATTACTTAGCCATCGTTTTGGACAACAAGATAATAAGCGCGCCTAAAATTAGAACTCACATATACACTGAGGGGGTTCAGATTGAGGGAGGTTTCAAGGACCTAAGGGAAGCTCAGCAGCTAGCGGATTTGATAAATGCAGGCGCTCTTCCCGTTCCTTTGGAAATCGCCTCCGTTGAGAAAGTTGGACCCACCCTCGGGCAGGATTCCCTTGAGAAAAGCCTACGCGCGGGAATTTGGGGGCTTGTCCTGGTTATGCTCTTTATGCTCGGCTATTACCTCCTTCCCGGTCTAATCGCCGATATCGCCCTTCTCCTTTATACACTCTTTATGCTCGCCATCTTCAAGGCTATCCCCGTAACCCTTACCCTCCCGGGTATCGCCGCCCTAATCATAACCATAGGTATGGCTGTGGATGCTAACATCCTCATATTCGAGAGACTAAAGGAGGAGCTAAGGGCAGGAAAAACGCTAAGGGCGGCTATTGATGCAGGTTTCCATCGCGCCTTCACGGCGATATTTGACTGCAATACCACGACAATCATCTCCGCCATTGTCCTTTATACAATCGGCACGGGGCCGATAAAGGGTTTTGCCCTTATCTTGGGAATAGGAACGATTCTCTCTATGTTCACAGCCATAACCGTCAGCAGGACCTTGTTGATTGTCGTGGAAAGCCTCTTCCCCTTTGCCCGAAATCCTCGCTTATACGGGGTCTTTTCCTGGACCAAAGGGGTAAATTTCAAATTCGTAAAGCACTGGAAGATTTGGTTCGCCATCAGCCTCGCGATCATTATCCCCGGCATAATCTTCTATGCACCTCCTATTAGAGGGCTTAAGAAGGGCATAGACTTTACGGGAGGAATGATTATCACATTGAAATTTGAGAAGCCCGTTTCACTTCCCGAAGTGAGGAATCTTCTCGCTAAAGCGGGCTTCTCCGACGCCTTCGTCCAAACGAGCAGGGATAATAAACAACTTTACATTCGTATGAAGGAAGCCTCGCTTGAGGCAAGGAAGAAAGTGGAAAGCCTCCTCGGGGAAAAGTTCGGGAAATTTGAGGAGCTAAGCGTGGATAGCATCGGTCCAACCATTAGTAGAGAGTTGACGCAAAAAGCTTTGATGGGGGTTATCCTCGCTTCAATATTGATTCTCCTTTATCTATCTTTCCGCTTCAATGAGTTGAAATATGGGGCAGCTGCCGTCATCGCTACTCTGCACGATGTTGCGGTAATGTTCGGGTCTTTCGCCATTTTAGGCAAGCTCTTCGGCGTGGAAATAGATTCCCTCTTCGTGACCGCTGTCCTCACAATGATTGGTTTTTCCGTCCACGACACGATAGTTATTTTTGATAGAATCAGGGAGAACTGGCGACTCAGAAGAAGAGGGGAAACTTTTGGCGAGGTCGTTGATGCAAGCATCAATCAGACATTGGTAAGGTCCATTAATACCTCTTTAACCGTTCTACTCGTATTATTTGCCCTCTTCTTCTTCGGCGGAGAGACGATAAGACACTTTATAGGCGCCTTAATCATTGGAACTATAACGGGAACTTACTCCAGTATCTTCAACGCCGCCCAAATAGTTTACCTCTGGACGAGACGCGAAAGGAAAGAGCGAGCGGAACCTCTCCCTATTCCCACCGTCGCCACTGCTGACGATGCCGGTCGCACGACTACTCCTCCTACACCAGTTTATGTCCCTACCCCCAAATCGGTAGGGAATATAAGCAAGAGAGTCAAAAAGAAGAAAAAGAAAAAGAGAAGATAGGTTATGCTCTCAGAGAGAAAGGAATTACCGAGGGCGGCGGGAATTGCGCTTGTAGCGAATCTTTTTCTCCTGGCGCTCAAAGGAACAGTTGGACTCCTCATCTCATCGCTCAGCGTTCTATCAGACGCTATGGATTCCTTCACGGAGAGTTTGTCTTCTTTTATAACCCTACTCTCCCTCAAGCAAGTAACTCGCCCTCCCGATGAGGACCACCATTTCGGACATGGGAAATACGACATCCTTGGCTCATTAGTAGAAGGAACGGTCATCTTCTCGTTTGCAATGATAATCTTCATTGAGGGAGCCAAAAGGATAATTAATAAGGAAGTGGTCAAGTTAGCAGAATTAGGGATTGGGGTTATGCTCCTCAACTCCCTAATAAAAATCCTCTTATCTCGTTATCTTTCAAGATTAGGCAGGAAAGCCGACTCCTTATCGCTCATCTCAGCTGCTCAACATTATAAGTTAGATTTTTATAACGATTTTGGCATAATTTTAGGTCTTTTCATAATCCGTTTGACGCACATACATATAATAGACCCTATAATTGCTATAATAATAGGCTTTATGTATCTAAAAACTTCAATAACTCTTTTAAGGAATGCTGTCCATCAAATAGTTGACAAAGCCCCACCGGGAGTGGAAGAAAAAGTAGAACAACTTATTATGGAACACTATCCTCAGCTAACTGGTTTCCATAAACTGAGGATAAGGAAAGCTGGCAGCGAGTTGCAAATGGATATGCACATTCAATTCCCAAATGGCGTTTCCCTGGAGGAAGCCCATAATCTCTCCGAGCATCTGGAGGAGGATATAAAGGCATTATTCCCCTCCGCAATTGTCGTCATTCATATGGAGCCGGACGAGAGAAATGCATAGAGAAATTTGGATTAAGGGAAATCAGGAAGCGGAAAAGGCTAAGGAATTAGCGAAAAGGTTATCCATTTCACCAATAACTGCTTCCCTTCTTCTCAATAGAAAGATAGAAAATGAAGAAGATGGCAGGGAATTTCTTTTCCCTTCTCTCCACAATCTCCATGACCCCTTTCTCCTTGAAGGGATGGAATTGGCTGTTTTCAGGATAAAGACAGCAATAAAGAAAAAAGAGCCAATCTTTCTCCAAGGGGATTTCGATGTTGATGGCATTTGCGCTACCGCTTTCCTAGCGAAGACGCTCACCAAGCTCGGGGGGAAGGTCTACTGTCATATTCCCGATAGGCATAGAGAGGGGCACGGAATATCAAATTATGCGGTGAGGAAAGCTGTGGAACTGAAAGTGGGCGTCTTTCTAACGGTTGATTGCGGGAGTTCATCTCATACTCAGGTTGAGAGATTAAATAATAGCGGAATAGATGTCATTATAACCGACCACCATGAGATGGGACAAAACCCACCCGCTTTGGCGACGATAAACCCCAAAGCTTCACATTCATATCCTTATAAGGAGTTAGCGGGGGTTGGCGTTGCTTTTAAATTAGGGCAGGCATTGTGTAAATCTTTCTCTCGGGACGAAAGGCTGGTTTACGATAAACTTGACCTCGTTGCTTTGGGGACGATAGCAGACCTTTCCTCCCTCTTGGGAGAGAACAGGGTTCTGGTTAAGTTCGGGTTGGAGAAATTGGGAAGGGAGCCGACGGATGGTCTTGCTACCTTAAAGAAAACAGCTCGTTTAAATGGCTATGTTGACTCGCAAAAGGTAAGCTTCATTTTGGCTCCCAGGCTCAACGCTCCGGGAAGAATAAAAAGCCCACTCAAAGCTCTTGAGTTGCTGGTTGTAAATAAGGAGGAACAAAGGGAGGCTATTTGTCAAGAACTTGAGGAGTTAAACAGAAAGAGACGCTCTCTTGAGATAGAAATATTAATGGAAATAGAGGACGATTTGGGGAAATTGGAGCTTGATAAGGACTTCGTTATAGTTATTAAGGGGAATAATTGGAATAGAGGACTTTTAGGATTAGTTGCTTCAAGATTAGTGGAGATGTATCAGAGACCAGCATTTGTCCTATCTCAATATGGCGATGTGATAAAAGGGTCAGGAAGGAGCATCCCCACATTTAACCTCTATAAAGCTTTGGAAGAGGTATCACACCTCCTCAGAAATTTTGGTGGGCATAACGCAGCCGTTGGATTGGAAATGGAAGCGAGTAAATATAAGGAATTCAAGGAGAAAATAAACGAGATAGCGAAGAAATATCTGAGCTATGAGGACCTCGTTGTAAAACAAGAGGTGGAGTGTGTCCTTCAATTCAGCGAGATAACGGAAAGATTAGCAAAAGAGGTTTCACTTTTTGCTCCCTACGGTATAGATAATCCTCAACCCCTCTTCTTAAGCGAAAATGTGGAGGCAAAACGCTTGAGTCCCTTCTCCAATGGAAGGTATGTCTCTCTCTTAGTCAGACAGAGAGGAAGGGAACTCAATTGTCTCAGCCCAGCGAAGCTTACCGAAGATATTCCTGAGGAGTGTTCAATAATATATGCCCTTGATTACGATAGGCAACTTGCTCAGCCGCTTTTAATATTGAAAGGGTGGATAAGGAAAGGGGTAAGTGTTGTGAAGGAGGAAAGAGCTCCCTATCTATCTCAGCTTTTACTTTGGGGAGAGGAATTTATATATGACTGAACAATTCCTTTGTTTGGTAAGACAATTGATTGCCAAGATGAGGCAGAAGCGCGGCAGAGTGGATGAAGGACGCATACACCTCGCCGCGGAGACCGCTTATTTTGCCCATCTTGGCGAAAAAAGGGAATCAGGAGAGCCTTATATCTTCCATCCTTTAAATGTTGCATTGATTCTTGCCGACTTGGGGATGGATGAGGAAGTGGTAATAGGTGGACTCCTCCACGATGTTCTTGAAGATGGAAAGAATATAGACCTACCTTTCATAAAATCAAATTTCGGTGAAGATGTAGCTGAGTTAGTGGATGGAGTGACGAAGCTTTCCCACACGGAGCGGGAGTATTTTAAGGAGGAAAGAGAACAAGCGGAGAATATCAGAAAGTTGCTATTGGCGATGGCGAAGGATATAAGGGTGATATTCATAAAGCTTGCTGATAGATTACATAATATGCAAACCCTTTATGCCTTGCCTGAGGGGAGAAGGAAGAAAATGGCTTTGGAAACGATGCAGATATTCGCTCCCCTTGCCAACAGGTTAGGAATTTGGGAATTCAAATGGAGGCTTGAGGACTTAGCCTTCCAATACCTTTACCCGAAGGAATTTGAGGATTTAAAAAGAAATTTGGAGAAGATCAGGAGAAATAGAGAGGCTGAAGTAGAGGAGGCAGCCAGGATATTAAGGGAAAAACTGGCGAAGGAGAACATAGATGCTACAGTCTATGGGAGAGCAAAGCATCTTTGGAGCATTTATAATAAACTCAAAAGGGACAACATCTCCTTGGAAGAAGTCTATGATTTGGTAGCTTTAAGAGTGATAGTCTATACTAAGGAGCAATGCTACATTGCCCTAAGCATTGTCCACGACACCTGGACGCCTATCCCCGGGATGTTCACGGATTTCATTGCCTCTCCCAAGCCAAATGGTTATCGCTCCCTACATACCAAAGTAATAGGTCCGAGGGGAAAACCTTTAGAGGTGCAGATTAGGACTTGGGATATGCATAGGGAAGCAGAGTTCGGTTTAGCCGCTCATTGGCACTATAAAGAAGATGCCAAGGACGACAAATATTTCCTAGAGCGAATTCGCCAACTCAGAAACCAGATTTTCAAGTGGCAAACCGATTATGGGGACCCCGCTGAATTTTTCCGTTCCGTTATTGAGGACCTATTTGCCGACAGGGTCTTCGTCTTCTCACCTAAAGGTGATGTGTTCGACCTTCCTGTTGGCTCCACGCCAGTTGACTTCGCCTATCTGATCCACTCGGAAATCGGAAATAAATGTGTGGGCGCAAAGGTCAATGGGAAAATCGTTCCCTTGGATTATATCCTCCAAACAGGAGATAAAGTGGAAATCCTCACAAAATCCTCCGCCCATCCTTCTTTGGAATGGCTGAGATTCGTTAAAACTCCTCATGCTAAAAGCTGTATAAAGCGATATTTCCGCCAAAGACATAAGGAAGAATTGATAGAAAAAGGGAAAGCACTCCTTTTGAATGAGCTTTCAGAATTGGGTTATTTACCACCTGAATTCTCTTGGGAGAAGGAATTGGAGGAGATGGCTCCCCGACTGGGCTTTGCTTCTTCCAATGACCTTTTAGCTTCTTTAGGCTATGGTTCCTCCTCCGTTTCCCAGGTTATAGAAAAAATAAAGAAAAAATATCCTCCTCCCACTCCCACGATATCCGAGAGACCGCAAGTAAGCGTTAGTCTCCCAGAGGTGGGAGTTGATGGGATAATGATAAAGAGGGCGAGATGCTGCTTCCCCTTGCCGGGAGAGGAGGTTGTAGGATTCATCACAAGAGGAAAGGGAATAGTTGTCCATCGCGCTGATTGCCCAAATATGGAAAACCTACCTTCTTCCGAGAGGGAGAGATTGGTGAAACTTCAATGGGGAAGGTCGGAGAAGGCGATACCTGTAGCGATTCAAATAGAGGCAATTGATAGAATCGGATTGCTATCCGATATAAGCGCGATCATAAGCAGCGAGGGAGTGAATATAAGTTCCTTAAAAGTAAAAACGAGGAGTGATAGAACCGCTACGATAAACGCTCTCATAGATATACACGATATCCAACATCTAAATAAAGTTTTGGAGAAGATAAGCAAATTGAGCGATGTTATGGATGTATATCGTATAGGGACAATGAAAAAAGCGAGAAACCGATGAGAGCAGTGATTCAACGGGTTGATTCAGCGAGCGTTTTCGTTGAGGGAGAGTTAGTTTCCTCCATAGGGAAGGGGTTGTTGGTTCTCCTCGGAGTAGAGAAGGGAGACAGCGAGAAGGATGCTGAATATGTGGTGGATAAAATAGTAAATCTTCGCATTTTTGAAGATGAAAGTGGGAAAATGAATCTTTCCGTCAGAGATATTGGAGGGGAGGTGCTTCTCGTTTCCCAATTCACACTCCTCGCCTCAACGAGACGAGGGAGGCGTCCCGATTTCACAATGGCAGCCCCTCCCGAGGAAGCGGAGTGTCTTTTCGCTCTCGCTGTCTCCTTATTCCAAAATTACATCCCAACTAAAACGGGAATCTTTGGTAGGAAAATGTTAATAAATCTCGTTAATAACGGACCTGTTACGATAATTTTGGACAGCAGGGAGAAAAGGTGGTAAACTATAATTTAATGAGGAAAATAAACAAAAAAGAGCTCCTTCGCCTTATAAACAGGGGCGATTTAGCCCTACTAGGCCAATTTGTATCCAAAGCCTTGCAGAAATATGAGGAAGCTGCTGAGCTTGACCCTTCCTCAGCGGAGGTTTATTTCAGTTTAGCGGAATTCTTTCGCTTCGTGGGGAAGTGGCAGGAAGCTGATAAATTCTACCGTTATGCGATAAAGCTTTCTCCCAACATTTTTTATAAGTTTCGGTTGGCTCTCTTATTGAGGGATATGGGTAAATTCATGGAATCCTCCCTTCTCTTAAAGGAAGTAGTTAAAGAACAACCTAACGAACCTTATCATCATTTCGCTCTTGGGGAAGTTTTATGGGAAATGGGTTATATGGATGGGGTCCTATATCATTTAAAGAAGGCGGTTGAACTCGACCCCCTTGATGATTTTTACCATGCTTGGTTAGGGGTTGCATATGCCTCACTGGGAGAATTAGAAAACGCGGAAAAGGAGCTCAAAAGGGCACATCAGCTCAAGCCACAGAGCTTGGCATATATTTATATACTTGCCGAGATTTACTCCCTCAGGGGGGAAGAAGAACTTGCCCAATCCTATTATAAAATTGTAAATAGAATTAGTGAATATGACATGTTTCTTCTCCAAAAATTCCGAAGGAAAATCTTGTTGAAATAGATTTTCTTTCTAAAAGAAAGGAGGCGTTCGTTTTGGCAAAGAAAGCTCTTCTCATAGTTGGAGATGGCATGGCTGATAGACCGGTGAAGGAATTGGGCGGCTTTACGCCGTTGGAAATCGCCCGTAAACCTTTTATGTCAAGACTGGCAAAAGAGGGAGAATGTGGCATTATGGACCCAATTGCCCCTGGCATTAGGGCTGGCTCGGATACAGCTCACCTCGCCTTGCTCGGCTATGACCCCTATCAATACTACACCGGAAGAGGAGCATTTGAGGCAGCGGGCATTGGACTGGAAGTGGAAAAGGGAGATATCTGCTTCCGCTGTAATTTCGCAACAGTTGATGAGGATACCTTAGTCGTGATTGATAGAAGGGCGGGAAGGATAAGGGAAGGAACCCATTTGCTTGCTCAAGCGCTTGATGGTATGGAGATAGACGGAGTGAAAGTGCTCTTCAAGGAATCTGTTGAGCATAGGGCAGGTCTTGTGTTAAGAGGGGAAGGTTTGGGGCATAATGTTTCCGATGCCGACCCTCATAAGGAAGGCGAGAAAGTGCATACGGTTGAACCATTGGAACCAGATGATATCCCATCACAAAAAACCGCTAAGATTGTAAACGAATTCGTTAGGCGTTCATTTGAAATATTAAGGAACCACCCGGTAAATGTTGAAAGGAAAAAACAGGGACTTCCTCCCGCAAACATCGTCCTCCCAAGGGGAGCAGGAACAGCTCCTCATATACCCTCTTTCCAGGCAAGATATGGATTAACCGGCGCTTGCATCGTTGAAGTGGGCTTGCTGAAGGGGGTTGGGCGTTATTTGAAGATGGATGTGATAGATGTGGAAGGAGCAACTGGCTCCTTGGATACAGATGAACAAGCGATAGCAAGAGCGGTTATCTCGGCTTTAAATGACCACGATTTCATTCTCTGCAATGTTAAAGCTCCCGATGTCGCGGGACACGATGGTGAACCATACAAAAAGGTTGAAGCAGTGGAGAAAATAGATAGGATGCTTGGCACCATTCTTTCCCAAATTACTCCAGAGGAAGTGGTAATAGTCCTCACCGCTGACCATTCAACGCCCGTCAGCGTGAAGGACCACTCCGGTGACCCCGTCCCGATAGTTATTTGGGGCGATGGAGTGAGAACCGATGATGTTGATTGTTTCGGGGAGCGTCCCTGTGCTCGTGGTGGCTTGGGGCGGATAAAAGGGTTTGATATTATGAACATCTTGACGAATCTCCTCTCCGTTCAGGAGAAGTTCGGAGCATAATGGATGAATTCAGGGAAAACGAGTTAGCGGTCCTCTACGATAGCAGAGGGCGAAGGTATCTTATAACCCTTAAGGAGGGTGGTATGTTTCATTATCACGGTGGAGTGGTAGCCCATAACGATATAATCGGCAAAGGGGAAGGGCAGGAGATATCATCTTCCCTGGGAAACAAATTGCTCGTCTTTCGTCCCACATTGGAAGAGTATATTCTGGAGATGCCACGAGGCGCACAAGTTATGTATGCTAAGGATTGCGCCCTCATATCTGCTTACGCCGATATCAAGCCATCCGATAGAATAGTGGAAGCGGGAACGGGCTCAGGAGCTCTCACTCTTTTCCTCTGCCGGCAAGCGAACCAGGGAATCGTTTATACTTATGAGATAAGAGAGGATTTCGCTGAAATAGCTAGGAAAAATTTGGAAAGATGGGGCGTTAAAAATTTTGTTTTAAAGATAAAGGACATATCAAAGGGAATAGACGAAAAAAATGTGGATAAGGTCGTATTGGACTTGCCCGAGCCTTGGATAGCTATAAAACCAGCGAAGGATGCATTACGAGCGGGAGGTTTTTTCGTTTCTTTTCTCCCCACTATACTACAAGTGCATCGCTTGGTTTTATCTCTAAAGGAAATCGGTGGTTTTTCTCACTTCAGGGTTGTGGAATCGCTTGTCCGCCCTTGGGTTATTGAAGAGAGAATAGCGAGACCGGAGTTAAGGATGGTAGCTCACACTGGATTCATAGTCATAGCAAGGCGTTTAGAAAGTGGGTAGCAAGAAGTGATAAATTGAATTATTATCCCCAAAAGTGGTAGATTCGCCAGTCAAGTAGTATACCCAAGATATTAGCTAAACTGCCCACAGTGAACTCGCCAAGTATCAAGCCGAAGAAGAAAGGCAAAGCTGTTCGGTATCCCTTCAACCCCGTAGTTTTTAAGATGATGAATTTCGCCAGCCAAGCAATGAAAATGGGGAACCACATCAAATTCATACTCCAAGAGGATGACACAGCGTATCCAATTGGATGGCAAGGCCACCAGAAGAAAGTTGTCTTCATAAATATGAGGAAAAGGCAAACGGCGAAACCTACGCCCGTGAAGATAGCGCAGAGGTCGTCCCTTTTCGTGGGAGTCTCTATCCAAGAGGATAGCCTATTGTAGGGCTCCCAGCCAAACCACACTCGCATTTTCGCAGAGGTAATCCCAATCCTGTAGCATAGGTCTAATAACGCCCAAAAGGCAACGAGGGAGCCCAGGAAGCTTGCCAAAAGCATTATCCACATAAATTTCTTCGGGTTTATATCCAACCTCTCCGCTATCTTAAATCCTTCAATCTGGTGCGGCATCGGATGGGAACGATATGCCCTATTGAAGCCCCAGTAGAGATTGAGAACGGTTAGGTTTCTGGGGGAAATGTTCTCCACTCCCCATATTCTGGTAATCATCTGGTCAGGTCCAGCAAAGTGGAGGTCATGGACGGGCGAGCCAAGTTCAGCCCTTATCCTTGCCACAGCTATTGAGAGTATGAAGAAGATTCCTAAGGCTGTAAGAGAGATACCCCAGCTCATACCCGCCCTCACGAAAAGATAGGAAGCCAAAGGAAAACCAATTAATATGCCGATTATCGCGGTTCTGTAGGACATCGGCTCATCGGAATCGTCCAACTCCGATTTCATCCCCAGCGCCTTCTTGAACACTTCCTTCAAATAATGCCTCGCTACCCATATAACAAAGAAGGTAACCCCTATATACGCCCCCGCTGATTGGTCGTTTATGTAAGGCATGTCCGGCCTACCAACATGTAAATTAAAGGCAACACTGAATATCCTTTGGAATTTCCAATACCAATAAAAGAACCAACAGGAAAAGGAGAGGTCAACGGGAAGGAGGAACCCAAGCCCTATGATGCAGGGAAACAGAGCAAGTGGAGTCCAACCTATAGCGTTCCAAGGTGGAGTCGTAACGTATTGACCTAAGTCGTAATCCCTTATAGGTATGTGGGGAATGGCGGGGAAATTGGCGTTGATGTTGTTTATGATGTCCACTAAGGAAGCAATGGCAAATCCTATCCACATCAATCTCTGCTTGAAGAGTGTGAAGTTCTCATCCGTCATAGCCAGTGGCAAAAGAATTATCGGGAAGGTAAGCCTCTCCCTTTCCGTCCATTGCTTGCGAAAGATTACGTTTATGCACATCATCAAGAAAATAAGGACCATAAAGAAGCCGGTCCAGATGAGAATGACTGGAAGCCAAGCAAGGATATGTTCTT
Source organism: bacterium (assembly GCA_014360495.1). Lineage (NCBI taxonomy): Bacteria > bacterium. The sequence continues at coordinate 130,657 of JACIXR010000002.1, forward strand.
TTGTATAAAAGCTTGACCAACCCATAAAGTACCCTTCCAAGATGTTCTTATCCGATACCATCAGCCACTTCGGGAGATATTTAAAGAAGAGAGTCTCCCATTTGTTTTCCGGCGTTGCATACCAGAAGGGATGGGTAAGGCAAGCTATGAGAACTTGATACATATCATGCCCCACCATGCAGGAACCAAGCGCCAAGATGGTATAGATAACCATCAGCTCGCCCTGAGTGAACATATAACGCGGGGCAAATTTCTTTAGTAAGAAGTTGATGAGAAGAAGGAAGAGAAGAGTGAAAACGACATTGAAGAAGAGGGACATCGTGGTAGGATGACCTGTATAAGTTACTTTTTCCATATAGGCAACCCACCAAGAATTGAGAGGCATCAAGAGGATAGCTATGAGAACCGCTCGGAAAGTTATCGCTCTCTTCATAGGTTCTTAAATCCTTTATTCTTCAATATATTTGAACAAGCTTCAAGGGAAATAAAATAAATAGCTCACTTAGGTTTTTGGTGGTGCAATAAGCTCTAAGAGAGCAACGCTATTCGGTAGGAGAAGCGTGTGGATTTCCCACCTATTGCGCTTGGGGATTTCCCCTTCATATGTGCATTCAAGCTTCCTTACCGAGGCATCATGGAAAAGATTATTGTGCTTCGCATCTACGAGATATAGCCTGCTCTTCCCTCCCCAAAGATTCTTGGGCAGCGGGTTTATAATCAAGTTCACCCTGCGTGGGATACCATAGCGCTCGGGGAAGTGGACAAGCATAATCGTCATTCTTCTTCCTTTATCGTCGGAGGAAGCTATTGCACATATATCTTCGTCTCCTCCTATAATCTCCAATCTTTTCTTCTCCATCATCGCAAATAATTGGTAAACGAAAAATGAAGGCTTGGGAAGATTGTCTCCCATTAAAAGACTCCAGCTTCCCCTAAATCTATTATCCCCATCCTTGACATAAAAGAAACATAAAACATCTATTCCCGCGGGAATCGCAGCCCTAATCACATTATTCGCTACCCAGGAAGCACCTATTTCGTTGTCTTGTGAGAAATCATGCCACCAAGCGTAGTTAAATTCCGTGATGAAGAACCCTTTAACCCTTCTTTTAACGGACGGATATTTGTTCAGCAATGCTTTAGTCTTTTCCACTTCTTCTATATATACTTTCGGCGGGTGGAAATATTCGTGCCAAGTAATGAAATCAAGGGGGAGATTCCTCTGGGCACAGAATCTAATCAATCCTTCCATGAAGGTTTCGCCATTCACACAATAGGGTCTTTCAGGGGAATAATCCCAAGGTCCAGAAGCATTGCAAGGTCCACCTATTAAAGCTTGAGGGTCCGCCCTTTTAATTCCCCTCACAGAAGCTTCGTAGAGTTTGAGATAAGCCTCTAAATGACTTTCCCCTGGAGGCGGTTTAAGCCATCCCGCATTAGCCTCATTCCAAACCTCCCAATATCTCACCCTTCTCCCTCTCTCAATACACCTTTTAGCAGCTCTATAGCACAAATCCTCCCATAGCTTGTAGCTTTTAGGTGCGCTGTGGCGGTCGGGGTCAGGGATAGCGTCAAAGGGGATGGGCATATATGAAAGGCATAAAATCGGTTCAGCCCCAATCTTATATATGAAATCCACCCGCCTATCTAAATCCGACCAATCATAGATTAGCTTTCCGTTTTCCTCCCTAACCACAGATGTCAAGACGTTGTCCATCCTGAAAAATCGCGGATGTAGGGGCAAAAGAGCTTCTGCTGTCTCGGGATTATAATCAGGCATACCACCACCCTGAGATAAACCCGCTAAAGGGCGTGGCAAATCTCCCTTAATTTTTCTTGGATTGACATAAATATAGCAGGGCTTTTCCACCTTTTCTTTCCTAAGCACCTTCAGCTCGGCTTGGTCGAATCCCACCTCCTTCTCCCCTTCTACTGGTCCGAAAACTTTGATTTCAACTAAATGCCTTTCCCCCGGAATTGCTTTCCTCGTTAGAAGTGCCGCCCCAGGGTGGTCGTTATCGTATCTTGATTGCAAATTGCCGTCAACATAAATCTCCCCTCCCTCGGAGGTGGAGATATAAAGAGCAACAGGACAGCCCTTAGTTTCCTTGCCTTCTATCCTCGCTGGGATGTTTATCCAAACCCTTAGCCATCCCTTTTCTCCTTCCTTCATTTTGAATTTAGCTCCAGGCTCAACATTTCTCCATCTCTCTTCCCCTTCCTTACGCCAGAGCCATGTGATTTCCCTTTGGGCATCAAAGACGAGGGGATTCAGGATGAGAAGGAGAAGAAAAAGTAGAAGGGAACCCGCTTTCCTTATCATCCCCAGAAATGATAGATTCGCCAGTCAAGTAATATACCCAGGATATTAGCTAAACTGCCCACAGTGAACTCGCCAAGTATCAAGCCGAAGAAGAAAGGTAAAGCTGTTCGGTATCCCTTCAACCCCGTAGTTTTTAAGATGATGAATTTCGCCAGCCAAGCAATGAAAATGGGGAACCACATCCAACTCATGCACCACGAGGAGGAAACCGCATAGCCAACCGGGTGGAAAGGCCACCAGAAGAAGGTTGTCTTCATAAATATGAGGAAAAGGCAAACGGCGAAACCTACGCCCGTGAAGACACTGCAGAGGTTGTCCCTTTTCGCGGGAGTCTCTATCCAAGAGGATAGCCTATTGTAGGGCTCCCAGCCAAACCAGGTAGCGGGACCAACCACCTTTGCTGAAGCGGCTCCAATCTTATAATACAGGTCTAATAGCGCCCAAAAAGCAATGAGCGAGCCCAGGAAGCTTGCCAAAAGCATTATCCACATAAATTTCTTCGGGTTTATATCCAACCTCTCCGCTATCTTAAATCCTTCAATCTGATGCGGCATCGGATGGGAACGATATGCCCTATTGAAGCCCCAATAAAGGGAAAGGACTGTGAGATTTTGGGGTGAGATGTTCTCCACTCCCCATATTCTGGTAATCATCTGGTCAGGTCCAGCAAAGTGGAGGTCGTGAGCAGGCGAGCCAAGTTCAGCCCTTATCCTTGCCACAGCTATTGAGAGTATGAAGAAGATTCCTAAGGCTGTAAGAGAGATACCCCAGCTCATACCCGCCCTCACGAAAAGATAGGAAGCCAAAGGAAAACCAATTAATATGCCGATTATCGCGGTTCTGTAGGACATCGGCTCATCGGAATCGTCCAACTCCGATTTCATCCCCAGCGCCTTCTTGAACACTTCCTTCAAATAATGCCTCGCTACCCATATAACAAAGAAGGTAACCCCTATATACGCCCCCGCTGATTGGTCGTTTATGTAAGGCATGTCCGGCCTACCAACATGTAAATTAAAGGCAACACTGAATATCCTTTGGAATTTCCAATACCAATAAAAGAACCAACAGGAAAAGGAGAGGTCAACGGGAAGGAGGAACCCAAGCCCTATGATGCAGGGAAACAGAGCAAGTGGAGTCCAACCTATAGCGTTCCAAGGTGGAGTCGTAACGTATTGACCTAAGTCGTAATCCCTTATAGGTATGTGGGGAATGGCGGGGAAATTGGCGTTGATGTTGTTTATGATGTCCACTAAGGAAGCAATGGCAAATCCTATCCACATCAATCTCTGCTTGAAGAGTGTGAAGTTCTCATCCGTCATAGCCAGTGGCAAAAGAATTATCGGGAAGGTAAGCCTCTCCCTTTCCGTCCATTGCTTGCGAAAGATTACGTTTATGCACATCATCAAGAAAATAAGGACCATAAAGAAGCCGGTCCAGATGAGAATGACTGGAAGCCAAGCAAGGATATGTTCTTTTGTATAAAAGCTTGACCAACCCATAAAGTACCCTTCCAAGATGTTCTTATCCGATACCATCAGCCACTTCGGGAGATATTTAAAGAAGAGAGTCTCCCATTTGTTTTCCGGCGTTGCATACCAGAAGGGATGGGTAAGGCAAGCTATGAGAACTTGATACATATCATGCCCCACCATGCAGGAACCAAGCGCCAAGATGGTATAGATAACCATCAGCTCGCCCTGAGTGAACATATAACGCGGGGCAAATTTCTTTAGTAAGAAGTTGATGAGAAGAAGAAAGAGAAGAGTGAAAACAACATTGAAGAAGAGGGACATCGTGGTGGGGTGCCCAGTGTAGGTTATCACTTCCATATAGGCGACCCACCAGGAATTGAGAGGCATCAAGAGGATAGCTATGAGAACCGCTCGGAAAGTTATCGCTCTCTTCATAGGCCCTTACATCTTTATTCTATATTTTTGACCAAGCTTCAACGAAAATTCGCTTGGCACCAGCGAGAACGACTTCGGGAATTTGCCCGGGTAGGGGCTTTATCTCAAAGGAAATGACTGGTAAGCGGGTAGGCACGCTCCTCTTTAGATACCCTATGTATATAAGAGCTTCAAGAAAAGCCCTCAACTCATCAACTCCTATTTCCCCACCCTCGACCTCGAATGGAGGATGATTATCTCCATATAAAGGACTTTCCCTATTCAAAACACAGTTCCCTATATGAATATGTATTAGATAATCCGAAACGGAGATTAGCGCCTCGTGGGGTTTTTCCCTGAGAAGGGGAAGGTGGGCAAGGTCAAGGGTCAGCCCGAAATTGCTGAACTCCTTTTTGATTTCCTCCGCTATTCTCCCCGCTTCCTCCGAAGGACCTATAAGGAATCTCTTGTCTATATCTCTATCAAAATTCTCAAGAGAAATAGTGACTATGTTTTCCTCCCCTTTTTCTTGGGCGTAGGCACAAAGCTCTTTAAGGGAAGCTATCAGCTTTTCCCTCGCCTCTTCCCTCACTTCTTCCCCCGGGTCCCTACCGCTGCAGACGGCAAGAATGCTAGCTCCAATCTTATAGGCTATATCTATGTTTCTTTTTGAGATTTCAATCGCTTTATTCCTCTCAGCTTCATCTAAACTGCAAAGGCTAACGCCTGCTTCCAATAATGAACTTTGCCCAGCGTAAATCACATCCATATGAGCCGATTTCAAGATGTCCCCTACTTTTTCGGCTAACTGAGGAGTCAGATTTGACACCTCTATTGCTCCGAAGAAATCATCTTCCACAATACTTTTTATTGTGCCAATGACCTCTTCTTCCCTTCTCAGATTGGGATATGCCATTGAATGGACTATCCCGATATTCACCGCGCCTATCCATAAACGCTCCACAATTAATCACCTCCTGAGATTTTTGAATCTATAAAGTTCATTTAATACATCATAATTGATGCTTTTGTAAAGCCATTTGGGCGCTGAATATTCTATCAAGGGAAGGTCATCCGTGTTGATGGGATATCCATTGCAGAATTGAAGCACTGTGTTATCAGCCATTAAAAATCCCCATAAGACATCCTGGGCGCCTCCTATTCCTATCCTCTGCAAGCTCTCCTTTATCTCAGGATTTTCCCTTATTTTCTTTTCTATTCTCTCCAATGATAGTTTCAAGGGCTCATTTGAACAGATGACCAACACATCGGCATAAATGGGTGGATAGTTCCAAAGAGACACTGAAGGGAAAACAGAACAAACGGTGGCAATCATACCTTTGAAATCGCTTAGAGAGGTTATATAAGCGGGTATCCAAAGGGCAAAGATTCCTCCTTTGTTCAGGTGTTCCTTAACTATCTGATAAAATTCTCTCGTGAAGAGATTTCCTAAACCCGATATCCAGGGGTTTGATGGTTCAGATATGATGCAATCGTATTTTTCCTTTGAAAGAAATAGGAAATTGCGCCCATCTTCTATCACGATGCGTGTCCTTGGGTCCTTCCAATACTCGTAGTTGACCTCCTTGAAGAATTTGGAAGCTTCAACCATAGCTGGTTCAATCTCGGCGCAGACTACCTCGTCAACTGGATGGCGGAGAGCGGCTCCCAGGGTGCATCCGCTTGCCAACCCGATTATCATCACTTTGCGAGGATGCTCATGAAGGAGCAAAGGCAAGTGAGCTACCATATATTGGGTAGTCAAGTCAATAAAGGAAGAGGCTTCAGTTTTCCCGTCCATTTGCAAAGCGCGAACAACTTTACCCTCATATTCTCCCTCGGTAACCGTGATTGTTGAGGTAATGCTATCCTTATAATAGATAATCTTGCGTCCCTCCATCATCTCAATCGCAGAGCGGAGAGAGCGTTTCTCCAGGTAGTAGGGAGCATAGAGATAAACTCCGCTCGTCAACCTTTCAATGTTCCAGCGAAAGGGAATAAGCGCGAAGAAAAGCACCGCTCCGAAGATTCCCCAAGCTTCTTTTATGCTCCTTGGGGAGACTTCTCTCACTCCCCTGAGCATAATCCCACCCGCAATGATGTTGAGAAGGGAAGAGATTATTATTATTCCCGCCGCGCCCACTAACTTCATCAAAAAGAAACCAGCGAAGAAGGAACCGAGGATATTCCCGAGAGTGTTAAAGGCATAAACCTTCCCCACACCGCCTGCGAATTGTTCCCTGCTTCTCAATGCTATCCTCGTTGCTATTGGGAAGGAGGCACCGAACAAGGAGGTGGGGATGATAAGGATGAGAGAGCAGATGATGAATTGGGTTAAATAAAAGAGATAAAAGCTACCACCGGTATATTTGAATAGCCAAAGAAAAACGATTGGAAGAAGGTCTATAAGGCGGGAGAAAAGAAGGGCGGTAAAGCCAGCTCCCATCTCTATGTAGGCGAGGAGAAGTGGAAGGTTTTTAACCCTTTCAATATAGCGCGAGATAAGAGCACTTCCAATGACAATGCCTAATAGAAACGAAGCAAGCATAGTCGTAAAGGCATAGGTGGTTATCCCGAAAACCATATGTAGCGCCCTTGTCCACGCTACCTCTAAAGCCATTGCGGAAAAACCGGAAATCCCTATAACAAGGGTCGCTAATTTAGCTGTTTCGGATGAATAGATTACGGGAGCTTGAGAGATTTCCTCTTCTCTCGCTTCCGCTACCCTATTAAGGAAGATAGAGAGAAAGAACACAAGGAAATTGAGGAAGACAGCGATTTTTATCGTATGGGATATGCCAAGATAGGGCATTAGCACAAAACCTGCTAAAAGGGTTCCTACAACAGCTCCGCTGGTGTTAACTGCATAAGCAACGCTGATGTCTTTTCCCGCTTCGCTTATCTTAGAATAACCCGAGGAAAAAGCGGGAAAGGTTCCTCCCATTAGGAAAGTAGGTGGTAGAAGAACGAGAATAACGAGAGCGAGCCGAAGCAATGCCAATCCCAACTGGGAATCTTGAAGAGAAGGGTAAAAGCCTCTATAAAGAAGGGAGATATGGGAAAGGAGAAAGGGGACCAAAAGGCATAAAACCCCTATCCCACCTTCCAGAATGCCATAGAAAAGGAGAGGAGACTTCACTTTATCCGCGACCTTGCCGAGAACATAGCTTCCCAGCGACATGCCACCCATAAAGACGATTAAAACCGTGCTTATCGCTAAGGCAGAGGTACCAAACACCAATCCAAGCATCCTTGACCACACCACTTCATATATGAGACCCGCACAACCGGAGAGGAAGAAAAGCACAAGCCAGATTCGCCTTATCATCCGCTGGTCACCCATTCATGTGTGGGGTCATTTATGGGAATCAAGCGCCTTTCCTCTCCAGCTAAAATCCAGAGATAATAAAGGAAGTAGCCCGGGGCAGAAACAACGGGGTGATATCCTTTGGTGATTATCACGCTATCTCTGTTTTCAATGACCAATGCTTCGTTAAGGGTTAAATCGTCGTCGTAAAGCCTCATAAGGGCGAAGCCTCCCTCAGGTTGAATTCGAAAGTGATATACCTCTTCTAACCAAATTTTTTGGGGTGGGTTATGTTCGTCGTGTCTATGGGGAGGGTAGGAAGACCAATTGCCAGGCGGGTTGAAGGTTTCACCCACCAATAACCTTTCTGCGGGGATGTCTTCCCTCAATACATCGTGAACCTCCCTGAAGAAGTTATCCCTTCCCACTTTCCTTACCCTTACATCTTCCGGCTTTATCACCACTGCTTCGCTTTTAATTTTCGCGGGCGCGAAGCAGAGGGCAGCCTCAAAATCCTTTTCCGCGAAGACGGAGAACTCGCTATTTGGAGGAATATACAGGGCATAAGCTTTCTCCTCAAAAACGTTTTTTCTCTCTCCGAGGTAAAAGGTTTTACCTTTATAATCCACTTTTACTTTCCCTTTCAAAAGGAGGAGTAAGCATTCCTTTCCCTTCGTGGATACATCGTGCTTCCTTCCCTCCTTTAGGGAAAGAAGGGAGAGTTCTATATACTTCAAAGGAGGGGTGCCCATAGGCGGGCGAACGATTGTTATGTATTCTTTCTCTTCTTGATTTTTTCCTTTTACGAGTAAGTCATCACGAACCATATTGTAAAATAGTTTAAGCAGAAGTTGATTTTAAAGCAATAAATTTCTTATTAGTTATTCCTTGAGAATTTCTTTCGCTGATTGATAAATGCCTTCCGGCGTTAATCCTAAAAGCTGAAGGAGCTCTTCCCTTTTCCCATGCTCAACGAACCCATCTATCCCAATAAATTTGATTCTAACATCGCTCAAACCCTTGCTAAAAAGGAGATGAGCTATCTGATAGCCAAAACCACCCTGGAGAATACCTTCCTCCACAACAAGCACCCTTTTAGTTCTTCCGATGCAGCTCAAAATCAATTCCTCATCTATTGGTTTGACGAAACGGGGATTGATTAGAGTGGCTTTTACACCGTCCTTCTCCAACATCTCAACAGCAATCTCAGCGGAATGGACCATACTGCCTAAAGCTATTATACACAAATCTTCACCTTCTCTTCTTACCTCGCCTTTTCCGATTGGCAAAATTTGGGGGTTGTCGTAAGGAACACCGATTCCCCTCGCCCGGGGGTAACGAATAGCAAAGGGGCGATTTGAATCTAAAGCGGTTTTTAGGAGGGAAGCCAATTCCCATTCATTGGCTGGAGCGGAGATGACGAGGTTGGGAATAGGGAACAGATAGGCAATGTCAAATAATCCCTGATGGGTTGCCCCATCTTCCCCCACTATACCCGCCCTATCTATAGCGAATACAACGGGAAGATTTTGTAGGCAAACATCGTGGATTATCATATCGTATGCTCTTTGAAGGAATGTTGAATAAATCGCTACAACGGGTTTGAATCCCCTACAGGCTAAGCCAGCTGCGAAGGTAACGGCACAACCTTCTCCCATCCCCACATCAAAGAAACGAGCTGGAAATTTCTTCGCAAAAGAAGAAAGTCCTGTGCCCAATGGCATAGCGGCTGTTATCGCTATTATCCTGTCGTCCTCTTCCGCTAATGCGACCAACGAATCAGCGAAAACTTCCGTGTAAGTGGGAGGGAACGGTGGTTCCAATACTTCACCTGTTTCCAAATTGAAAGGAGGAACTCCGTGGAATTTCTCGGGGTTTGTTTCCGCAGGTGGGTAACCTTTCCCCTTCTTAGTAAATATATGAACCAGCGTCGGTCCAGGGATGTTTTTCGCCCTTTGTAGTATCTCTATCAGAGCTTCAAGGTCGTGTCCATCAATTGGACCCAAGTAAGTGAAGCCCAATTCCTCAAAAATCATCCCTGGGATGAATATATGTTTAACAGCTTCTTTGAATCTCTGGAGACTTTCCCAAAGGGGCATCCCCAGCGGGATTCTCCTTAAAATGAACTCCAAGTCCTCCTTGATTTTGAGGTAGCTGGGCTCAGTTCTTATGCGTGAGAGATATTCGGAAATGGCTCCTATGCTTTTGCTTATTGACATCTCGTTATCGTTTAGCACCACGATGACCTTCTTCTTTAAATGCCCAATATTATTGAGCGCCTCCCAACTCAATCCGCCTGTCAAAGCGCCATCTCCTATAATCGCGACGACTTCATAATCTCTTCCTTCTAAATCCCTCGCAACGGCGAAGCCGAGCGCAGCGGGTAGAGAGGTGGAAGCGTGTCCGGCTCCAAAGGCGTCGTGTTCGCTTTCGGAAAGTTTTAAAAATCCCGAGAGCCCACCCTTCCTCCTCAAAGTATCAAACCTATCTTTACGCCCCGTGAGAAGCTTATGGGCATAGGCTTGGTGCCCAACATCGAAAACGAGCTTGTCTTTGGGTGAATCAAAAACATAATGTAGCGCTACAATTAACTCAACCGCTCCCAAGCTCGGCGCTAAATGACCTCCGTTTCTTGCTACAACCTCTAAAATCCTCCCTCTGATATCTTCACAAAGGGAATATAAATCCGATATTGAAAGGCTCTTGATATCCTTGGGAGTGTTTATCTTCTCCAACATCTCAAATTTTAGTGCTTCAAGGAAGGCAAGGAGACCAAATCATCCTGGCGAATGCTGAGAGATTCGGAAAGAATCTCTCCCTTCGCTTTATCCGCCCTAACCTCGGTTATCTTAACCTCTCCTATCTTCGTTTTATCCACCCAAACTATATTTCCGCTTTCGTCTTTTATAGGATGAATCCTGTAGACCTCTAAAACCATCCCCACTTTAATCCCCGCTTGAGCTCCTATATCCAATATCACTGTTTTCTTTTCCCTCGCTAATATTTTGCCTTGGGGAGAGAAAAGGAAGGAAAATTTCCCTATTGCGTTTTTCACCGCCTTTCTGGTCGCCTTGGCGAAGGAACTTTCTTCCCATTCCTTTGATTCCGTCCCCACGCCAGCTATCCACTTATCTAAGTCCGTGCCCACTCCAACCGAGAAACTTCTCTGCTTCTCTTCTCCTTCCCCAGTATCAGCGAAAAATATCTTACCCGTAGCGACATCTATTATTCGGTAGTCAAACTTGACCCTTGCTATGCTTACCTTCCTCGCTCCGCCTCCGAACAAGTTCTTGAGAAACCCCAAAATTCCTCCCTTCTTTTCCTCTCTTATTCCAAATTCCGTTATTGTTCCCGTGAGAATGTAATCAACCCCCAGGAGCTTTCCCACCTTCACAGCGGTTGAGGGGTCAATCATCCCTCCTTCCCCAAGCTTTATCTCCTGCATTATCTCGTTTAGTTTGCTTCTCTCAATGACATCAAAACAGCCCATCTGAACAAGGGAAGTGACAAACATCTCGGAAACGATTTTCCCTAAATTAGCAGTTCTTACAAGCTGGCTATCAAAGGGGATGACCGCAATCCTTTTCTTGCCCATGGGAATGGATTCCTGAGAAAAGCAAAGAGGAATTAGAAGAAGTAAAAACAAAAGAAAACGGAGTTTCCTCATCGCTTTTCAGCCTCCATTTCTTTATTTGATTTAGAAATCACATATTTACCCTTCCCATCATATAGGGCAACAATCAAATTTAGTTCCTTTGGTTTGCTTTTAGGTTTCCATTGTAATTCTATTGGTCTATGGCAGGTGCCAGCTGGCATTGATATTTTCCCTTCCTTTTTGGATAACAAAACGTGGTTCTCTCCGGTTATGAAAGCAACCCATTTCCCAATGAATTCCTTTTCCGAGTAATTACAAGGAGCAAATGATAAACTGAAACCATCGTTTTGGGGAGAAATTTTCACGGAATCAAAGGAGATTTTACCCATTTCTTTTTGTTTTAGAACATTTTTCAAATTCTCATTGAGAGCGGCGACAAGCTTCTTTTCATCCCTCATCAGTGGCAAGAGTTTCCCATTTAGGGAGATGAATTTACGGGAGGAACTCTTGTAAATTACTATGTTTATTTTTTTATTGGGGAAGTTTTTCTTTAAGGAGGAAAGGAAAGAGTTTGCCTTTGGATGAGAAATTTCCACGAGGGGAGCGGAAAGGGAAAAAATCGGAATTATGATAAGGAGTAGCAAATATCTCGTCATTTGACCATCTCTTTCAACCAGTTTACCTTTTCACTTAAAAGGAGGTGAAAATTCAAAAGTTCGTCAATGGTTATCTTGCCCATCTTTTTAAATTTCCTTATTTCCTGGGGAGTGAGTTCTCCCCTTGAACTTGTTAGAGAGGCTCTATTCCATTCCTTTTCCGCTATGAGGTATTCTCCGATTCTCTTGCAGCGGGGACACTTGTATTTTATGGATACGAAGCTTTCCCCGAAGAGCTTGAAGTGGAAGGATATCTGGAGGATATTTTTCCGAAAGATTCTCCTTCCACAGGTGCAACGAATAATTGCAGTATTCATAATTCACCTCCAAATTTAAAAGCTTCTATTTATTATTTTAAGGGAATTTTAGAGAAGTTTCAATGGCACGAGGTTTACTTTCCCCCCTACAACGAGTTTCCCACCGAACGCGATGATTATTCCTCTTAACACTTTTGCTTTATCAAGGATTTTCTCAGTTGGTGTTCCCTTCCTGACGAGGTTAGCAAGAGCTGTTGCGAAAGCATCAGCCACTGCACAGGAAGGGGTTATCGCAACGACTGCGTCCGCCTCTCCCATACTGAACGAAGGTCCAACCGTTCCAGAGGAGGTGCATATTCCTAAGGGTGTTTCATCCGGGTTGACGAGAATCCCAATTTTATTTGTGAAGGGTGAGTTTTCCCCTGCATAGAGCCCCACTATACGGGGCTTTGAACATTTTATAAATATATCTCCCCCATTCTCCACAATCACATCTTGGCAAAATTTCACCAACTCTTTGCCCACTAGCTCCGCTATAGCTCCCGCTACCGCAGCCATAGGTCCTATTCCCGCCTGTATTGAGGCACCCGCCATCAATCTCACTATCTCGGGAGCATCCCGCTCAACGGGATAGGGGGCAAATGTATGGGCGAAAATAGGGTTCTTCTCAATATAATCCTCAAGCTGACGGCGGACCTCCCTGGTTTTCCTCTCCGCTATCTCTCGGCAATCCTTGTCCGTTCTTATTAATAGGTCTGTCTGCTTTATCTTTATATTATATGTTTGAAGCTCCTCTTCTTTTATCCAATCTCTATAATACGGCGTATTGTATTTCATAATATAATGCCCATTGAGGCGTAGCCAACCACCTCTAACATATCTCCTATGATATCCCCCGATGTGTAATACTTATAAAGAACACCTCCTTTTGCTCCTCTTTTCCTCCCGAAGACGATAGCAGAGGCAACCCCAGCTGGTCCACACATAGTTATTTGGTGTCTTCCTATGTTGAGATATAGCTCCGTCTCGTTTAAGGACTTAACGCATTCTATAACCATCCTATCCTTTTCCATTGCTACAGCTTTCGCTTCATAATGAGTTAAATCAGTGCTCGCTATAACTACCGCTCTCTCACCCGAAAGGACATCAGCGAGAACATTTCCCAAATGTAGACCTACGGGTAAAGTTTGGTTATAAACCGCTATGGGAACGAAGGAAAAATCGTTTCCAAATAGATATTGTAAGAAGGGGAGCTGAACCTCTATTGAGTGCTCGTAGAGATGAGCTACGGGGTCATCCTTCACAATATCGCTGTTGGCTAGTATCCTCCTTGCCAATTCCTCGTCAATGGGGACATTTCCCAAAGGCGTTTGCCATTCCCCTTTGGCGAAGATGGATACCTCTGCTCCTAAAGCCCTATGATTTGGACCGATTATAACTATCCTTTTAGGTTTTCCATCTTTCGCCAAAGCATAATAGGCGTGGGCAGCCGCCTGTCCGGAATAAATATATCCGGCGTGCGGAACAACGAGCGCCAATATCTTCCCCTCCCCCTCCCTACTAACCTCCGGTAAGCTTCCGGGTCCTAATGGTCCTTTAAAACAATCCTCTATTTGTTTTAGAAGCCTCTCTTTATTTAGCTCATAAAAGTAACCGGCTACAGCGGGTTTTCTTGTTGTTTTCATCTCCTCTTCATCCCTTCCTTTTTAAAATTTTTTAAAATAAAAAAACTTAGTAGAGCGACGCTTTAATCCTGGGATGAAGATTCCTTCTTCTCCTTTACTTTGAAAATCCCGCTGAGCGGTCCCTCTATCTCTATCCATTCGTTATCTTCTTTCGTATAAATGACCATTTTACTACAATTCATAGTTTGACCTTTCTCGTCCTTGAATTTAACATCGCCCTCCAATATTATTTTATCCTCTTTCCCCAACCATGTCACTTTCTGCGCCACGAGCTCCTTGTCCTCCTGGGTAACCACAACCTTATCCTCCAAATAAGCGATTTTATCTTTATAATTATAAGTGATTTTCTCGCATTTCAATATGGTCTTTTCCTTCCAATACTTTTTCAAACCCTCTTTCTTTTCCTCCTTTTTCTCTTCTTCTTTCTTCTTTCTGATATTGACTACCCTCACTTCACCATTTAATACTACGATTTTTTCCTTTAGGTCAACCTCCAAAGAGAGAGCGGTTATCTCGTTCTCCTCATCTGTAAACTTGAGATTTCCCTTAGCGGTGGCCTTCTCCGTTTCCTCATTATAGACTATCTCGTCCGCCTCTACTTTAGCCTTTTCTTTAGCATCTATCAGCTCTCCCTTAGTGAAAACATAAGTCTTAGTTTTATAATCATATTTTGCCTTCGTGAAGTGAAACTCTATCTCCCTCTCTTCCTCATCTTTATCTTCAGGAGGAGTAGCTCCCAAGAGAACAATGATAAAGAGCAAGCCAAATAGGACGAGGAGGAACTTCTTCATAGCTTCTCCGCCGTCTTCACTTTGAGCACGCCATTGTCCACAAGGAGAAGGGAATTCTTGAGGTCCAGCTCAATATATTCCCCAATCAGGGAGGCTTTTTTAGCGTAAAATTTTGCTCCCCTCTCACAAACCAACCTTTGTTTATCCCCTTCCCATAAAAGAACGGGGGCATAGACGTTTAGTTCTTTGCTCCAAATATGCACATCCTCCAACTGAAGGTTCTTCATTATGTTATCGTAAACAGCCTTCTTCGCCTCAAACCAAAGCTTCCCTCTTTCCCATTCGTGGAAAACCCCGTTCTTAATTCCCCAAAGATAGGTGAAGCGTTCGTCAGAGCTCTTCTCCGTTTTCTCTGCGTCCAATTCCCACTGCAAATTCCCATTGTAGCGTCCCACAATGTGGGCTTTCTTGACGAGAAGACGAAAGTTAATGTTTTTCTCTTTTATTTTTTCTTTCTCCTCTTTCCTAACGAAGAAGTAACTTCCCACGGCTAACATAAGGATAACGAGGATAATAAATGGGCTTGCTTTCCTCACATAAAAAATTATAATACAAGGAAATAAAAAATCAATTCAAAGGAGGAGAAGCAAAATGGGATTAGTTGACTTGCGTGAACAAGCAAGGAGAAGAACGCCGGAAGAGCTTTTGGAACACCTTAAAAGCTTCCATCTCGATTTGAAGTTCTCTGCCGGAGTTTGGTTCTTCTCTCCCTCCGGTGGTAGATTCCACGATAGATACACGCCCCCTATGTCTATGGAGGAAATATTTGAGAAAGCACAGGGCTTGATGAAGTATGGATTGAAGGGTTTGGAAGCTCATTATCCAAACGAGATTGGCGAGGATAACCTTGACCTTTGGAAGAAATTTCTCAAGGATAGCGGTATGAAGTTGGTGGGTATAGCGGCGAACATCTTTTATGAGAGCAGGTTTAAATTCGGCGCTCTTTCCTCGCCTCTTCCCGAGGTTAGGCGAGTTGCCATTGAGAGAGTGAAGGAGACTTTAAGGCTTGTGAAGGAGTTGGATTGCGATTTCGCGATAATCTGGCCGGGAATAGATGGCTATGAGAACAATTTCGGAATAGATTTTCAAGCTATGCGGGCGAGATTTGCTGAGGGAATAGCAGAAGCTATGGACGCTGTTCCCGGCGTGAGGATTGCCTTTGAACCAAAGCCTTACGAGCCAAGGGGAAGGATAATTTACGGCACTACAAGCGAGGGAATCCTCTTGGCTTTAAGAGTGGAAAGCCTTCTGAAATCCTCTCCAAATAGAGAACTCCTTGAAGAGGGACACTCGCTTGTTACTTTGAATCCCGAAATGGGTCATATCTTGATGGGCTATGAGGACCCTCCCTACGCTTACAGCCTGGTAATGGAATACGGGAAGCTCGCTCATACCCATTGGAATAGCCAGCCTTTGGGCAACTATGACCAAGACCTAAATGTTGGCGTCATCTCACCCGAGCTCGCGGAGGCTACACTTTATGTAATGAAGATGCACGGATACAGAGGATACTTCGGCATAGATATAAATCCTGAGCGAATGCCGGTCGAGAGGGCGATTATAAATTGCATAGACGCGATAAAGGCTATGAACGACCGGATAGAGGCTTTAGACCACGAAAAAATAATCTATTATACCCTCCACCCAGATAAGGCGGAGGGATTATTAGAAGCTCTACTGATTAGAGCTCGTGCTCCCTATCCGGAAAAGCTCTCGCCCTTAGATTAAGAGCTCCTTCGCCCGCTTAATTGCCTCCTTGCAGACCTCCAGCGGAGGTCTTGATTGATGGATTGGGTTGAATATTTCTATGGAAAGCCATCCACCGTAGCCGATTTTCTTTAAGTTAGCTATGAGCTCTTTAAGGGGGGCTTTCCCTTCGCCAGGCAATACCCTATCAGCGTCGCTCTGCTCCTCCAGCGCTTTATCGGGGGAGATGTCGTTGAAATGCACCAATGCTATCCCCTCGCCCGGCAGAGAAAGGAGGTCCGCTGGGGTTCCTCCTCCTTTCAAAAGATGAAAAACATCCACGATTACTCCACCATTTTCGCAATTGGCTTCCTTCACTATCTCGTAGGCGGAAATCGGGTTATTGATTCCTTTCCTCATCCCGAGAAATTCAAGCCCCATAATTAAGCCCCATTCCTTCCCCATCTCGCAAAGCTCCCTGTAATCCTGAACGCTTCTCTCCAAAGGAGCCTCCGCTTCCCAAGCCACGGGACATACAAGAACGCTCCTCTCTATCCCTATCCCTCTACACATTTCCCCTATCTTTTCCACTTCTTCCTTCACACCGCTCTTGTCATCAACTAAATGCCATCCGCCCAAAGCGCATATCTCGGGAACCTCAAGATTAAATTCCCTTAAAAGATTTCCGATTTCCTCAAGGCTGCCACCTTGGGAGATGAATTCATCCACATCCGATACCCACAAGCCTACTCCTTCAAATCCACTTTCCGCTATCGCTTTCAATCTCTCCGGGAGAGGGTCTTTCCTCAAGCTGACCAAATTCATAGATAACCGCATTGCCATACCTCCTTCCTTAGATTTTTATTTCTATGTAAGGGATATTTTTCAGGGCTTCAATGACCCTTTCCTTCTCAGCATCTTTTGGAGGGAGAAGGGGAGGTCGGGGCACCCCTATATCCATCCCTGAGACCGCAGAGAAAGCAAACTTGAGTAGTGGTATTGGGTTTTTCCTGTTATTTTGCACCAAAGAAAAAATAAAGGGGTATATTTTCTGATGGAGATAGGCAGCTTTTGGAACATCTCCTGCGAGGAAAGCCGTCATCATCTCCCTTATCGCTTTACCAACAACTTGGGCTGTCCCGCTTACCCCTCCCACTCCGCCTTGAGCGAGAATCTGGAGTATCATTGAGTCGTCTCCAGAATAAATCGCTAAACTATCGTTGCATTCCAATATATATTTCGTCCCCTGAAGAGGATGAATTTCCGCTTCTTCCTTTATAGCGACGATATTCTCCAACTCGCTCAATTTACCAACGGTCTCCGGCTCTATATTTGTTCCTGAGAAAAGGGGAATGTTATAAAGCATAATGGGAAGTTTCGTCTCCCTGGCAATTGCCTTGTAATGTGTCTCTATTTCCTCTTGTGTTGGCTTACAATAATAAGGGGTGACAATCATTGCCATATCATATCCGAGTTCTTCAGCTGCTTTGGTCAAACTTATCGCTTCCCTTGTGGAAACCGCTCCCGTCCCCGCAATCAGGGGAACTTTACCGAAAGCAACATCCTTAACAGCCTTAAAGAGGGAAATTCGTTCATCCATTGTGAGGGAGAAAAATTCGCCGGTTGTTCCTCCCACGATTAATGAATCGCAAAGATTTTCCCCAATTATATAATCAGCGATTTCCTGCGTTTTCTTTGTGTCTAAATTTCCTCTCTTATCAAAAGCGGTGAGCATAGGAACCAAGAGTCTGCCAAATTTCTTCACTACCTCTTCTTTTTTCATTTGAAAAACCTCCTTATCAAGGGGTGTTGCTACTATTATAGTATTATAAGATATGAGGGTAAATACGGAATTAATACTCGTTTTTCTCCTCCTTTTCTCCAACGTTGTTGGCTTTTCTAATCAAGTGGTGAGACTCTATATAGCTCGCCAATACTCTTGGGAAGAGAAGGTTGGGTTTCACCTTTACCTTCAGAGCACCTCAGAGGGCGAATCGCCTTGCAAATTGGAGAATCTTTATCTGAACCTTGGAATTGGCGATGGGAAACATTGGCGAACAATTTCCGCTCATCCTCAATGGATAAAAGATAGGGAATATATCGTTGAGGCGAAAATAGATTCTGATAGCGCCGAGCTATGGTTGGATGGAGAATTAGTGGGAAAAAGCGAGGGATATTTCGTTCCCGCTGAGGAAAATCTCACGCTTAACTATATGCCCAACTGGGCAAAGGGCAAATCCAAGTTCCTCATAGTTTTAAAGAAGATTGAACTGATCTTCTCCGATGGGCGAAAAAAAGAATACACCTTCCCTCAACTCCCCCTCCCTCTTTTCCTCTTTGAGCCGCAGTTCCCATATGCGCTCCAAACGAGAATTCAAAAAGGCGAATGGCTGAAAATAAAAGCTACCTTTGCTCTCCTTCCTTATCCAGATTTAAGGACGATATCCCCTTTGATAGATGAATATGGGCAGTGTATATATGGAGATTGGGCAGGAAAAATAAAGAGCGAAGAGGAGCTTAGAAAAAGCAGAGAGGAGGAAGAAAATATTCTTTCTTCTTGGGAGATTCCGAGGGAATACGACCGCTTTGGAGGTTATAAAATAGCAGGTTGGAAGGAAAAGCCCACGGGATTCTTTAGGGTAGTGAAGAGAAACGGCTTTTTCTGGCTTATATCTCCTGAGGGGAATCCCTGCTTTTATATAGGGCTCTGTGGGGTTCCCGCTATAAACTGGGATATGACCCCGATAACTGGAAGGGAATATCTGTTTTCCTGGCTCCCTCCTAAAGAAGGGCAATTTTCCTCAAGCTGGGCAAGGGGGATAAGGGGAGACCCTGAAGTTGAGTATGTATCTTTTCATACCTGCAATATGATTCGTAAATATGGTGAGAATTGGCGGGAAATATCTCTTGAGCTCACAAAGAAGAGATTAAGAACTTGGGGATTTTCGGGAGCGGGAAAATGGAGTGAAATGGAGGGTTTACCTTGCCTTCCCGTGCTTTATAGATGGGATGTTCCCAACCTTGTTCGTCATCCCGATATATTTGACCCAACGGTAAGGGAGAAGTTCAAAGAATCCCTGCGAAAGCAGATAGAAGCGAGGAAGAACGACCCATATATCGTTGGCTGGTCTTTGGGAAATGAATATGGGGAGATAATAAATTCTGATGAGATAAGGGAAATACTCAAAATGGGAAGCGATGTGCCAGCTAAAAGGTCTCTAATATCTTTCGCTTTAGAGGAAATTTACGGAGGAAATCTTAAGGAGCTGAAAAAGAGATGGGGGATAAAGGGAGAGGAGAAGGAAGACATTTATAAAGATGAAATTAGCCCTCCCCCTGAAGACATTGAGAGGCTCCGGCTATATTATGCCGAAAAGTACTATGAGTTCATTTATATAACGATAAAAGGAATAGACCCAAATCATCTTTACTTCGGTTTCTGGATAACGCCAGGTTGGTGGGAAAACGAAAATGATTGGAGGTTGATAGCGAAATACTGCGATGTGATTGGTTACGACCTATATTCTTACGATTTCATGGATGTGAGGTTGAGGAAGCTGGTTGAGGAAACTAAAAAGCCCATTTTTTGCGGGGAGTTTTCCTTTCCTCCATTTTATGAGGGGAAGCGAGGATTTGGGATATGGGAGGGAGGAGTTCCGGGTGGCGTGAAGGCGAAAGATGATAGGGAAGCAGGTGAGCTTTATGGGGATTGGCTGAAAGAAGCCGCAGGAAATCCCTATTGCGTGGGTGTGAGTTGGTTCATTTATAGGGACCAACATATCACGGGGATAGGCGGTGAAAGACAGTGTTCAGAGTTGGTTTACGGTGAGCATTATGCCTTTGGAATAGTTGATATAGGGGATAGACCTAAATGGGAGCTGGTTAAAAGAATGAGGGAAGCTAATTTCTCCGCCATAAAATGGAGGCTATTCAAAAGTGGGCTCCTTGAGGGAAAGAGGTAATGACAAGGAGAGAGAAGGGATATATAATAAGTTAAAAAGATAGAAAGGAGGTCTTTGAATTGGAGAAAATCGGCGTTGGAGTAGTTGGGTTAGGCGCAATTGGACCCACCCATGCGAGGGCAGTTACGGAGATTGAAGAAGCGAAGCTCGTCGCGGTATGCGATGTTAGGGAGGATAGGGCAAGGAAGATTGGAGAGCAATTCGGAGTCGATTGGTATACGGATTATGTGAAGATGTTGGAGAGAGACGACATTCAGGTCGTCAGCATTTGCACTCCCTCTGGTATGCACGCCGATATGGGGATAATGGCTGCAAAGGCTGGGAAGCATATCATTTGCGAGAAACCATTGGATGTGACTTTGGAGAAATGCGATGCCTTGATAAAAGCGGCGAAGGAGAACAAAGTCAAATTGGGAGGGATATTCCAGCATCGCTTCGCGGAAGAAAGCAGGCTTGTAAAGAAATTGGTAGAGGAAGGCAAGCTTGGAAAGATAGTTTTAGGGGATATGGATATGAAGTGGTATAGGAGCCAGGCATACTACGATAAAGATGCTTGGCGAGGAACCTGGGCTTTGGATGGTGGAGGATGCCTTATGAACCAGGGAGTTCATTTCGTTGACCTCCTCCTTTGGATAATGGGACCGGTGGAATGGGTAAAAGCGGAAACAGCTACTCTCACCCATAATATTGAGGTTGAGGATACAGCCGTTGCGATATTGAAGTTCAAGAACGGAGCATTAGGGGCAATTGAAGCCACTACATCAGCTTATCCCGGGGTTTGCGCTCGCATAAGCGTTGCGGGATACAGCGGCTCGGTTGTCTGGGAAGATGATAAGATAACCTTCCTTAAAATAGAGGGAGAGGAAACCGAGGCTAAGGCGGAAAAACCGGTTATGGCTTGGGGTGCATCCGACCCTATGGCTATACCAGCTGGGCTTCATACGAGAAACATTTACGATGTCATCAGGGCGATTATTGAGGACAGAGAACCTCTAATCACGGGGGAGGAAGCTCGCAAGGCAGTTGAGCTCAATCTTGCGATATACAAATCCGCCCAAACGGGCGAGAAGATTTTCCTGCCTTTAGATTATTGACTTTTGGTTATTTCCCGCTATATAATATATGAGAAATCTAAGGTGCCGAGGTGGCGGAACTGGAAGACGCGCAGGCTTGAGGGGCTTGTGGGCTTTGCCCGTGCGGGTTCAACTCCCGCCCTCGGCACCATCTTGTCCCTTCCCCAATAGAAAGGAGGCTTAATGTGTCGGCTGGTAAAAAAGCTCTAATAGGCTTAACGATAATTATCCTCATAACAGTTATAATCATAATCGCTGTAAGAAGTAAGCCCCTTTCTCCCCCTCAACAACAATCAAGCGGACTTAAAGGGAAACTCGTAATAAAAGGTTCGGATACCCTCTTGCCCTTAGCCCAAGCCTGGGCGGAAGAATTTATGAGAAGACATCCAGATGTAAGCGTATCGGTCACAGGCGGTGGTTCGGGGGTGGGTATCGCGGCTCTATTGGATGGCACCTGCGATATAGCAAATGCCTCTCGCAACCTCACTAAATCAGAGGCGGAAAGGGCAAAAAGCTTGGGTATTCAAATTCACGAGACCAAAGTTGCAATTGATGGAATTTCCGTTATCGTTAACCCTCAAAACCCCATAAACAGCCTCACCATCTCCCAGTTAAAAGATATCTATACTGGACGCATAAAGTCGTGGAAGGAATTAGGCGGACAGGATTTAAAGATTACCGCAGTAGGAAGGGATACCCCCTCAGGCACTTATGAGCTTTTCAAGGAGAAAGTTCTGGGTGAGGAGAATTACGCTCCCACGGTTTTGAATACTCCCTCAAACAACCAGATAGCGATGACTGTTTCCCAGGATTTGGGAGCTATAGGATATGTAGGGGTTGCTTATGCTGATAAATTCGCCAAATCTGGGAAGGTGAAGATAATAGCAATCGCAAAGGACAAAAGTTCTTCCCCTCTATTACCAACAAAGGAAAACATTAAAAGCGAAAAGTATCCCCTTTATAGATATCTCTTCAATTACACAAGGGAGGAACCAAAGGGGATAGTCAAAGAGTATTTGGATTTCGTTCTCTCCCCCGAGGGACAGAAAAAAGTGGAGGAAATCGGTTATATTCCTTTAAAATGAAATACTGCTTATGAAGAGGAATAACATAGGGGAAAGCATTATTGAGAAGATAATATTCATAGGTGGAATAAGTGGAGTTATTATTCTTTTTCTAATATTTCTCTTCCTTTTTAAGGAAAGCTTTACTTTCTTTATCCGCTATCCTTTAAAGGAATTCTTCTTTGGAAAGAATTGGTATCCCACGAGCGCTCCCCCCAAATTCGGTTTAATTCCCTTGCTGTTGGGTTCTCTATTAGTGACAATTGGAGCGATAGCCATATCCCTTCCCCTCGGCGTTGCCTGCGCAATTTATATCAGTGAGGTAGCTCCTCGCTGGGCGAAGGAGATTTTGAAACCGGTTATGGAGTTGATAGCTGCAATACCCTCAGTTGTTTTGGGATTCATAGGTCTTATGATTTTGGTACCAATTATTAAGCAAGCCTTTCATTTGCCAACTGGACTAACAGCTTTAGCCGGTTCCATAACTTTAGCATTTATGGCGCTTCCCACCATCACCAGCATATCGGAAGATGCCCTTTCCGCCTTGCCAAGAGATTATAAGGAAGCTTCTTTCGCGCTGGGGGCAACTCATTGGCAGACAATAAGGAATGTGCTCCTTCCCGCTGCGAAGCCAGGCATTTTGGCTGCCACTATGCTCGGCTTGGGAAGGGCGATAGGGGAAACGATGGCTGTTCTGATGGTAACCGGCAACGCAGCCGTCATACCCCACACATTTCTCCAACCCGTTAGAACGATGACCGCAACGATAGCGATGGAAATGGGAGAGGTTGTGCAGGGTGGCTTGCACTATCAAGCCCTTTTCGCAATTGGGCTCATCCTCTTCCTCATCAGCTTTGTGGTAAACTTCATCGCCGATTGGGTTATAAGCAGGCAGAAAAGATGAGATATCAACGAGTGATATTTACCTTATTGGCAATCATCACTTTCCTAACCGTCCTTCCCCTCCTCTTCATATTTGCGCTCCTTATATACCATAGCATTCCCGTCCTCAGCTTTAAATTCATCTTTGGATATCCCAAAGAGGGAATGACTGCGGGTGGGATATTCCCCGCCCTTGTAGGCACTCTATATTTAGCCCTTGGAACAGCTTTTATCTCCCTCCCCCTCGGCATAATAACCGCCATCTATCTCAACGAATATGCACCTAAGGGGAAAATCTCTCGTCTGGTCAGGATAGCGATAGTAAACCTTGCGGGAGTTCCCTCCGTTGTTTACGGGCTTTTTGGTTTAGCTGTTTTCGTTATGTTATTCCACTTCGGTGTTTCTTTGCTCGCCGGGATTTTTACCCTCTCCATTCTCGTTTTGCCCATAGTTATAACCGCAGCTGAGGAAGGGCTAAGAGCTGTTCCGATGTCTTTTAGGGAAGCGAGTTTAGCTTTAGGGGCGACGAAATGGCAAACCATATGGAAGATTATCCTGCCCAATGCTCTGCCAGGAATCGCTACAGGAGCTATTCTATCCATAAGCAGGGCGGCGGGTGAAACCGCGCCCATTCTTTTCACCTGTGCCGCTTTCTATCTTCCCCGTTTGCCCAAATCCCCCTTTGACGAGGTTATGGCGCTTCCCTATCATGTCTATGTCATCTCAACCCAGGTTCCCGATGCACCTCTTTCCATTCAATATGGAGCCACCTTGGTTCTTTTAACCCTCGTCTTCTCCCTCAATCTAATCGCAATCATCTGGCGAATGCGCATCCGGAGAGCCAAGAAGTGGTGAGACTACAGGCTTGTCTAAAGCGACCATGGCGAATAAAATAAAAATATTATGACGATAGCGGAAAAAATTATCTCTTCAAAAGTTGGTAAGGAAGTGCATTCAGATGAGTTCGTTATGGCGAGGGTTGACCTCGTCCTCGCAAACGATATAACCGCTCCCCTCGCTATCAAAGAGTTTCAGAAAATGGGAGCGAAGAAAGTCTTTGATGGAAGTAAAATCGTCCTCGTCCCCGACCATTACACTCCCTGCAAAGATGTTCAATCAGCGGAAAATGTGAGGTTAATGCGAGAATTCGCAAGGGAGCAAGGTATCATTTTCTACGAGATAGGTAGGGGAGGTATAGAACACACCCTCTTGCCCGACGAGGGACTCGTCATTCCCGGTGATTTGGTGGTGGGGGCGGATTCCCATACCTGCACTTATGGCGCTCTCTCAAGCTTTGCAACCGGCGTCGGCTCCACGGACGCCGCCTTCGCTATGGCTTTCGGCGAGATTTGGCTTCGCGTTCCCAAAACTATGCGTCTCATTTATTATGGAACCCTTCAACCTTTCGTAGAGGGCAAGGATTTAATTCTTTACACTATCGGCAAAATAGGAGTTGATGGAGCTCGTTATAAGGCAATGGAGTTTTGCGGCGAGGTAATAAGCAAGTTGAGTATGGCGGATAGGTTCACTATGTCCAATATGGCGATTGAAGCGGGTGGTAAAACAGGGCTCATCCCTGTCGACCAGATAACGATTGATTATCTGAGACGAAGGGCAAAAAGGGAATTTCCAATCATAGAGCTTGGAGATGCTGATGAAATCGTGGAAATAGATTGCTCCCATATTGAACCCCAAGTTGCTTGCCCATTCTCTCCTTCAAATGTGAAGCCAGTCAGGGAACTAACTCACATCCGCATAGACCAAGTTGTGATAGGCTCCTGCACCAACGGGAGATTGGAGGATTTGAGAAGAGCGGCAAGGATATTGAAGGATAAGAAAGTTCACCCGGATGTTCGCTTGATTGTCATACCCGCAACGCAAAGGATTTGGGAAGAAAGCCTCAAAGAGGGTTTATTGGAGATATTTTCCTCAGCGGGGGCAACGATATCTCCTCCTACCTGCGGTCCCTGTCTGGGAGGGCATATGGGAGTTTTGGGAAAGGGGGAGAAAGCAGTGGCAACGACGAATCGCAATTTCCCAGGTAGAATGGGGCACAAGGATAGCGAGGTATATCTGGCAAGCCCCTCTGTTGCTGCAGCTTCCGCGATTAAGGGAAGGATAGCACACCCTGAAGAGGTGATATAATTGAAGATAAAGGGAAGAGCGATAACAGTTGGCGATAATATAGATACAGACCAGATAATACCGGCTGTGTATTTAACCTCCACTGACCCAGCTGAATTGGCTAAGCACTGCTTAGAAGGGTATGATGATGAATTCCCCTCAAAAATCAAAGAGGGGGATATCCTCGTAGCGGGAGAAAATTTCGGCTGTGGTTCATCTCGTGAACACGCCCCTTGGGCGATAAAAGGAGCGGGAATCCAGTGCATAGTTGCCAAGTCTTTTGCTCGCATCTTCTTTAGAAACGCGATAAACATCGGTCTGCCAATAGTGGAATGTCCCGAAGGACTGGAGGTTGAAGATGGGGATGAGATAGAAGTGGATTTTGAAGAGGGCAAGGTGAGAAACATAACCAAGGGTAAGGAATGCGCAACGCAAAGCTTTCCACCGTTTTTGCAGGAGATTATCAATTCGGGCGGATTGATAGGTTATGCGAGGAGGCGTCTAAGTGGCTGAGTTCAAAATAGCAGTATTGCCTGGAGATGGAATAGGGAAGGAGGTGGTAAGGGAAGCGGTTCGTGTTTTGCAAGCGATAGGAGACAAATTCGGGCACAAATTTCATTTTAAGGAAGCTCTTGTGGGCGGCAGCGCCTATGATGAAACAGGCGTCCCACTTCCGGCAGAGACAATGGAGATTTGCGAAAAATCTGATGCGATACTTCTAGGGGCGGTTGGAGGTGACAAATGGGATAATCTACCTCCTCATCTCAGGCCAGAGGCAGCGCTTTTAACCTTGAGGAAGAATTTTGATTTCTTCGCCAACCTTCGCCCCGTCATTCTTTTCCCTCCCTTAATAGACGCTTCACCCTTGAAGAAAAACGTATTGAAGGGAACCGATATGATTATCGTGAGGGAGCTTACGGGTGGTCTTTATTTCGGAAAACCGAAGGAGAGAAGGAAATTGGATGGCGAGTGGGTAGCTGTTGACTCTATGGTATACTCCGAAAGCGAGATAATAAGGATTGCGCAGGTAGCCTTCAAAATAGCGATGAATCGGCGGAGGATTGTTCATTCCGTTGATAAAGCAAACATATTGGAGACATCTCGGCTTTGGCGGGAGGTAGTGAACGAGGTAGCCAAGGATTATCAAGAGGTAAAGCTTTATCATTTTTATGTGGATAATGCGGCTATGCAGATGATAAGGAATCCCCGCCAATTTGATGTGATATTAACGGAGAATACTTTCGGCGATATCCTCTCGGACGAGGCGGCGATGCTCACTGGCTCCATAGGTATGCTTCCTTCCGCAAGCATAAGGGGGGATGGCTTCGGGATGTATGAGCCTGTTCACGGCTCCGCACCCGATATAGCGGGGAAAGGGATAGCAAACCCCATAGCGACGATATTATCCTCGGCGATGATGCTTCGCTTTTCTTTCCAATTGGAGGAAGAGGCGAAAGCCATAGAAAATGCTGTATTAAGGGTTTTAGAGAAGGGTTTCCGCACGCCAGATATTATGAGCAAAGGGAAGATACTCCTCTCCACGCAGGAAATGGGAGAGAAAATAGTGGAGGAATTGGAGAGAAAAGACGGTTAAATTGGCTAAAGGGTTTGACCTTACGCCAGGGGAAAGGAAGGCTCTTTTAATCATATTATTCCTTGGAATCATCGGCACGATTTTAACCGCATGGAGAACAAGCAGGACAAATCCACCTCAAGTTAAGTATGTGACTGTTCAGGTGGAAGGAGCGGTGACGAATCCAGGGATATATAGATTGCCTATTGGTTCAAGGGTTGAAGATGCTCTTCAGATAGCTGGTGGATTGAGGATGGATGCCGATATCAGCAAGCTTAACTTAGTGGCAAAGCTGAAAGATGGGCAGAGGATAAATGTTCCTTCACGGCTCACCTATCCTCCCCAGAACTATGCCCCTCAATCCTATCCCCAGCAACAACAAATGAACTGGCAATATCCATATTATCAACAAATACCTTTAGGGAAGATAGATGTTAACACCGCAACCAAGGAAGAGCTTGCCTCCCTCCCCGGTATAGGTCCAGCATTAGCGGAGAGAATAATTCAATACCGTCTATCGGTGGGAAGGTTCTATTCTATTGACGAGCTTCTAAATGTTCCCGGAGTAGGCGAGAAGAAATTAGAGAAGATAAAACCATATATAGAAGTTAGATGAATTTAGAATTGTTTCAGGAATCTGAGGTCGTTTTCCAAGAAAAGGCGTATATCATCAATGCGATATTTAAGCATTGCGATTCTTTCCACTCCCATCCCGAAGGCGAAACCCTGCCATTCAGATGGGTCATAACCCACATTCCTTAACACCTGAGGATGGACCATTCCACAGCCTAAAATCTCCAACCATCCCGTATACGAACAGACCCTGCACCCTTCTCCACCGCACATTATGCAGGAAATAGAGGCATCAGCGGATGGCTCGGTGAAAGGGAAATAGTCGGGACGGAAGCGCATCTTGACATCTTTCCCGAACATCCTCTCACAGAAAAGGGTGAGAACCCCCTTCAAATCAGAGAAGGTTATTCCCTTATCAACCATTAGCCCCTCAACCTGATGGAATGTATGGGAGTGAGTAGCATCTACTTGGTCTCTTCTGAATACTCTACCGGGAGCGATGATGCGAATGGGGGGTTTTCTTGCCTCCATAACCCTTATCTGTACCGCTGATGTTTCCGTGCGAAGGAGGATGTCATCCGTTATATAAAAGGAATCGTGTTCATCCCGAACAGGGTGTTCGGGAGGGATGTTAAGAGCGATGAAATTATGGTATTCCGTTTCAATCTCCGGTCCCTCAACGACCTCAAAACCGAGCCCGATGAATATGCTCTTAATCTCATCAATTACTTGCGTGAGGGGATGTTTCCTACCGAATTGGGGGCGAATTCCTGGCAGGGTAACATCTATCATCCCCCTTTTACGGGAGATAGAACGAAGGAAGGAGAGGCGAGTTTCAATCGCCTCACTCAACTTGTTCTTTAACTCGTTTAATGCCCGCCCTATTAGGGGGCGTTGCTGAGGTGGAAAATTGGGGATGTCCTTAATCATCTGGGTTAGTTTTCCCTTCTTACCGAGGAAACTAACCCTTATCTTCTCAACCTCCTCTTCGCTCTTAGCGATAGCAAGGAGTTCCTGTGCTTCCTTTTCTATTGTCTTTATCTCTTCTTCAATATCGCTTATTGCCTTTTCCATTATGAGACCGTAGATAAAGCCTGTTTGGCTTTCTCTACCAAGGAACGGAAAGCTTCTGGCTCCTTTATCGCCATATCGGCGAGGGCTTTCCTGTTGATTTTTATTCCCAGTTTTGCAAGAGCACCCATAAAGAGGGAATACTTAATCCCCTCGGCACGGCAGGCAGCGTTTATCCTGGCTATCCATAGTCTGCGGAACTCTCTTTTGCGTTCCCTCCTATGGCGATAGGAATGATAGAGGGCGTGAAGGACGGCTTCGTTGGCGTTAATGAAGCGCCTGCTCCTGGCGCCGCGGAAGCCCTCCGCCATCTTCAAAACCTTCTTATGTCTCCTTCTATTTACGATTCCGCCTTTGACTCTCGTCATTTCTAAACCTCCTTATTCATTGATAAGGAATGAGCTTCCTTATCCGCTTTTCCATGGTTTTGTCCACCTCCGCCTCTCGGCGAAGGCGTCTAACTCTCGCCTCGCTCTTCTTCCTCATAAGATGGTTGAGGCGAGTATGCCTCCTCAAAAGCTTACCGCTGCCGGTTACCTTGAACCTTTTGGCCGCGGATTTCCTCGTCTTCAGTTTCGGCATAGCCAAAACCTCCTTTTCATTTCTTCTTGGGCATCAGGAGAACGCTCATCCTCCTGCCCTCCATCTTTATATCTCTTTCCACTATCGCATATTCCTTTAAAGCCTCTTTGATTTTATTAAGCAACTCCACACCCCTATCAGTGAATGTCAACTCCCTCCCTCTAAAATAAACCACCACCCTCACCTTGTGTCTCTCCTCCAAAAATTCCCTTATCTTCCTCATTTTCACTTGATAATCGTGGTCGTCTATGAAAAGCCTGAACCTTATCTCCTTTACCTCTTGCGTCTTTTGCTTCTTAGATTCCTCCTTCCTCTTCTTTTCCTGTTCGTATTTATACTTTGAATAATCCAAAATTCTACAAACAGGTGGATTAGCCTGCGGTGCCACCTCCACCAAATCCAACCCCTTCTCCCTTGCTATCCTCTGCGCCTTCTGAATAGGCACTATGCCTATCTGCACACCGTTCTCATCTATCAGCCTTACTTCCCTCGCCCTTATTTCTTCGTTTACTCGCCAACGACGTTCGCTAATTGATTATCAACCTCCCTCTGTTGAATTTAGATAATATCCGTTTCATTTTCATTCGTCAAGTGATTGAGAAACTCTTCAACACTCATTGGGGACAAGTTTTCTCCCCCTCTCTTGCGAGGGGAAACTGTTTTGCTTGCCATTTCTCTATCGCCAACAACTAATGCATAGGGGATTTTAGCCATCTGAGCTTCTCTAATTCTATAATTAAGCGTTTCGTTTCTCGCGTCAACCTCAACTCTAAAATTCCTTTCCTTGATTGCTTTCGCCACCTCTTCAGCGTAAGGGATATGCCTTTCCGCTATTGGCAAAATCCTCACCTGAACGGGAGATAACCAAAGAGGAAGGGCTCCTGCATAGTGCTCTATTAAAGTTCCCATAAATCTTTCCAAGCTCCCCAGAACCGCCCTATGCACCATAACAACGGTATGTTCCTTTCCATCCGCACCTATGTAGGTTATATTGAAGCGCTCCGGTAGGTTGAAATCCACCTGAATAGTCGGTCCCTGCCACAATCTTCCAAGGGAATCCCTAAGGCTTATATCTATCTTCGGACCGTAAAATACTCCTCCTCCCTCATCTACGATATACTCTATTCCCCTTTCCTCAAGGACCTCCTTCAAAATTCCCTCAGCCATCTCCCATCTCTCCAATGTCCCCGCATATTTCTCGGGGCGCGTGCTCAACTTATGAACATATTCCCTAAAGCCAAACCTTCTCATCATAAAATGGGCTAATTCCAGCACATCTTCTATTTCTTTCTTTAAATCCTCCGGAGTGCAGAAAATATGGGCATCATCTTGAGTGAATCCCCTCACCCTCAGCAAACCGTGAAGAACGCCGGAGCGTTCATATCTGTAAACAGTGCCCAGTTCGGCGTATCTTATAGGTAAGTCCCTATAACTACGCTGTTTGCTTTTATAGACTAAAATATGGAAGGGACAGTTCATCGGCTTCAGTATATACTCCACATCCTCAAACTGCATAGGAGGGTACATATTTTCTTTGTACATCTCCAGATGCCCGGAAATGCGCCACAGGTCAGCCCTCGCTATATGTGGCGTGTAAATAAGCTGGTAGCCTCTCTTTATATGCTCTTCCTTCCAAAAATCCTCAATTATCTTCCTGACAATCGCTCCTTTAGGATGCCAGAAAACCAGCCCCGCCCCCGCTTCCTCCTCTATACTAAATAGCTCAAGCGTTCTACCCAAAACTCTATGGTCCCTCTTTTCCGCTTCCTCCAGGAAGTGAAGATAATCTGCTAATTCCTCTTCACTGGGGAAAGCTGTCCCCTTTATTCTCTGTAAAGAAGGATTTCCTTCCTCTCCTTTCCAATAGGCACTTGAGATGGATAATAGCTTGAATCCTTTTGTATTTATATAAGATGTATTCTCAAGATGCGGTCCCCTGCATAAATCAACAAAGTCGCCTTGCTCATATATCGTAACAACATCTTCCTCTATCTCGTCCAAAAGCTCCAATTTGAGACTCTCTCCCCTTTGGGAGAATAGATTTTTAGCCTCCTCTTTGCTTATTTCCCTTCTTATTATGGGAAGATTCCTCCTCGCTATCTCCCGCATCTTCTCCTCTATTTTCGCTAAGTCTGCTTCCGTAAAGGGAGTTTCCTTAAGAAAATCATAGAAGAAGCCGTCCTCGGTCGCTGGACCAATGCCGAGCTTTACATCGGGAAAGAGTTCCTTCACCGCATGGGCTAAAAGGTGAGCTACTGAATGACGATATATATCTCTACCTTCGCCTTCAAAAGAGAACTCTTTAACTGAGCCGTCAGGCATAGGAACTGGAAACTTCAATTCGCCATCATCTCCGCAAGGGCAATGAAATTGCGGGCTGCCTTCTCGCCGAATATGCCTGACGCTGTTCCGGCAAGAATAAAGCCTATGGGTTTCAAATCCTTTATCCTTTCCATCGCTATCTTTTTAACCATCTCTTCGTCAATTTTATTCAGAATCTCCATATCGTCAAGATTTCCAACCAAACAAACATCTTCACCAATCATCTCCTGGGCTTCTTTCAAATTCACATCGCCCCAAGGGGGCGCCTCCAAAGGGTCCAGGGCATCAATTCCCAAGCTTCTCAAATCGGGAAGGAACCTCTTCACCTTTCCGTGATTATGATAATAAGCTATCGCCCCATAGCGATGTATGGTTTCAATTAAAGGAGTATCATATGGCTTGAGAAGCGCTTCTACTCCCTTCGGACCCAGCTGCTGGGTCACATATTCGCCTCCGATTATGCGGAAGGCGTCAACCCCCTCTTTGCATAAATCCTCAACCATACTTATCACTCTTTCCGTGCCGACTTCAGTAAGCTTGATTATCAGCGAGGGATTCAAAGCCCAATTGAGGCAAAAATCCTCCGGCGAGAAGAAGCTTGCTGGCAGGCAAACTCCATTTGGTATGCCCACAAGAACCAATCCTTCGTCTCTAATATAATCTCTCATTTGATGGAAATATTTAGCTGTTGGCGAGGGCTTTTCATAGGGAAGTGAGAGAAATCTCTCGGCGTCCTCTGGGGATTTGAAAGGAAATTCCCTCATAGCTTGAGTTATATCCGTTTTCGCTATCCTCCATTGGAAAACGCCGGCGGGAGTGGATAACTGGTATAAGCCTTCGCCTATGAGTTCAACTTGATTTATATACTCACCCCAGAATGGGTCAGCACCGGAGAAGGTCTCCATCAGGATATCGGTTTTTGAGATTAGCTCTTTAGCTATATCGCTATCTGGTGGCAATTTGCCTAAGCCCCAAGGGGAGACGGGAATTCTATCAACTTTTTCCT
The DNA here is from genome assembly GCA_014360495.1 of bacterium. Classification (NCBI taxonomy): domain Bacteria; species bacterium. The sequence continues at coordinate 163,078 of JACIXR010000002.1, forward strand.
TTCTTATAGCTTTTATAATCCTTTCTCTCGAGGTCATAGAAGAAAAATGGTGGGCGGTGTTGGAGTTGAACCAACCACCTTCTCCTCGTCAAGGAGACGTTCTCCCGCTGAACTAACCGCCCACCAAATAAGAATTATAATTTCCCGACGACCCAAAGTCAACATTTTAAGCCACCTCTTTGGTTGATGGCTTCAAAAACAGAACATCGCAGGGAGCATTCCTCACAACATACCGAACACTTCTACCCAAGGTAATTTCCTCGTCAGGATGCTCGGAAAGTAGCAACAAAATCATACTTGCGTTATCTTCCCTTGCCGCTTGAACGATTCCCGCTCCCGCAAGCCTTGCCTTCACTATCTTCCCTTTGGCAATGATACCTGCTTTCTCCGCAACAACTTGAGCGTGAAGGAGAATCCTTTCCCCTTTTTCCCTTTCCTCGGGCATCTCCGCATCTGGAGGGAGAACAAGTGGTATCTCCATAACATAAACGAAGCGGAGAGGGACTTCCAATCTTTGGGCGAAATTCGTGGCTATGTTTAGGAGCTTTTCAGATAGTGGCGAACCAGTTATTGGGACAATGATTGAGCCCTGCATCTCCTCCTCCCCTTTAGCCACTGTCTCCAAGGCAACCCTCACATAAACGGGAGGATGAAGCATCCACCAGAGGATGGAACCAACGGTTCCGCTAAAGGCAATAGCGATGATTAATCCTACAGGGCTCAGGTTAGCCTCCATCTCTCTTACCTCTCAAGAGGAGAATAAGCGTTCCATAAAGCCTAAATATACCATAAGCAATTACAGCTATTCCAATCAGAAGATAAGTAGTGGAGGCATGGAGAAGGAAAGCTTGTTTAACGATGATTATCCCCAGAGCGACTATTATAACCTCCAGGAAAAGGCGAGAATATAGGACAGGCTTACTTACCTTCATTTCTTCCCTCCGACGCATTTCTTCCCTCCAACGCCTTTATATATTCTTCCAGATTCTCCACCTCTCCTGCTTCTTTTAGAACTCTTATCTGCTCGTTAATCCAATCCCTTTCAATGCTTTTAAGGAGAGGGAGGTTGTTCTTTTTTCTATATAGGAAGTAGATGATTAAGCCGAGAAGGAGCCAAAGTGAGCCATAGAGTCTCGCCAAGTGATGGGTCCAGAGAACAAGAACGAAATAGAAGAATGCGCCGAGAACAGCGATGACGCCTAATACGGGAAAGTCTATATCTGAGCCGTTAATTTTAATTTTTAGATTACCGGGAATCTTATAAGGGCGTGGTGTATAAGGGTCCTTTATGCGGAGGCGAAGATGTGAGATACAAACAAGGGTATAAGCTGTTAGCGCGCCGAAGGCGTACATATCAGCGAGGGTTTCCATAGCGCTTTTGCTCAATCCAGCGAGAACGAGTTGAATGATAACGATAGCAGAGAAGAGGAGAATCGTGCGATATGGTGTCCGATATCTTGGATGGGTTCCGCTGAACCAACCAGGAAGTAGATGGAGCTTGGACATAGAATAAGTCACTCGGGAATAACCCATCACGCCGGTGTTTGCTGAAGCGTAGAGAAGAGTAAAGCCGAGAATGGCGGTGAAAGGACCTGCGACGAAACCAATTAGGGGAAGGAATTTTGCTAAATATGCGATGGGGTCGCTCATATGCTCTGCGAGTGGCTTCCAGCCAAGGCTTCCAACACCAAGAGTGGAAAAGGCGAGGGCATAAATAAGGACAACAAAAGTAAGGGAAATGGAGGTGCGAGGGATAATGGAAGCCGGTCTGATAGTTTCCTCGGCTGCTTGGGAGATTGTTTCCAATCCCACGAAGGCAACAACAGCGAGCGTCATACTATAGAAGAATTGTTTCAGTCCCGGGACCTCTGTTGTTATCTGTTGGATAAAAAGTTCCGGTTTAAAGGCGAAAATGAAGCCGATAATTATTATTAAAGACTCATTGAACATATCAATTGCTGAGAAGATCTCGTTAACTCTTGAGGATTCTCGTATGCCCCTTAAATTTATAATCATCATTGAAAGAACGAGAAAAAGCGCTTCAATTATCGGTATCCATTTGCTTTTTTGAAATGCAGGGAAAAAGAAATTTAAATAGCCAGCGGAAGCATAGGCAAAAAGGGAGACATCAATAGTGAAATCAAGAAGGAAAGCCCAGCCAGCCACAAAGCCCCAAAAATCCCCTAATCCTCTTAGGGAATAATACTGACCTCCTCCAGCCACGGGATAAGAAGCTGCAAGTTCAGTATAGATTAACCCAATGAGGACATAGAGTATGCCAGTAATTAGGAGGGCAAGGGGAGCTGCACCCATCGCATAAGCCAAGATCAAACCGAGCGCCATATATATATCTGCCCCTACGCAAGCATATCCCCAACTAAACGAACCCCAAATACCAACTGCCCTTCTCAATGAGGGCATCTGCTCGCCTTTGCTTAATTCATCCGCAGCCATAGCTCATCTACGTTTTAAAAATTATAACTATAAGGATAAGAAAGGCAAAAAGAAAACGATAGATAACAAAAGGAAGGAAATTTCTTTTCCTCAAATACCGAAGGAGGAAGTAAACCGCAAAATAGCTTGAGACCGCAGCTGAAAGGAAGCCCAATAGTAGGGGAAGAGGTTCTCTCAGTCCACTGGTAATGATTTCCCTTCCCTCCCAAAGAGCCGCACCCGCAATTATTGGGGTTGCAATGAGAAAGGAAAATCGTGCGCTTTCTTCTTTCTTAAGCCCGAGAGCAAGACCGGTTGTCATCGTTGCGCCCGAGCGAGAAACACCCGGAATTATCGCCAAAGCCTGAGATAGACCTATTAAAATGGCATCCTTCCACTTGATTTCTTTTATATCTCTTTCTGCTTTCCCGAATCTATCCGCAAGCCAAAGGAGAATAGCGAATGAGGATAAAGTCAAAGCTGTTAGAGTAGGCGTCCGGAAAATGGTCTCTGCCTGTTTCTCTAAAAGAGCGCCGAAGAGCGCCCCTGGAACACAAGCGATGATTATCAAAAGGAGGAGCTCTTGATAATAGCGGTCGCCCTTAAACGCTCCCTTTAAAATATCTTTCCAATCCTTATAAAGGAAAGCCACTAATCCCACAAGCGTTCCCAAATGCAGGGCTACATCAAAAGAAAGGGATTGATATTCCCAATTCAAGAAAACGACTGGTAGTATATAAAGATGAGCTGAGGAGGATATGGGGAAAAGTTCAGTTAAGCCTTGAACAATCCCCAATATTATCGCGTGCAAAGGTGGCAATTTGATAATCCCTCCTCGTTAGGGAGTCTTAGTCAACTGTATCTACAACGATTCTATCCCAAAAATATCCTTCCCCTTTGCTCTTCCAACCAAGCGTCTGCTCCCTGCGTGCCCCAACGGAGACAATAGAGATGGGAATGCCAACATAGGAGGATATCTTGCGGAGATATTCCTGCGCCCCCTTTGGAAGGGAGGAGAAATCGTCTACATCTTCTATCTTCTCCCAGCCTTCCATTTCAATATATACGGGTTGACATTTGCTTAAAATATTTGTATCCGTAGGGAATTGTTGTATCTCCTTCCCTTCAAACTTATAAGCAACGCACAATTTTAGCTTCGGAATGCCGCTTAGGACATCAAGCTTCGTTATCGCAAGGCTATCCATCCCGTTTATCTCCACAGCATGGCGAAGGGCAACAAGGTCAAGCCACCCACAACGCCTCGGTCTTCCAGTTGTCGTTCCATACTCATCTCCTCGCTCCCTCAGTAAATCCCCTATTTCATCTTTTATCTCCGTTGGGAATGGTCCACCACCTACCCTTGTAGTATATGCTTTACAAACCCCGATTACCTTGTCTATCTCCTTGGGTCCGATGCCCGCCCCTACACAAACACCACCCGCTATGGGATGAGAGGAGGTTACAAAGGGATAAGTTCCATAATTTATATCAAGAAGCGCTCCCTGAGCTCCCTCAAACAATATATTTTTCCTTTGCTTCATAGCTTCTCTTATGATGAGCGATGTATTAGCAACATAGGGTCTCAGGAATTCCCCCAGCTCCAAATATCGAGGGAGGAGTTCCTCAAGCCTTAGCTTCTCTGACTCGGGACGATAGTAAGATATTAAGAGGTTTTTCTCCTCTAAATTTATCCTCAATTTTTCCTTTAGCACTTCTGGATTGAAGAGGTCGCTCATCCTTATGCCCACCCTTGCGGATTTGTCCGCATAGCAGGGTCCTATTCCCCTACCAGTTGTTCCGATTCTGCCCTTCCCCATCCGTTCCTCCCATATCCCATCCAAAATACGATGATATGGCATAACAATGTGGGCATTTGCCGAGATGCGCAGTCCATCCACCCTAATTCCCCTTTTCTGAAGCTCTTCTATCTCTTCCTTCAAGACCTCTGGGTCAACAACCATCCCATCGGCGATTATGCAAAGCTTATCGGGATAGAGGATTCCCGAGGGTATATGATGCAGACGAAAGACTTCCTCCCCAACCTTAACGGTATGCCCCGCATTGCTTCCCCCTTGGAAGCGGACTACGATATCCGCTTCCTCCGCGAGAAGGTCGGTTATCTTTCCCTTCCCCTCATCACCCCACTGCGCCCCCACTATCACAATATTCGCCAATCCTCCCTAACCTCCTTCTCTCTCCAGGAGCTTGAGCGACTCCCTGGCTACTATGAGTTCCTCGTTAGTTGGGATAACCGCAACCGTTACTTTGCTATCATCAGGGGAGATAATCGCTTCCTTCCCTATCGCGGAATTGTTCCTCTCCTTATCTATCCTTATCCCGAGATAATCCATTTCCTGGCAAATCTTTTCCCTGATTGGGGGGCTCATCTCCCCAATTCCTCCTGTGAAAACGAGGACATCCAAGCCGTTCATTATAGCAACATAACCGCCGATGTATCTCTTAATTCCATAGCAGAATGCCTCTATAGCTAAAGAAGCTCTTTCGTCCCCACGGGAGGAAGCTTCCAACAAATCCCTCATATCCCCGCTTATACCGGAAATGCCTAGCAGACCGCCCCTCTTGACCAATTCCCGACAGATTTCTTCAATGGACATATTTGCTTCCCGCATAAGGAAGGGGATAACGAAGACATCCAAATCCCCACACCGGGTCGCATTCAGGACGCCCGATTGAGCGGAAAAGCCCATAGATGTATCAAGGGATTTTCCATCCTTTATCGCACAGAGGGAGGAGGAGCCCCCTAAATGACAGGATATGATCCTCAATCCTTCTCTTGGTTTTCCCAGGAATTGAGGTGTTCTTTCCGCGATATAGTGATGGGAAGCACCATGGAAACCATACTTTGCGATTCCGTATCTCTCATACCACTCATAAGGAACTCCATAAACCCTCGCAAAGATTGGGATGGTGGTATGGAAATGTGGTTCGAATACGCCGATAAGCGGCGTTGAGGGAAGGAGTTCCTTGAATATCCTTATAGCGTTTATGTAGGGAGCGTTATGAGCGGGAGCTACAATGGAAAATCTCTCCATTTCAGCCAAAACTTCGTCCGTTAGGAGATGAACACCCGTATACTTTCCTCCATGAACTGTTTTAAAGCCAACGGCGTCTATCTCTTCCAGGGATGAAATAACTTTCGTCTCCGGCGATAGGAGGAAATCGAGGCAAAGCTTTATAGCCGAATTGTGGTCCTTTACCTCCGTCTCACCACTGAAAGCTCTGCCGCCAACGGTATGAGCGTAGGGAGATTTCTCCGCTCCCACTCTTTCAACTTTTCCCTTTGCCAGCACATTCTCCGCTGGCATTGAGAAAAGCTGATATTTGAAGGAGGTTGACCCTACATTTGCTATAAGGATTTTCCTTCCCTTCATAAATCCCCCCTTTTTAATTAACCCCTATTAACTCCTTTGCTTTATCCACAGCGGAGGCAGCATCCGGAGCGTAGCCATCCGCTCCTATCTCATCTGCCCATTGCTGTGTAACTGGAGCACCGCCGACCATTACCTTCACCTTATCCCTCAACCCCGCTTCTTTGAGGGCGTCAATCGTTATTTTCATAGAGGGCATAGTTGTTGTAAGGAGGGCAGACATAGCGAGAATTTGGGCATTATTCTCCTTAATCGCCTCAATAAACTTCTCCGGCGCTACATCCACGCCGAGGTCTATTACCTTGAATCCGCCGCCTTCAAGCATCATTCTAACGAGATTCTTCCCTATGTCGTGAAGGTCACCCTTAACTGTTCCGATGACTACGGTTCCAATAGGCTCTATATCGGATTGGCTGAGTATCGGGCGGAGAAGGTCTAACGCCGCATACATTGCCCTTGCAGCGATGAGGACCTCCGGTACATAATACTCGTTGTTCTTGAATTTCTCTCCCACGACCATCATGCCCGGAATAAGCGCGTCGTCCAAGATGGTCTTCGCAGGGATGTTCTCAGCCAAAGCCTTCTCCGTCAGCTCCTTCGCAGCATTTGCGTTTCCGACTATGACTGCTTCTTTCAATGCATTCAATACTTCCGTCATTTTGTCTTACCTCCTTTTTATTTGTTTTTTAGAAATCATTTTAAACAGGAAAATACATTGCGTCCATAAAATAATTTGTGAATTCCGGCACGGCGGAGAGCTCAATATAATGACAACTCTTCGCTATCTCCTCCGCCCGTTTTAGCATACGGGGGGAGATTAGCGCCATCATAGCCCCCCTACCTGCCGCATTTCCAACGGGATAAATTTTATCAATTGATAGTGAAGGAAGCAAGCCAATTCTTAAGGCGCTTTCCCTCCTTATATAATTACCAAATGCTCCCGCAAGGAAAATCCCATCCAAATCGTCCTTGCTCAGTCCCTTATCCTTTAAAAGAATTTCTATCCCAGCTCTTATCGCCCCCTTCGCTAATTGCAATTCCCTCACATCCTTCTGAGTTATGAATATATCTCTGTTTATCTCGTTTTCTTTGCCCCTCACCAATATAAAGCATCTTTCCCCATCAATAGTTGTCAATCTTTCCCTGAGAGAGGGAGACAAATGGGAAGCCTCCTCATAAGACAGCATTCTACCCGTTGAATCAATGATTCCCACTTTATACATCTCCGCAACAACATCCAATAGTCCCGAGCCACAGACCCCTTTTGGAGTTCCGCCATCAATTGTTGATAACTTCACATCATCCGATATATAAACCCTATTAATTGCTCCCTTCGTTGCGTGCATACCGAATCTTATATGCGCGCCTTCAAAAGCGGGACCCGCGGCAGTTGAACACACCGTTATTCCATCTTCCGTCCCAAGCGCCATTTCGCCATTTGTGCCGATATCAATAGCAATATAATTCCCCTTCCTTCTATACAACTTTGTCGCTAAGATTACACCCACTGTGTCCGCACCCACGAAACCCGCTATATTAGGGAGAACATAAACCCACCCCTCTGGGGAAATATTCAACTGGATTGTCTTCGCCCTCGTTTTCACCATTCTCGTAAAGGCAGGTACATAGGGGGTGAAAGCAAGATTACGGGCATCAACCCCCAAAAGGAAATGGGTCATACAAGTATTCCCCACGATAGTGGCTTGATATATCCTATCCTGGCAAACGCCAGTGAAACCACATATATCTTCCAACAGATTATTTACTCCCTCTATAACGCTCTTCCTCATCTCGTCCAATCCGTCTTCTCTATCTATTGTGTATCTGATGCGGGAAATCACATCGGCTCCATAAACGACTTGTGGGTTGAGCCGTGAATCGCTGGCTATCTTCCTTCCCGTGGGGAGATGCACAAGATAACCTGCTAAGGTCGTCGTCCCTATATCTATCGCTATACCGTAAATCTCATCCTCGGTATTTCCTTTCTCTACCGCTATTACCTCATCGCCCACGACGACCGCAGTCACTTTGAAATCCGATTCCCTGAGAACGCGAGGCAATTCTCTTCTTACTGTGGGAGTTAGTTTGTTTGCTTGCGGGAGGGCGGAAAGAAGTCTTTCCTCGTCTGAGCGCTGGTCGCTTAGGGACGGAATTGGAAGGGAAAGGAAGTGTTTGCTAATCGGGCATTTCCCCTTAAGTCTAACGACCATTCTTTCCAGCTCCGTCTTCTGAATAGCTTCAAGGACAGGCTCTAACAATTCAACGACGAGGTTGGTTTGGGGAATGAACTGACACGCCAATCTAATCCCATTTGCTATCTCCTCGGGAGTCAAAAGCTTCTCCTCCGCAGGGCTTATCGGCAAGAACTCATCAACAATTCTCACCTTGCATTTCCCACATAGTCCCCTTCCACCACAGGGAGCATCTATCAATATGCCCGCCTCATAAGCTGCGTCTAATACGCTCTTTCCCTTTTTAATCCTTACTGTTTTGCCTTCCGGTTCAAATCGTAGCTCTACTTCATCGCCCATAAGCTAAATTTCCTCCGTCTCCATCAGCCGCAGATGTTTCGTCGCTAAGGGATTTCCCGGGTCTATCTCCAAGACCTTTTGGAATTCCTGCTTGGCTTCCTCATACATCCCCAGCATAGCATATGTGAGGGCGAGGTCGTTTCTTGCTTGAATGAAGTTTCCATCCAACTCCACTGCCTTTCTTAGTTCTTCCAAGGATTTCTCAAATTCTCCGATGAAGCCGTAGATTAATCCCAACAAGTGATGGGCAGGAGGACATTGAGGGTCCTCTTGCAATATCTCCTGTAAGAGCGCTATTGCTTCCTTATATTTTCCTTCGTACCTAAATGCAAAAGCTTGCTGTAATTTCTCATCCATTTTTGGTCATCTCAAAAATTAATTATCTCAAATACATTGTTGGGTTGTCAATAAGTTTCTTCTTTAAATCCCAGAGAAATTGTATAATTTAATAATACAAATGTCCACAAAGGAGGAAAGATGATAAGGTTTCTTACAGCTGGAGAGTCTCATGGTAAATGTATCCTCGTTATAATAGATGGTTTCCCCGCCGGGCTGAAAGTAGTTACCAGCTTCATAAACGAAGAGCTTCGTCGCCGGCAAATGGGTTATGGCAGGGGAAATAGAATGAAAATAGAAAGGGACAAAGTTGAAATTCTTTCAGGAGTAAGGTTAGGGAAGACAACAGGCGCTCCCATATCTTTGCTTATAAAAAATAAAGACGCACCAAATTGGGAGGAAATAATGTCCATTGAGGAAAGGGAAATTGAACCTGTCTTGCTTCCCCGTCCAGGGCATGCCGATTTGAGCGGATATCTTAAATATGGTTTGACCGATTTGAGAGATGTAATAGAGAGAGCGAGTGCGCGGGAAACAGCGGGAAGAGTAGCGGGTGGAGCTATGGCTAAACTTCTGCTTAAGGAATTCGGCATTGAGATTTTCAGCTTCACGGTGGCGATTGGAAATGTGAGGGCAAAAGTTGAGGGGAGATGGGAAGATGTAAGGGAGAGAGCAGAGAAGTCTCCCTTAAGATGTCCAGACATGGATGCTGAGGAGAAAATGATTGAGGAAATAGATAGGGCGAAGGAGAGGGGGGATAGCCTAGGCGGGATGTTTCAGGTTATCGCTTTAGGTGTCCCACCGGGCTTGGGAAGTTATGTGCAGTGGGATAGAAGATTGGATGCTCGCCTCGCTTTCGCAATTATGAGCATCCCATCAGTAAAGGGAGTCGAGATAGGAGAGGGGTTTTCCTCCGCTTCCCTCTACGGTTCATCCTTTCACGACGAGATTTTCTACGATAAAAGAGAGGGGTTCTTCCGCATAACTAATAGGGCAGGAGGCATAGAAGGAGGGGTTAGCAATGGAGAGCCAATAATCATAAGGGCAGCGTTGAAACCTATCCCTACTCTTGCGAAACCCCTCCACTCCGTTCACCTAAAGAGCAAATCATCCGCCCCCGCCCATAAGGAAAGGGCGGATGTATGCGTTATTCCCTCTGCGGGAATTATAGGGGAAGCTATGACCGCTTGGATAATCGCTGATGCTTTCCTTGAGAAGTTCGGAGGGGATTGCCTGAAAGATATGAAGAGGTCTTATGAGAATTATCTTGAGAGGTTGAAGAAGGTTTGAGGAACCTCGTTTTATGCGGTTTTATGGGGACAGGAAAAACTACGATAGGCAAAGCGCTCGCCTCGATACATTCCCTTCCTTTCGTTGATATTGACGACGAGATAGAGAGGAGGACGGGAATGAAGATAGTGGATATATTTTCTCGGATGGGAGAGGGACATTTCAGAGATTTGGAGGAGGAGATGATAAGGGAATTCAGCAAGGAGGAAGGGGGAATCATCGCGGTTGGAGGAGGAGCTTTGCAGAGGGAAAGCAATTTGCTCGCACTGAGAGAAAAAGGATTCCTCCTCTGCCTTCTTTCTACTCCAAAGGTTATTCTAAGAAGATTGAAGTATGACGATACCAGACCTTTGCTCAAAGGGGAGGACAAGCTTCAGAGGATAGAATCCCTTTTGAGAAAGAGATTCCCCAATTACTTGAAAGCCGACGCCTTCCTTGATACTTCATACATGTCTATTCGCGATTGCGTCAAGTATGTAGGGAGACTTTTAGATTATCTTAAAGGTGAAGCCATTCCTTCCGGTCAAACACCCGAGGTTAGGTGGGTTAAATCAGCTTTTGAAGAGAAGAAAGAGGAGTTAAAAAGCTTGCTGCAGGATAATAACGCTTCGGTGAGCCTCACTGCTGCGGTTCGTCTTTGGAAAAAAGATTTCTCCGTGGAACGTAAAATGTTGCGGAAAAAGAGAAATATATTTTTCAAATGGCTAATGGAGGAGGTCTTAGGAAGTGAGCGAGATAATATTCGTTAATTTAGGGAAAAGAAGTTATCCAATTCTCATTGGCTGGAATACAATAGAGGTTCTTGGGGAGTGGCTTAAGGAAAGGAAGTGTAGACACTTAGCGATAATAGCTGATGGTAGGGTGGAAGCCCTCTGGGGAGGGATGTTGAGGGAGATATTGGAAAGAGAGGGGATAAACTATTTGTTTCTTAAAGTTAAGCCGGGTGAAAGGTCAAAGAATCTTGCCTCCGCGAGGAGATTGTGGAATGAGCTTGCTGATAGCAAGGTTGATAGGGGATGGTGGCTTGCCTCTTTTGGAGGAGGAATGATAGGGGATTTAGCAGGCTTCGTCGCAGCATCATATATGCGTGGGTTGAACTTCTTACAAATACCCACCACTCTCCTCGCCCAGGTTGACGCATCAATAGGAGGAAAAGTCGCTATTGACCATCCAAAAGGAAAGAATTTGTTAGGTTTCTTCTATCAACCGAGATTCGTTTTAGTGGATGTCTCATTTCTTCAAACTCTCTCTCCCAGACAATATAGAAATGGGTTGGCTGAGGTTATAAAGTATGGGGCAATAAGGGATAGGGAACTTTTGGAATTGCTCAAAGAGAAGGAGGAAAAGATAAAGGGAAAAGATGATGCTATATTGACGGAAATAGTGAAAAGGTGCATTAAAATTAAGGCTGATTATGTAGAGAAGGATGAAGAAGATGTATTAGGGATAAGGGCTCAGCTTAATTTTGGACATACAATCGGTCATATCTTGGAAAGAGAAAGCGGGTTCAGGCTTTTGCATGGGGAGGCAATATCCATTGGAATGGTCTTCGCGAGCGAACTTTCCAGAAGGATGGGCTTGCTTTCCCAAGAAGATGTATCCTTGCTTAAATCTATCCTCTCTTCTTACGGTTTACCGCTGAAAATTAAATTTCCTATCAGAGTTGAGAGGATAATTGAAGGTTTGGTATGGGATAAGAAAGCTAAAGAGGGGAAAATCCGATTTGTGCTTCTTAAGGGATTGGGCGAAGCCTTCCTTAGTGAGGATGTTCCTTTAGAGCTCCTTAAGGAGGTGAGTTTGGAGCTTGGAGCGAGTTATTGAATTAACGCTGACTTTGTGGAGCCTCCTCATTTTCTTTCTCTATTTCACTCGCTTATTTTAAATTAAAGTGAATGGAGGTTTTTCACCTCGGATATTATTAGATTTACCCTTGAGCGAACAGATTCGCTTGCTTTATGCTCGCTCCTTGAAATCGGCAATTTCACATCCAACAGCTCCCCAATAACAGCTTCAACACTGGTGTAGAGCCCATCAGCATTATACCCTCCTTCGAGAAGAAAAACGATGCCCTTCTTGTTTAGTTCTTCGTTAAGTTGCTTTAAAATCCTCGTTAAAGAAGCATATCCGAATGGTGAGAGAAACATACCACCTAAAGGGTCAGCGAAATGGGCATCAAATCCCGCGGAGACGGCGATTAAGTCAGGGGAAAATCTCCTCACAAGTGGCGGAAGTATCTCTTCGTATACCTTGATATATTCGTCATCGCCACAGCCTGCTGGGAGAGGAACATTCACCGTGAAGCCTTTCCCATCTCCTTTCCCTATTTCATCAACTTGCCCCGTTCCAGGATACCAGGGATATTGATGGGTGGAAAAATAGAGAACGCTAGCATCTTCGTAAAACATATCCTGCGTTCCATTGCCGTGATGCAAATCCCAATCCACTATTAGGACCTTTTCAATGCCGAGTTTTTCTTGAGCATATCTCACGCCACAAGCTATGTTATTGAAGATGCAGAATCCCGCTCCCCTGTCCTGAGAGGCATGATGTCCGGGAGGGCGAACGAGCGCGAAAGAGTGGATTCCATCTTCTATAGCGAGCTCAAAAGCCCTCATTGCCCCACCTACCGCAAGGGTTGCGATGTTGAAGCTGGCAGAAGAGACAAATGTGTCATTATCAAGCCAGCCTCCACCCATAAATGAGAGAGTCTTGATTAAATTTATGTATGATTTAGTATGAACTCGTAAGAGGTCTTCATCGCTCGCTTCAAAGGGGTCTTCCCATTTAAGATAGTCTTTAAGGGGAGAGTTCTGCAATCTGCGAACGAGCACAGCTAACCTCTGGGGTGATTCCGGGTGCTCTATTCCTCTGTTATGCAACAAATAGCGAGGAGAATAAACCAGCGAAACAGCCATTCTAATCGTCCTCAGCCTTTCAAGCTTTCTCTAAGCTCAATAAGAGCCTTTAAGGGATCTTCACTTTGAAAAATATAGGAACCGACAACCAAAATAGAAGCCCCGGCATCCCTTGCTTGCTTGGCTGTTATATTATTTATCCCCCCATCAACCGCTATCTTCGTTGCATATCCTCCTTCGGAGATAATCCTTTTAGCCTTAGCAACCTTATTCAATGTGAAGGGCAAAAGCTCTTGCCCACCATAGCCGGGATTGACGGTCATTATGAGAAGAAGATCTATCATATCCCATAGTTCCTCCAAAGAGGAAAGGGGAGTTGCGGGATTGAGAGCAACTCCAGCCTTCAGCTCCTTTTCCTTTATTTTTTCCAATGCCCTATGAAGATGTGGTGTGGATTCAAGGTGGATATAAATCGCATCTGCTCCTGCCAGGGCAAATCTGTGTATATGTTTTTCCGGCTTTTCAACCATGAGATGAACATAGAAAGGGAGAGAGAAATAATTTCTCAGGGACTCCACTAAACTAGCGCCGAAGCTTATCTCGGGGACAAAGTGTCCATCCATTATATCAAAATGGAGGGAATCTATCCCCGTTTTTATTCCCTCTATTTCCCCACGCAAATCACCCTGGTCCGCAGATAAAATTGAGGCGGAGAGCTCTATCATTTTAATACTTCTTCCTTGACCAGATTCTCATCTATATACACTCTTATCGTTACTTCCGTCCCTACACCTTCCACTTGCTGGTCTATTAAATCGCCAGGCTTATGGACATTATCATAAACGGTATGAATTCCCTCTGCGTCTTCAACTTCAATCGTTATCTTGTGGCTTTCCGCTTTATCAGGAACAACAAAACGCACTGTAGCGCTCTTTTTCTCTCCCTCAGAAGGAACCTGCGACACAGATGGTGGAGTAGCTTCTACGGGAGGACCTAAGCTAACCTTTAAGTAAACAGCTGTGCCTTTAGCTACCCTGCTATTGGGAGCAGGAGATTGCGAGATTACCTGTCCGAAAGGTATATATCTATCTGCTACATAGCTCACATCCCCCACCGCTAAGCCCAAATCGCTCAACAGCTTCCTAGCCCTCTCCTCATCAAGGGAGCGTAAATCGGGAATAACGACATAAGGAGCACCCGTGCTGACGATTATATCAATCCTTCTTCCCTTCCTAACCAAACTCCCTGCGGGAGGTTGAGTGGAAATTATATATCCTGCCGGTATTTCCTCGTTTTCCCTCTCCAATATATCACCCAATTTCAAACCATTCTGCAAGAGAAGCGTTCTTGCTTCCTCTAAACCTTTCCTTGATAGGTCTGGAACAACCACCTCTTGCGGGATTCCTAAACCGAGGAAGGCGTATAAGAAAAGAAAAATTAGCGCCAAACCTATCAAACTCCAGATTATTAAGACAGCGCTCCTTATGAAAGGTGTTTCCCTCTCTACCTCTATCTTCGGTCGTCCTATCCTTCCCTCTTCATCCATAGGAGACCAATTCAAGGAATAGCCATAACGAAGTGCCTCCCTAATTTCCTTTAAATCTCCCAACATTTGGTCTATGGTTGAATATCTTTTATCCAAATCCTTCTGGAGCGCCTTTAAAACGACACCTTCAAGTGCTCTGGGGATGCCAGGATTCAGTTTTTTCGGGGATGGGGCAGGTTCGTTGTTTTGCTTTACCACTATAGCCAATGGGTCTGGCCCCTCAAATGGAGGGGAACCTGTGAGGGCTTCAAAGAGTATCGCACCAAGGGAATAGATATCAGTTTGAGGAGAAGGAGGAGAACCGCCCGCTATCTCGGGAGCTGTATAGGGAGCTCTAAGCATAAGCGAGGCGAAGTCTCCCTTCTTTATTTGCTCTTGAAAGGGTATGAAAATGCCTGCGTTTAAAACCTTTACATGCGCTTCCGGGGTTACCACCACATTACCCGGGTGCAAGTCTCCGTGAGCCAGCCCCGACTTATGCAGAGCAGAAAGAGCTTCTCCTATAGCAATTGCGGTATCAACAGCCACAGAAGGGTTAAATGGGGCGAGAAGCTTAAAGCGCTCCTTTAGTGACATTCCTCTTGCTTCCTCGTAAATGAGGAAAATCTTGTCATCTTCCTGGTGGATATCTATGAGGGCAAGAAGGTTTGGTTGGGTTATTCTTTTCAATTTCTCTCCGATTTCAAGGAGAGCTTCCTTCGTTTTTTCCTCCAGAGGAGGCTTGAAGACTATTAAATAATATTTCTTTCCCTCTTTTTTGATTTCGTAGGTGCTTGTCAGGGAATCCTCGCTAAGCTTCTGAAAGAGCTCAAAACCTCCCTCTATCATCTTCTCCTATGGGTTTAATTTTAAAGTCTGTATATCTTTGCACGGCAGTTCTTCACTCCCCTGAAAGCGTTCCGGGTGTCCAGTATGCAAGCGCAATTATCCGCTATCCATTGATAGTCAAAAGAAGAGTGGTCAGTGGTCAAGACGACGACATCCGCCCAGGCTAAAGTTTCCTCGTTTAAATCCTTACGAATGTAATCACGCTCGGGAATCTTGGTGATATAAGGGTCAGAATAGGCCAAATTCGCCTTCTTCTCCACTAAAAGGTCCATCAATTTTACCGCAGGGGATTCCCTTAAATCCGCGATATCCTTCTTGTAGGTAACTCCAAGTATAAGGATATTTGAACCATTTAAATGCTTTCCCTCTTCGTTGAGGACATCTATCAGGATTTCCAATATCTTGCTTGGCATTCCCATATTTATGGAATCGGCTACTTCCAAAAGTAGCTCATTGTGGTCTATCCCCTTGAGGTGCCATCTTAGATAATGGGGGTCAACTGGAATGCAGTGTCCCCCCACTCCCGGACCGGGATAGAAGGCCTGGAAGCCAAATCCTTTACTTTTCGCTCCCTCTATAACCTCCCAGATATCTATCCCCAATTTCCTGCAGACAATAGCCATCTCATTTGCAAAGGCTATATTGATGTATCTATAGGCATTTTCGTAAAGCTTTATCATCTCAGCGGTCTTCGCGTTTGATACAGGTATGACTTTATTAATTATCTGGCTATATAGCAGGTATCCCATCTCGGTGCATTTGGGCGTAACCCCACCCACTATTTTGGGAATTTTTCTCAATGTATGCTCTTTGTCCCCGGGATTTATCCTTTCAGGGGAAAAAACGAGGAAAAAATCCTTCCCTACCTTAAGATTAGCTTTACTAAGCCGTGGCAATAAAATGTCTTCGGTCGAGCCGGGATAAGTAGTGCTTTCAAGGGAAATCAACATTGGGGAATGGATATGCTTTGCAACCGAATCCGCCGCTTTTTCTATATATGAAAGGTCTGGGTCCTTATGTCGTTTAACGGGCGTGGGAACAGTAATTATGGCTGCATCAGCCTGGGCGAGAACATCGTCGGAGGTAGTGGGATTCAAAAATCCGCTATCTAAAGCGGATTTAACCTGCTCGCTGGTTACATCTTCAATATACGATTCACCTGCTTTGAGCTTCATCACCTTTTCCTCGTCTTTATCTATGGCGAAGACCATGAACTTCTCCTCGGCAAAAGCGATAGCAAGTGGTAAGCCAACATAACCCGCCCCGATAATCGCTACCTTTGCTTCTTTCCGTTTTATTTTCTCCTCCAAACCCATAACCCTTGACACCTCCAAACCTATTCCTCTAGAACTTTCCTTCCGTCCTCTTTTATTAATTGTCTAACCCTCTCTTTGGAAAGACCGATTTTCTCTCCTATTTCCCTTAAAGAGTAGCCTTCAAGGAAATACATCCTCAAAATGTCCTTTGAGCGCTGAGGAATGGGAGCGTATTCTATTTTTCTTTGCAAGCTCTCTAAATCCGAGGACGGGAGCTCTTCTTCCTCAGCGGGCATATCCTCAAGCGTCATTTGTTCCTCTTCGTCTTCCTGCACAGGGAGATAACCCCTCCCTTTCAACTGCGCTTTTTCCTTCTGAAGGAAACGCCTAATAGATTGCTTTATCCATATCGTCGCATAGGTGGAAAAACTGCCCTTTTGGGGCTTATACTTATCTATCGCCTTTATCAATCCATATACTCCCTCAAGGAAGATATCCTCATAGGTAACTGTGGGAATGGATTGGGCATAGCGGTAGTATCTCCGTGCCCATTTATGCACGAGACCAATATTCTCCTCAACGAGGGCGTCCCTCGTTGCCTTATCTCCTTGCTGGGCAGCGAGGAATCTCTCCCTCTGTAATCTTTCCTTATTGGCTATTTTGGCTTTCTCAGGCATACCAAATAAATTTTTAAAATTTTCCGTTGGGGTAGTCAAGTGATAAAATAGGTCAAGGCAAGGGGAGGGGCACTATGTCTGTTTCCAATCCCTTATAAAGTGGGTCTTTTATCTCTATCGTTGCCTTCTCAAAGATGGGCTTTAGGACTTTTTCCGCCCTTCCTTCCTTATTAGCTTTCTCCAGCATAACGCTTCTTCTCAGGAAATCCTTCCAACTATCCAAAGTAGCTATGCGTCGGTCCTCTACCCTGATTATAACATATGCATTTGATATCTTTATGATATCGCTTACCTTGCCCAAGGGTAGGGTCATTGCTAAATCCGCTATCTTGGGGCTAAGCGTTCTAAGTTGCCCAAGGGAAACATATCCCATATCTCCACCTTTTTCCTTAGTAGTCGTATCCTGAGAAGAATCCTTTGCAACAGTTTCAAAGAACGCACCCGCAGCTAACTTTTCTTTAGCCTTCTTTATCTCCTCTTCGCTCACATTTACTATCCACCTTAACCTCACTCTATCCAGCATAGGCTTATATTTCTTAAAGGCTTCTTCTATCTCTTTATCGGTTACAGTGATCCCCTTCGTTATTAGATTTATCTCGGCTAGGCTCTGAATGAGTTGCTTTTTATACTCTTCTAATGTCATATTCTGCTTCTCAAGGTCTTGCATAAAGTTGGGGTTTTCCCTCTTTCTAAATTCCAATTCCTTTTCCACCTCTTCATTTGAGGGATAAACCCCCTCTTTCTTGGCAGCTTGCAAGATGAGTTTTTCCCTTATTAGATTTACTAAAACATCCCTACCAGCTACTTTTTCCGCTTCGTTCCTCAACTCCTCTTTTGTGATCTTCTCCCCATTCACAACTGCTACAACCTTCCTCCCACAACCTGCAAGGATAAATGCACCAAGTATCATCGCGAAAATTATCAGTCTTCTCATCGTTCCTCCCTCTTTCGTAGTTTTATCGCTTCTTTATAAGTCTCAACATATTTCCTTGCTGAAGACCGCCAGGAAAAATCCATCTTCATGCAATTTTCCTGTATCTTCCGCCAGATATTTTTGTTTTTGTAAAATTTCAAAGCCCTTGAGACCGCATCTGACAACGCCTGAGGGGAATATTCTTTAAACAAAAACCCGGTTCCCTCTCCTTTCGCTGGGTCAAACTCCTTCACACTATCCGCTAATCCACCAACTTCCCTGACCACCGGAACCGTTCCATATCTCATAGCAATCATCTGCCCCAAACCGCAGGGTTCGTAAAGAGAGGGCATTAAGAAGATGTCGCATCCACCGTAAATTTGATGAGAAAGTTTCTCGTTGAATTCTATGAAGACCTTCATTTTCTCTTTATGTTTTTCCGCCTTTTCTTTTAACCCCTCTTCTATCTCCGTTTCCCCCATACCCAGGATTATCATTTGTAAATCCCTCTCCAGTAAGTCGTCAATCGCTGATAAAAGTATATCAAAGCCTTTCTGGGGAGCAAGGCGGGAAACCATCCCTATCATGGGCACTTCCTTTTTCGGGAGCCCAACTTCGCCTTGAAGAAAATGTTTGTTTTCGCTCTTTTTCTCTAATGAATGGGAATCGTATGGAACGAAGAGATAATCATCTTTTGCGGGATTCCAGACCTCGTAATCAATCCCGTTGAGTATACCCCTTAATCTATCCCCTCTATAGGCAAGGACTCCTTCCATCCCTGCTCCAAACTCGGGTGTTTTTATCTCCTCAGCGTAGCGAGGTGATACGGTGGTTATCAAATCGCTGTAGAGAATTCCACCCTTCATAAAAGAGAAATTTCCCCAAAATTCCAGTTTATCAAAAGTGAAAAGCTCCCAAGGCAATCCCGCTAATTGCAAGGTTTGAGGTGGGAAGTTACCCTGATAGGCTAAATTGTGGATGGTAAAGATGGTTGAGATATCCTTATAGAAGCTATCCTCCTTTAAAGTCGTCTTTAAGTAAACAGGGATTAAACCCGTCTGCCAATCGTTGCAGTGGATGACATCGGGTTTCCAATCCAATTTTTTAATTAAAGATAGAACCGCTTTGGAGAAGAAAATAAATCTCTCCGCGTCATCGGGATAGCCGTAAAGGGAATCCCTTAAATAGAGCTCATCTTGTCTGATGAAAAGCGTCTTTACCCCCTCTATTGCCTCGCCTGGCTTCTCCCCAACAGCGAGAAGTTCCCTATCGCCTATATTTATCCTCTCCTCTCCGAGATAACCGACCTGCTTATACTTTGGAAGAGCAAGCATAACTTCAAGTCCTTCCAGAGCAAGGGTTTTAGGGAGAGCACCCGCGACATCAGCGAGTCCTCCCGTCTTAGCATAAGGGAAAGCTTCCGAAGCACAAAATAAAACACGCATATCTTTTAATCTTAACTTAAAAATTCAGTCCCGTCAATTTTGTGTATAATTCCATAACATCGAGACTTCTAAGGGGGCTTCTATAACGCTCGGCCATATACTCTTAATACAAATCCAACTTTTCAGGTCGTTTCTTGCCGCTCTAAGATTCAGCTCCCCTTGTTCAATCCCGTCCTTTCAGCGGTTTATTTATATATCTTCAATTCCACTATATGAACACCGATATTTGCGGAATTGTAAAGCATATTCACCCTAACGAATCTCGCATTAAGGGAAGGAAATTCGTAAACTTCTCCTTCTGAAGTTGCCACTTTATCGTCTTTCTTCTCACCAACCTTTACCCATTTCTCCCCATCCTCCGATACCTCTATCTCGTAATGGTAGAATCTTTGCCCATCCCAAAATGTTTTCAGCAAAATCCTTGATATTTTCTCCACCTTTCCAAGGTCAACTAAGAGCCATTGAGGAAAAGGAGAAGCTCCCCAATAAGTGGAATCATCTCCATCAACCGCGTTTAAGGGAAAAGAATTGGGTTCATAGGATGAAGCGGAGACTTTCTTCCCCAAAGCCAGGTTCCCCTTGTCTTTCGCTTTTGCTTTTTCAATTTTCTCCCTCAATTCCCTTTCCTTTCTTTCCTCTTCCTTCTTTCTGTATTCAAGATACTCCCTTACCTTTTTCTCATAGTCCAAACTAACGTTTTTCTCCTTTTTCCAAATCAATTTTATCCATTTCGTATCAGGTGGGACCTCTATGCTTTCCCCTTGGGGAAAGCGATAGCCAACTGGAGCGTGAATGACAATCTTTTCCGGTGGCTTCCTCCAACTTGAGCGAATCCAGAGTTCAGCGCCATCGGGTAAAATCTTCATTGAGAGGGAAACGAAACCGAAGTTTGTGGGTGCGTTTAAGAAGGAAATCCATTCTCCTTCCTTAATCCAGGCTTGAGGAAGGCATGAGAAGAGATGAAGTTCGTTATTCTCCTCCCTTACGAGCATATTTCTCAAGAGGTCCAAGAACTTCCCAGCAAAACATCCGTGAGGCGTGAGATTTCCGCCGAAATCCCTGGAACTCGCTGAACACATCTCAAAACCCGCGTTGGTTGAGGTCGTGTGAAGGAGAAGGGAATAAAAGGCATCCAAGACCTTTTCCTTTTCCCCCCTTATAAGCTCGGTCTGGGGAATATCTATCCCTATATAGCCATGGAGGTTATCTCTATTAGCATAAGTCATCAAGCCCTCGTTGAAATTCTGTTCCCTTACTTTCTTAATTGTTGCGGTCACTTTGGGGTCCCAGGGTGAAAGAACCCTGCAGGGATATACGGATTTCAAATTTCCCCAATCAAAACCTCTGCCTTCCAAGGAAGGCGGGATATACCCGTTTGTCGTTTTCGTTGCTTGCTCTAAATTCTCTAAGATGCTCTTCTTATAATCCTCCGCCTCCCTGGCGAAAAGTTCTGCATCTTCGTTTTCTCCAAGTTCCCTCGCCATATTTATCGCTTCTAAAACTCCCTGATAAGCCCAGAAATCGTTTCCGATGATATGCCCATAGACGTTTTCGTTATCGTGGGGATGGGTAGCGGGGAGAAGTCCCCTTCCCAACCCTCCCTGTTTCTTTGTTTCCTCCCGAGTTTGAATCAGCCAATTCATCGCTTTTCTCACCGCGGGATAAACCTTCCTGGCGAAGATTTTATCTCCCGTTAGGCGAAAATGCTGACCGAATGTCCAAAGCGCCTGTCCCCAACCGTCAAGCTGCCCCTCTTGGGAAATAAACAACCCATCCGGTCGTTGATATTTAAGAAAGTAAATAGCAGACCTCTCTGCCTCAAAAGGAAATCCCCACGCATCGAGAGCTCTCACTTCAAAAGCTCCATCTCTCAACCAAAATGCATCGTATTGGAATTTGTTCACTTTCTGAATATAATCTTCGCCACTCTTCTCCCTCGCTATGAAGAGATAGACGAGATTCGCCCGATAAGTATCCACCACTTTCTTCTCTGGAACCTCAAGCCAAGCCCCTTTCCTTAACAGATTCTCCCAAAAAGCCACCACCCTTTTCCTTGCCTTATCAATTTCAATCTTGAAATCGTCAAGTCTTTCGGGTGGAGCGGGGAAAAGAAGCATCTCAAAATTGAACCTTTTCTCTTTTTGGGGTGGGAGCTTGATGATGTAGCCAAGAAGGAGGGCGAAATCGCTTTCCCTTTTGGCTTCCATCCTTTTCACTATATCTGCGGGAGGCAAAATGCAGAGGAGCTTCCCGTCACGGAAGACGAGTCCATCTTTATATTCGTATTGGAAATTTGGCGAGAAATCTATTTTGGGTATCCTATGCCCCACTCCCGAGAATCTTATCCCAATCCAGAAAATATCCGATTTTTCCTTTTCTCCTGTGTTCTTTATCCTCAAATCAACGAACGCAACGGGGTTATCCTCCTCGATAAAAGGGTTATCAGCAAAGAATTCAAACGAGAGTGAGAAATCTCCCTTCAAGAGCGAATACTGAACGATGGGAAGCCAACCCTTATAAAGGGTCTTGACCCTTTTCTCAAGCGGTTCCATTTTCTCTCCCCAGAGGAAAGCCATCTCGGCGCGCCCGGAGAAAAGATAGCCCTCTGGGGTTATCTCAAATGCAGCTTTGCAGTCCTTCGTCCCCACAACGGTAGTGGGGAAGGCGAAATAATCAAACGGTTCATTTAGCCCTTGAGAAAGGGCGATGATAGCAAGGAATGATAGGAGAAAGAACTTTAAGTTTCTCATAAATCATCACACTCCGATTTTATTATAAAAAAACAACGGAAAATTTGAAGAAAAATTTCTCGTATAACTTGTATATGACGATGAACCACCCCTAATTCCTTCTCGCCTTTACTCTGTTATCCCAAGGGGCTAATCATTTTGTAATTTTCTGTTTTTTAAATAGGAGATAGGCACGCCCGCCTTCGGCGGGCTCGCATTGGTAGTTGGTTTCCTTTCTACTTTTCGATTTCAAAGCGAATAATTGCGTAGCGAATTTTTCTCGTTAAAATTGTTTTAAACATGAAAGGAGGGATAGAAATGCTCAAGGCGAAACAAATTCTCTTCCCTAGAGCGAACGAAGTTGAGCTTGAGGAATTAGATTTCGACCCAACTCCCGCTCCCGATGATGTAATCATCAAGGGAATCGTAAGTGTTATAAGCGCTGGAACGGAGCTATCCTGCCTTGCTGGAACCGCTAAATGGGCTCGCTTCCCTTTCCGCCCAGGCTATGGGATGATAGGTGAGGTCATAGCTGTGGGTGAGAAGGTTGAAGGGTTAAAGGAAGGCGATATAATCCTAACCCATAGCAATCACGCAAGCTATGCGCGGGCGCAGGTGATAACCGTCCCGATTCCTGAAGGTCTTGACCCTTTAAAAGCAGTTTTCGCCAGAATGGCGGATGTCTCCATAACCGCTTTAAGGGTTAGCTCGGCTGAATTGGGGGATAGGGTTGCAGTAATTGGTATGGGATTGGTGGGAAATCTCTGTGCTCAGCTCTTCAGCTTGGCTGGTTGTGATGTGATAGGAGTAGACAAAGTTAGAAAACGCTTAGAAGTGGCAAGAGCATGCGGGATTGAGAAGACGATAAATGCAAGCGAGGTAGACGCTGAGGAAGCAGTTAGAGAATTGACGGAGGGAGAGGGTTGTGAAATCGTTGTTGATGCTACAGGCAGTCCTCAAGTCTCGGCAACGGCTTGGAAATACGCCGCTCCCTACGGGGAAGTCATCCTCTTGGGCTCCTTTTTCCAAAGGCCCCATGAGATGAATGTCACAGAGCTCTTGGAGCGAATCCATTTGTCAGAGTTCGGCTGTATAACTTATAAGGGAGCCCACGAATGGCGATATCCCGTTAGGGATGAGAGGAAGGACTTCTTCCGCCTGGGCTGGCCTAAATACGAGCGTCAGAAGCATAGCGTGGAAAGAAATGCAAGGATTAATCTATCATTAATCGCTCAAGGAAAGCTGAAAGTTGAACCTCTCTTGACGCATCTCCTCAAGCCGGAACAATGCAGGGAGGCATATTTGGGCTTGAGGGATAATCCCGAGGAATATCTCGGCGTCGTCTTCGACTGGCGAGGGGCTTAAGCCCTAAAGCTTCTCCAGCTTTCCTTCGTCACTGAGGAAGAGGTCGTTCCCCTTCTCGTCTTCAAGCCGGAGGAATAACCCCCAGTCTCCGCCACCATTCGCTACCTCAACGAGGATGAGGTTCCTCCCCGTCCTCAGCTGGGCTATACAGGAATCCTGGTCCCTCCTCGCCCCTCTGAGAGCCAGAACCTCTTGCACAAGCTCTCCATTGACCCATATGCGCATTGCATCGTCGCTTCCAGCGAATATCTTTAACTTTATCGGTTCATCGCTGTAGATTTCCCTCACAACATAACCAGCCACATCAGTCGTCCTGCCCAGTTCGCCATAATATTTTGCAAAATCAACGAAAGCATCCCCGGGGTTTATCTCTATCAAAGGCTGAGATAGGGCAGAGGAGATTATTGTCTCCAATTCTTCCTCGCTTATTGCCGGGAAGCTTTTCTTATCCTTCCACTCCTTCGTAATTTTAGAGAAACGCCATCTCCTCACCCAAGGGCCAATGAGAAGGGAATGAATTACCCTATCCCTTGATTCATCCCAGGGGATAAGCTTTCCATCATCACTCAAGAAGAGCTTCTTCCCGCTCTCGTCCTCAAATCTCAAAATCAATCCCCATCCGCCTTCCCAGTTGTCTACTTCAACCAAGAGGCGATTCTCCCCCTCCTGCAGGTCAACCTCGGTTGAATCTTCGTCGGGACGAACACCCCGGAGAGTTAGAACATCTTTTACAAGCTTTCCGTTCAGCCAAATCCTCAACGAATCATCGCTCCCTGTAAGGATTCTTATCCTGCGAGGGGAATCGCTATTGATTCGCCGGAAGGCGTAGCCAGCAATGTGTTCCTTCCTGGATTTGAATACCCTTGTGAAATCAATTATTGGACCGGGGAAGCGAACCAAAGGCGATGAACTCGCTGCTCTTTCTATTTCCCTTAATTTCTCATCGGAAAGAGAAGGGAAGGAATTGTAATCTCTCCAATCAATTGTTTGACTTGCGAACTGCCAATTCTGGACACAAGGAGCAACCAAAAGACCTTCCAACCCGTAATAGAAATCGTTTCCCTCTCCATCAAATATGCGGATATTAACATCTTTAATAGAGCCTATTTTTCTCCCTAACTCCCGCAAGGGAACCAACACTTCTTTATTCAAGCTCTCTTTGAAGAGAGGGACATAAAAGTTGGACTCGCCCTTGTAATCGAATCCAAAGAACTTCAAGCCGTAATCGCAACGAGCGATTAGAGCCAACCTATCCCTATCAATGTAAACATCCATTGCCTTCTCATCTTTCCATTCCCTCTTATCAAGGGCGAACCATCTGCTTGCCAGCATAGCCTCAACATTTATCGGTGCCCAATGTGCTTCCTCTTCCTCTTTGAATTCGTAGCTTTCAGACCTGCGAGCATGAGGGGATTCAACGAGGGTGAAAACTCTCGTGAAGTAATCAAAGCCTCGGGACATAATATCGTAAGGGTCTGTGCTATGGGGAAGCCCGAAGGTATGTCCAAGCTCGTGAAGGGCAGCGCCTATAGTTGTGGAGGCACAAGCCCATACCGTATCCCGCCAAATCGAATCACTGAAGACCTTGCTCGTATCAATGGGCGTTGCATCCATAAAAACCCTTTGCACTTCTTTAAGATTATTTGGCCAAGTGAAGAGGTCTATTCCTCCCATAACTGCGAGGTTGCCACCGCCTAAAGCAAGATGGGCGTATACCTTTTGGGTTGAGGGGTCAAAATAGGTGAAGGCTGGAACAACGAGGTTCTTGGCATAAGGGTCGGGCATCTGCTTCTCAATCTCGTTATATATCTCTCCATAAATTTCTCCACCATCCATCTTCCAATATTCCTCCTTGCTTTTGCTCCCCTTGAGGATATGAACCACAACATCGCCATTTTCATCAAACTCTAAATTGAAGGTTTTTCTCGGAAAGCCGAGGTCGTGAAGCTTCTCCGCAGTGAATGTCTGGAGAAGCTTCGCCATTGTATCCAATTTCCCTCTATAATCCTGTGGGTCATCGGGAAACTGGGTTTGATAGCGCGTATCTCCCGATATATCGGTGAAATAGATTATCCTAACATAATATGGGTTCGTTTGGGGCTTATATATTAGCTTGAAAATTATTCTTGAGGAGCCAGAGCGCAAAACAAGGCTGTTGTTTCCGGGAACTAATTCTACAAGCACTTTGAACTTCCCCTTATGGACTACCCCAAGCATCGTTCTTGTTCTCTTATAAGATGACTTATTTACAACCACTATCTCGCTTGCCCTTTTATCTACAACTTCTCCCTTCAGTAGGACTACTGGATAACGAACTATCTCCCCAAACTTGTAGTTCATTATTTTTATACCTTTTTGGGGGAAGGCGAGAAGACAGAGGAAAGAGAGAAGGAGTATTTGCCCTGTGAATTTCATCCCTCTAACCTCCTATCGTTATGCTTTCTCCATCTACTTGTTTGCCATTCAGGATGAATTTTCTCAGATTCCGGGGGAATTTGACTTCCGCGGTGCATCCCCTTGGAAGTTTTATATCAGCTATAAATGTATCATCGCTTACTTTATAGCTTACCTCTATTCTCCCCAGAGGCGTTGGAATCGTGCCCTTTACCCATTTCAAATCGCAGAGATTGGGTTCAATTAGAACTC
This sequence comes from bacterium, assembly GCA_014360495.1. NCBI lineage: Bacteria > bacterium. Next base: position 189,317 of record JACIXR010000002.1, read on the forward strand.
TCGCGAAACCGGGCTCAATCAGCTTAACACCAAGGATATGGGTAGGGAGGAAGAAGGCAGGTGCTGCTGACCAGGCGTGGCAATGGCTTCTCGTGAGCTTCTTACCAAGCCAATCTAAGGAGCCGGGGAATGTTTCCCAACAGGTAGTTGCGCCATAGTCGAGCATCAGCCCCCATTTCTCCCTGATTTCCTCAAGGATTTTCTCTATCTTCCCTATCTTAGCTAAAGCCTCAAAATAGAAGAAAGACATAAAGGGACTGCCAATTTTCACGAAATCTTCGGGTGGATTGAGGAGATATCCCTCAATTATTTTCCTTCTCTCTTCAGGAGCGCAGTCAGTTAGGAAAACGATGACTTGGGTTTGCAGGCTGAAGACGCTTGAGCGAGTTCCATCGCTATGAATGCTGTCAATATAAGCCTTCCGATTCTCATCCCAAAGATGCTCGTTTATCGCTTTCATCAAACTTTCGGAAAATTCAAGCAGAAACTTCTCATCCTCGTTTTCCCCCAAAATTTGTGCTATCCCAGCGGTCTCCCTCAAAGCTTTCACCAATAGGGCGTTTTGATGAGTAACAACCCCACTTGTCGGCGTGTCCATCGGCGCCCAATCAAGCATATTCCAAGCGAAAATATCAAGTAAGCCCTTATCGTTTATGAACTGCTTGAAATTCCTCGCGGTTTGAATGAGATAGGGATAAATCTCCTCCAGGAAATCCCTCTCGCCGGTGAAAAGATAATATTCCTTACAGGCCAGCATCCAGAGTATTGTCCAAGCAGTGAGGATGTTTTGCCATCCGCTGGGAACTTGGGATTCCGGGAGGGGAGAACGATAAAGGGATTTAGGAACCAACCTCAAACAGCGTTTGGATAAGGGGTAGGCACCAAATGTAGTGTAGTTTATTAGAGACTCGTTCCTCGCATCGCCCACCCAGAATGTCTGCTCGTAGGCAGGGCAGTCAACATAAGTATCCTCCATGCAAAGTCTCTCGGTATGCTTTGATATCTCCCATATTCTATTGAGCATATAGTCATTACTGTGGAAGGTCCCGACTTCCGCAACGGGATATGTGGCAAGGTAGGTTTTAATATTGTAAATCTTAACCGGAGACTTGTGATTTCTCACTGTAACCATCAGATATCTGAAGCCGCGCCTTATGAAGGAACGATAACTTTGATGCCCATCCCGACAAACATATCGCAGAGTATTGTGCAGTCCAGAGGTGTCCTCTATGAAGCCATCGTGAAGGCTTTCAAAGGCATAGAAATCCAATATCGTGCCCGCCGAAGCCTCCACCTCAAATTCAATAAAACCGCTGAGCTCAATCCCAAAATCAACAATCAGCTCAATATCGCCCTCGGATGGCTCAATCTGGGTGTAGGAATCGTTGGCATAAACGAGATTTTGATATTTAAGGGGAACATCCAATTCCCTCAATATCGTCTTCTGCGTTGAGAGGGTGTAGACAACATCCTTGCAGGTGTGCTCACGCAAAATCGGCTTCAGCCAATTCTGGAACTCGGAAAGGGAAGAGGCTTCCTTCATCTTCCAAACCTTCTCGTAATCTGGATGGGGCTTAAATTCGTCCTCCTGGGGATAGCCTATCTGAAGAAGAGTTCTCTGGGCAAAGGGTCCGATGGAAACGAACTCTCCCTCCCCTAAAGGTGATTGAAAGGAAACCTCCTCGGGGAAATCAAATGCTAAATTCACAAAGGGGTCATGGTAGGTGCCGCTTACATCCATTAGGAAGAAGTTATTTCCTTCCTCAAGCTCTACTTCCACCTGATTAGTTCCCGTGAATTGGTATTCCTTTCCGTTCAATTTAAACCTACCCATTATCCCGAAGGGAATTATCATCCTTCCCCTCATTTTCTTTGGCGATTTTATGACCGTTGCTATATAGCCGATATGCTGTTTCACATTTGCATCGTACTCTCCAGGGTAAAAATTCGGACGCAAATCTATGGATATATGAGACTTTACAGGCTTTACCTCTTTTAATGATATAACCCTCTTTGGGTAGATGGGCTCATTTGTGAGGAAGGGGATATCACGGGGTATTAACGATTTCCAGGGAGGTGTCCCATAGGGACCGATTTCAATTGCGTTCTCCCAATCGCTATCGTCAAAGCAAAGCTCATTCCAACGAGGGTCAAATTCGTTGGCATCGTAAATCTCAGCCCAAGCTTGTTGACAGCTTATCCTCACCGAAGCTCTTCTAAAGCCGGTGTGTTCCTTGGTCTTCCAAGAGCTATCGCTAACTACACTCTCTATTATTTCCCCATCCTTTTGGAAGTCCAATTGAGCGATTAATCCACCTCTCCCTTCAATGTATTGAAATGTGCCTATCCCGTAGTGGGTGACTATAACGGAGACCACATTTTCCCCTGGCTTGAGCAAGTGCTTAATGGGATAGGTATCGTAGGACTGCTCAAAGGGCCAGGAGCGAACGGGTCCGAAGCCGATGAATTCCCCGTTTAAATAAAGGAAATAACGAGAATCGGCTGTTATATGCAGATGGGCTTCATCAAATTGCTCAGGCGTATTGAAAGTTTTGCGAAAAGCAAGCCAATAGTTTCTAGGGTGCTCTTCGCTGTGGCTCCAAATCCATTTCGCTTTCCATTGCATAAGATTATACCTCCTTCAAGTTTTTTAAACTTATTATATTTAGTTAAAAAGAATTATGCTAAAAGAAAATATCTTTGTTATAATTCAGAATAGGAGGTGTTTAGATGCCGAGACTTACGAAGGAAGAAGTAGAGCATGTCGCTTATTTAGCCCGTCTTTCCCTTTCTGAGGAAGAAAAGGAAATGTTCACGGAGCAATTGAATCGCATTTTGGAGGCTTTCGCAAAGCTTCAGGAATTGCCTACGGAAGATGTAGAACCCCTATCCCATATCATCCCCCTACAAAACGTCTTTGCTGAGGATGAACCAGGGAAATGCCTTCCCGTTGAGGAAGCACTCGCCAATGCCCCAGAGAGCGATGGCAATTTCTTCATAGTTCCGAGAATCATAGAGGATTAGGAGAACTATGGAATCATTCAATCTGAGCGCAAGGGAGCTTGCAGAGAAGATAAAAAAGAAGGAGGTCAGCCCTAAAGAGGTTGCCTCCTCATATATAAAGAGGATTGAGGAAGTTGAGCCAAAGGTTAGGGCTTATATCACTCTTACTTTGGAGCAGGCAATGAGGGAAGCAGAGGAGATTGAGGAAAGGCTGATGAGTGGAGAGGATGTAGGACTTTTGGCTGGGGTCCCAATAGCCATCAAAGATAACATCTGCACGAGAGGAATACCCACAACCTGTGCCTCTCGCATCTTGGAGAACTTCGTCCCACCCTATGATGCAACAGTTATAAAGCTTTTAAGGGAGGCAGGGGCGATAATAATCGGCAAGACGAATATGGATGAGTTCGCCATGGGCTCATCAACGGAGAATTCCGCCTTTTTCCCCACCCACAATCCCTATGATTTGAAAAGGGTTCCCGGTGGCTCCTCGGGCGGTTCGGCGGCTGCCGTATCCGCACGAGAGGCACCCTTAGCTCTTGGCTCAGATACTGGTGGTTCAATAAGACAACCTGCCTCCTTTTGCGGAATCGTCGGCTTCAAACCCACTTATGGAAGGGTCTCACGTTATGGACTGGTTGCCTTCGCCTCAAGCCTAGACCAAATAGGTCCCCTCACAGCGAATGTTGAGGATTGTATTCTCCTATTTCACATAATCGCTCGCTACGATGAAATGGACTCAACTTCCGCTCCCATTCCCACTCCTTCTCTTGAGGAGATGCTCTCACCCAAGGTTGAGGGCGTGAGGATAGGACTCGTTGAGGAGCTCTTCGGAGAGGGAGTGGAGGAGGAAGTGAAAGAAGGGGTTTTGAAAGCTGTAAAACATCTTGAGGAAGCGGGAGCCCTTGTGGATTGGGTTTCCCTCCCCCATCTGCCCTATGCCCTTCCTTGTTATTACATAATAGCTCCCTCGGAGGCTTCATCCAATCTTGCAAGATACGATGGAGTGAAGTATGGATTGAGGGTTGAAGCGGATGGCGTAATACCGATGTATATGGAAACGAGGAATAAGGGTTTCGGAGCGGAGGTCAAGAGGAGGATAATGCTCGGCACTTATGCCCTTTCAGCTGGATATTACGATGCCTATTACTTGAAAGCACTCAAGGTGCGTGCCTTGATAAAGAGGGACTTCGATGAGGCTTTCAAGAATTTTGATATTCTCGTCAGTCCAACATCTCCCATTCCGCCCTTTAAGATAGGCGAGAAGATAGATGACCCCTTGAAGATGTATATGGCCGATATATGCACTATACCTGTTAATCTCGCCGCTCTTCCCGCAATATCTATCCCCGCTGGTTTGGACTCTCAGGGCTTGCCAATAGGAATTCAATTCATAGGGAAACCCTTTGAGGAAGCTAATCTTCTCAGATTAGCTCTTGCATACGAGGAGGCAAATCCTAATCTTCCCCTACCTATTCCTTTATAAGCTTTTCAATTTATTTTCCTTTATCCTCAAACGGCGAGTTAACTATATATGACCACCAATTATTCAACTTGCCATCGGGTCCCCGTCCTTTGGAACGAGGAAGGTGCTTCAACCACCACTTATGATGTAGACGAATATCTCCATTGCCCCATTCAGCGCAGTTCACCAATCTTTTCTTTCCCGTCAGCTTGGGATATGTTAGCCAATCATCGCAAGTGCTCCACACATAGCGTTTATTCCCCCAATCGTAGTCCTTCTCGCTATTTGGCGCGTAATGCACATTTCCACATCCAGCTTTCCCAGGGGCGACTTTATCATATAAAGTAAATCTATTCCATGCATGGGTTTCCTTAGCCTCCCAACTACCATATATATGCGTCATAATGGATTCAACTCTATGACCGAAATCCTCCAGCATCTCGCCAACTCCCCTCTCGTAGTTGAAGCCCATTATGATAAAGGGCTTGCAATCCACATCAGTTAGTGGCGGGGAATTACACCAATAAGCTCCCTTGCCCACCATTAGGCTTTCCCAATAGCCCATATAAGGAGCGCCCCATAGCCAGACTTCGTCTACCTCCCCTTTATCAACCCTCTCCGCAATATTAAACTTCTTTATTATATACTTGTAATCAACTCCATCTGGTTGGTGCCACTCGGATTTCCCCGAGATGCAGTTAAGATATTCCTCCTCTGTATACCTGAAACCATCTATTTTCGGAGGAAACTCATCCACATCCACCCATTGGATTACTTTATATCTAACATATCCACCGCTGCATTCCTCCAAATCCTTGATATATTCCCTCGTTAACTTCCGAGGGTCGTTCCATTTGAAGACATTATGGAGACGCTCGTTTCCCTTGCTCCTTATAATCGGGTCGAAGTTGATAACGAGGACCTTCTTAACGACCGGCTTTTGAGTATTGGATTGACTTCCCCAAAGTGCAAGGAGAAGCAAAGCGCTGAGGGCGAGATATTTCATAAAATCACCTCGTCATAAGTTTATCGGGTATTTACCGAACTCCTTGATTGCCTCATAGAAGGCGAGGACATTTTCCAATGGGGTAGAGGGAACGATTTCGGATGAGGAACCGATAAAGAAACCGCCTCCAGGGGCAGCCACTTTAAGTGCCCATTTCACTTTTTCCCTTATTTCCTCGGGAGTTCCCAAGGGAAGAAGCTGGCTACAATCAATTCCTCCTACGAGTATCAATTTATCTCCCCACCTTCTTTTCAAGAGCTCCAAATCCATTCCCGCCAATTGTTCAAGAGGATTCAAACCATCAACACCAACGGAGATGAGGTCATCAACAATCTCCAAGAGGTTACCATCGGAATGGAATATCACTTTGATACCGGCTTTTTTGAGGGGTTCAATGATGTATTGAAGGCGAGGCAACCAGTTTTCTCTCAACCAGCGAGGGGAATACATAGTCCCGCTTTTGAACGCAATGTCATCCCATATGAAGGCAAGGGGAGAGAGGCGGGACTCAGCCATAGCCTCAGAGTATCTCCTGCTGGCTTCCATATGCTCCGTCAAGATTCTGTTGACCTCGTCCGGCATATCGTAGATTGCATATGTGAAAAGTTCAAAGCCTATAGCGTGGCGAGCTGCATCCAAACCAACACCACATCCCGGGACGAACATAACCTTGGGAGCAAAGGCTTCAATCCATCTCCTCATCTCCGGCACCCACCCATCCATTACCTCCTCCCTTGAGGGAATGTAACAGCGGTACCCTTTGATATCTTCCAACTTCTTGTAGGGTCTATCCGCTAACCATACAGTTTGTCCCTCAACCGCATAGCCGAACTCTCCCGCTTTAGAGATATTTCCCTCGTCTTCTTCCCTTGGGGGCAAAGCTATTCCCCTACAGAGGTCTATTCCTAAGCCCTCATAGACTCTCACCGAGGCTTTAAGGTGGTCGGTCTCACCGGGAGCGAAATATTCGTAAACAGCTCGGTTATCAATGAGGTCCCAGACGGGGACTTTGTCTCCCTCTTGATGATTTGCTGACTTCATAATTCTCTCATAGACTACGCCATCCAAAACTTTTTGGGCATAGAACATTTCCATAAAATCTACCTCCTCTTAGTTTAGAAGAATAGTTGTTGTAGAAGATTGGCTAAATCCATAATTCTCGCTTCCTCTTCCTTTCCTCGGGCGCATTGGCAGAGGGCTTCAGTAAGAATAGCTAGCCCAACGCTGTTTATCGCCGATTTCACCGCAGACAGCTGGGTTATTATCTCGGCGCAATCCCTGCCTTCCTTTATCATTTTCTGAATACCTCTTATCTGACCTTCAATTATCCTTAAAGACGAGAGAATCTTCTTATCCATATTCTATCTTCCTCCCAACATATCTAAAAACATAACTTCCAGACAAAGCCGTTCATCAAAATTGAAACCGGGCTGGAGCAATCTATACGCTCTTTGCACGGCACTTAAAGCGGAATGGAGAAAATCAATACTATAATTTTTGTGAATTCGCTCAAGATATCTCTTTTTGTCATAGTTGATGAGGAGAGAGGAATCGCCGGCGAGTCGGAGAATGAGGAGGTCGCGGAAAAAGGAAGATGCAAAGAGGAGACACTGCTGGATTTTGTCTTTATCTTCCCCCTCTTCAATTTGACTCGCTATCTCGGCGAATCTCTCCGCTGCTCTTAAGGAATAATCCGGATTTAAAGGCATATCCATTAAAAGGCGCAGGGTATTTTCTCTCGCTTTTTTAAGCTTTTCGTCCTTTGCTATCTTTATTGCAAAACCAGGGCGTCCCTCGGAAAGGGAGGCAATGGCATAAGCTAAGTCCTTATCCATCGCGTATTTTTCCCGCAGAAACTGGGCGATTTCCTCTTTCTCAACACTGAGGAACTTGATGATGTGGCTGCGAGAGGCTATAGTGGGAGGGATGTCACCGACATTAGGAGCCAAAAGTATGAAGATGCATTGCTCAGGCGGCTCTTCCAACACCTTCAAAAGGGCATCTCCCGCTTCCCTTGTGAGGACCTCGGCTTTCCCTATTATGTTCACCTTCCAACCTCCCCAGATAGCAGAAGAGTAAGCCGTTTGACGAATAGCTTTTATCGCATCTATCCCCAGCATCCTTTTTTCGGGTAACAATTCCGAGATTTCCCTAATCATAGCTTTTATTTCCTCTATTCCTAATCGCTTTTTGTCCTCGCCTCTCTCATCCCTTAATTCATTCAACGATTCCTTTAATTTATCCATTTTCCCCCTTAGCTCTTTTCTTGTCTCGCCTGTAAGCTCGTCTTTAATAAATTCAAGGAAGGGCTCGAGCTTATATAAAAATATCCGATTCAAAATTGTTAAGGTTTCCTCGGTCTCTACTCCGGCTTTTTCGCATTCGTCTATCATTGCGTTTATCTCTTTTCTAAAAACTTCCATTTGGAGATATAGGACTCTAACATCTGGATGATAACCCTCATCAATTGCCCTGCAAGACCTGCATTTATCGCAGGGCTCTGTATGGGGGGTTAAGTTCTCGCAGTTCAGAGCCTTCGCAAAGTTCAGAGCAACTGTTGTCTTCCCTACTCCCTTCGGGCCGACAAAAAGATAAGTATGATGTACTCTCTTCTCTCTTATATAAGACTTTAGCAGGTCTATAACCCCTTTATGCCCAATTATATCTTTAAAAGCCATAAATTGAGTTTATTCTCTCCCCTCTCCTATCTTGTGAAGCAATTGCTCCAATCTTTTGTTTGCATTATCAACCATCTCTTTGAATCTCAGCCACTCTAATGATGAGTTCCTCGCCCCTCTTCCTCCCCTCCTCAGCTCGCCTCTCCATTGCTTCCTGCATCTCAGTGACCCTGCCAAACAGTTCCTCGCTCTTCCTTCCTGCATTTCTGCTATCCTAGGGAGAATCTCTTTTGCTCTCCAATCTTCCTCTTTCATTATTTCCCCTATTATTCTCGCGCTCTCCCAAGTGAGAACTCTTGCCCAGAAGATATTCAACACCGCAAGCAAAACGCTCAAAAAACCAAGAACAGCGGCTAGCGCCTCCATATTTTCGCCTCCTTAGTTAAAAGCGGTGAAACTGCTCCACGGGCACAACGAAAACAATTGCTCCTCCTACCCTGACCTTCATAGGAGTGGGGAAGGGGAAAGGTCCAACCTCGCTCAAGGGAAGGGGACGGGGATTGATGAACTGCTCCCTGCTCTTGCAATTCTTCTCTATCAAGCTAAGGACTGATTCCAATTCCTCGTCCTCCACTCCAATCAGAAGAGTGGTATTTCCTTCCCTTAGAAGCCCTCCTGTTGAAGCTACCTCCGTGAACCTATAGCCAGCGGCGAGAAGTTCTTGGCTTAAACGAGCCTTGTCCCTACTATGAACAACCGTTATTAGAAGCTTCATCACACCACCTCCTTATGAGTTCCTTCACTATTTCCTCTATTCTCTCTTGCACCTCCTCAACTCCTCCCCTGCCATCTACTACCTTTATTTCCTCTGGATAGCGCGAGGCGAGCTCAAGATATCCTTCCCTAACCCTTTTATGGAATTCCATCGGCTCTCCCTCAAAGGGAGTGAGGGTGGAAAGACGCTTCATCCCCTCTTCAGGTGGTATATCTATGTAAATAGTTAGGTGGGGAGATATACCTTGTCGGGCGAAAGCATCCATCTCCTCTAAGAGTGGGAGGTCTAACCCTCTGCCAAATCCTTGATAGGCGAGGGAAGAAAGGGAGAAGCGGTCGGAGATGACTATCTTTCCTTCCATTAAAGCGGGCTTAATCACTTCCTCAATATGTTGGGCGCGAGCGGCGAGGAAGAGGAAGAGCTCCGCTCTTGGATTGATGGGACGAAGAGCGGGGTCCAAAAGGAGCTGCCTTATCCTCTCTCCCAAGGACGTTCCGCCCGGTTCCCTTGTTAGGACGGCGGGAAATCGTTGGGAAAGGGAGCGATAAAGGAGCTCAGCTTGGGTGGATTTGCCCGCTCCTTCTCCTCCCTCAATAACGATAAACAAACCTTTTAGAGAAACATCCATTTTGCTCATTAAATAAGTTTAACAAATTTCTCGGGAAAAGTGAAACGAATATATAATCCCATACCATTTAAGACTCCTTAGGGAATTTCTTATATTGCTTGAGGATAAACTATAAAGGAGAGTATTCGGCTCAGAAAATCTTTAAATTTTACCGCAAATTAGCTCCCCTTGTCCATTTGAACAGAATTTACAGAAAAAGAAAAATACCATTTAGCCTTTTATACTTCTCGCTATTGTGGAAGCCGTAGGAGCTTTTATCCCTATCCGTTGCAAAACATATTCAATTCCTCCTTTAAAGGAATTTGACCTAAACAAGAGCATTCTTTTCTACCCTTTAGATATTGTATCACTCTTTTAACTCAGTTCCTTTTTCCTGAATTTTTATCTCTTCTTGAGAATCGTGTTTCTTGAAACGCCAAAAGCTTCCTTTGCCGATTCCACTCCTATATTGCAATTTAGACCATGATTATCTCATAATCTGATATGCTGTCCATTTTATATAGCGTTTGCAAAACTCCCGAACTGGACAAATCCTACAATCGGGCTCAAGGTCTTTGCAATAACCGTCTTCGTAAAGATAAAATGCTCCGTTGTCAACATAGAATGGAATCACTCCAGCTTGGCTAACGATTTGCTCAATGATGGGGCGCATTTTGCTTGCATGGATTATAAATGGTCTATCCTTTTCATATAAAACTTCACCAAGTAGACCTGTTCGGCAAAAAACCTTGCCCACATGTCCGTCTACTATCATTAATGAAGTTTTGAATTAAATCAAAGAATTTAAGGTTTTCTTCTTTAAGCCAGCGAATGAACCCTTCATATGCCTTGAAGCGATAAGCGAATAAAGAGAGTGGCTTTATGCCGCCTAACGCTCCAACCTTATAAACTAACGACCCTTTTGCTCCACCAATTTCTTTGAATATTGAAAATAGCTTCCCTTCCGAAATATTAAACGGCTCGTAAAAAAGTTTCCCCCAAATTCATTATATAGTGATGCAGATAATTCTTTTACTTTTTCCACCCTTGCTTGCTGATTGAGCAAGATTCTGAGAAGAAGATAACTTAATATTTCTTCCTGTGTTTCCCTTTTATTTATAGATTCTGATAAGGAAGAGCCATATGTTCCCGCCACCTTTTCAGCCATTTTACCCTGCCTTCCTTTTCAAATTCTTTCAATCGTTAAGTGGCGTGCATCCTCCCGCACAATTATCTCCGCTTCGTAATCTACCCCAAAGAGCAAATCCTCGCTCAAACCCATCTTCGCCTTTACGACCTCCAAAAGCTCTAAATCTATTTCATATCCCACGCTATTTCTACCAAGCTTGGCGGATACTCTATTCGTCGTGCCAGAACCCATAAAGGGGTCCAAAACGGTCTCGCCCACATAAGAGAACAGCTTTATTAACCTATAAGGAATTTCTTCGGGAAAAGCAGCTATGCCCTCTTCCAATCTGTTTTTAATTGGCAAGACATTCGTTATTTTCCAAATCGTTAAATACCACTTGTTCTTTTGATATTCATCATGTATCCCTCAGGCTTTGTCCAGATGATTTTGTCCCTGTAATTTAAACCTTCTTCAAGGTAAATCCTCGTCAAATCGGCAACAACAGGATATTTCCTCCCATTTATCAAGGTATCATCGCATACTATGCAAGCAATTCTTCCTTCCTGCAAAACCCTCCTTATCTCCCTCGCTACCCTCCTCATCTTCTCAAGATATGCCTCATAGCTCTCAAACAAATCCGGATAATCAAAAGGAGCATTGAAGTAAGGAGGAGAGGTTATAACAAGCTGGACGCTGCAATCTTCCAGCTCCCTCATATCCTCCGCATCACCGAATATCAGCTTATGATGCGTTTTCATATCCTTATATTTCAAACCTCAATTTGCTCTCTCCAACTTGTATTATATCCCCATTTTTCAGTTTTTCCCTCGCCACCCTCATCCCGCTCACAAATGTCCCATTAGTTGAACCCTCATCCAATATATAATAACCATCATCCTCTAAAACTATCTTGCAATGCCTCCGAGAAACAGCCTTATCCAATATAGTGAGGTCCCTATCCTCAGCTCTCCCAATTGTGAATTCTTCTTTCATTATTGGGAAAACTTCGCCTTCCAATGGTCCCTTAACCACCACGAGCCGCGCACCAGATGAAAGAGGCTTTGCCTCCTGCTTTGATGGAAGGACGGCTGTTTGTCCCGCTTTCAAAGCCGATGGCTGAGTAGCTGGTGTGCAGGCACAAGCGCCAGTGATTGGGTCCTTCCTCTGACCACAATAAGGACATACATCGCTGGATACCGGCGAGACCTTTTGCTCCACCACCACATCTCTCCTCTGCACTTTTTCCTTCATCTGGAAAAGAAGGGAATGTCCTCCTATCTGCAATCTGTCCCCATCTTGCAAGGTTGCTGAGGAAATCCTCTGTCCATTCAATATAACTCCACCGCCCAAATCCCTAATCTCATATGTATTATCCTTGCGAGTTATCAATGCATGTTTCGGAAGGACCGATTTGTCCCCAAAAAGTCCTAAATCGCAGAGCTCGTCCCTGCCGATATAGAATTCATCTTTATCAACTATATATTCCCTTCCCTCCTTGCTTCCCGATAGCACTTTGAGCCAAGCTTTTTTAGTTAGTTCCTCCACAAGTGATGTGGAAAAGCCGACCAATCCTCCAATAGAAGTAAGCGCTACCATTCGGCTAACCGCGTCTGTATAAAAGATGAAAGGCAGAAAGTCAAAGAGCATACCGCCGATGAAACCACCGAAAGCACCTCCAAGCGCTCCTCTTTTCGCCCTCCATTTGGAGAGAGTCAAAATCCCTTGTGATGCCCCAACAACCATCCCCACCGCCGACCATCCTAGGCTTCTTGCCACTATCCCCTTCAGGGCTTGAAAAAGGGAAGCCATCCCCTCCCCTGGGACGAACATTTGGTAGATTCTTTCTCCAATCACCAAGGCGCAGGCGCCACCGAGCAAACCAGTTAATGAACCGATCACAGTGAAGCCCAAGAGCCTTTGCTTCCGCCAAATCGCCTCCGTTAATCCCAACGAACCACCGATGAAAAAACCCATAACCGCTCCAAATATCGCATCATTCCTGTAAACTTCTATCAGAGTCTTCTCCCTCATATGGGTGAGGGGCAAGGGTTCAAGGATAATCCAACCTATGAAGCCACCAATCGCCCCGAAAAGGAGGAATAAAAATGTCTTCTTCATAACTCAAACCTGAACTTGCTTTCCCCAATTTGTATTATATCCCCATTTTTCAGTTTTTCCCTCGCCACCCTCATCCCGCTCACAAATGTCCCATTAGTTGAACCCTCATCCAATATATAATAACCATCATCCTCTAAAACTATCTTGCAATGCCTCCGAGAAACAGCGGAATCGGGAACCACTATATCCCTATCCTCACCTCTTCCTAAAGTTGTCTCCTTCTTGCTTAGAGGGAAAACCTGACCAACAACTGCCCCCTCATAGCCAACCAGCTTTGCTCCGGGGGTGCTGACCACCGTTTGGGAGGGCGCAACTCCGGGAGTACAGGCACAGGCTCCCGTTACGGGGTCTTTCCTCTGCCCACAATAAGGGCAGATATCGGGTGAGGTTGGGATAGGAGATGGCGGGGGAGTTTCGGCAGTCTGTGGCTGACCAGCTTGCTGCCTCATCATCCCTATTATATCAAACCCTCTCCTCTTCATAAGGAGGAAGACAATGTAAAGGATTAAAACGACGATTATAAGGGAAGTAAAAACGCTTATAAAGGGGCTTATGCCAGCCTTGGGAGCGGGTTTCGTTTCCTCTTTTGCCTTTTCCTTCTCAACTGATTTCTCGGCGGGGGTTAGCTTAGCTGGGAGGGAGAGGGAAGCAAAGGAAAGACTGAAAATCTGGGGCTCAGCGGTTAGGGAAATTTCTATATCCTGACTAATCTTCAGCTCTCCTCTCCTCGCTTCCAGATTCCCCTTCCCTTGAGGTATAAAATAAAAGTAGGTGGTTCCTTCGTCCTCTTCCCTTAACACATATGAGTATTTATTCCCTTTGGAATCATGGAGGGAAACTACGGCATAATCAACCGGAGTTCCCCGGGAATCGGTGAGCTTCACTCCTATTTTATATATGAGGTTGAAATCTCCTTCGGAGAAAGTAATGGATGTATCCTTTGCCTTCAAATCCTTCATTGCTCCCCTGTTCTGCTCGTCGCTCACAGCCACTTTGAAATCCCCCTCAGGGAGGGAAACGACGACATCCTTCCCTTGGAGAAGATAAGTGTTTTGGACACCATTCTGAATGAATAGGATGTATTTTCCCTCTTTTGGGAAGTGAATTGTGACATCCCGAGGAAAAGCAACCAGGGAAAGGAAAATCAAAGCCAATCCAATAATTTTACGCATCTCTCTCTTTTCCTCCTATAAGAACGAATTAATTCAAAAGCCTTGGGGAGAAAGCGAGGCAAGTCAGTAGCAAGCATATACTCCTCGCCAAACTCCTTTTTAGCTAAATCCCCACAAAGCCCATGGAGAAACACGCCGAGGAGAGCAGAGGATAGGGGAGAAAGACCCTGCGCCAGAAATCCTCCAATCATTCCAGTGAGAACATCGCCTGTCCCTCCGCTCGCCATCCCGGAATTACCTGTGGGATTGATGAAACATTCTCCCTCCGGGCTAGCGATGACTGTTCTTGCCCCCTTCAAAACAACAACGCAACCTGATTCCTCAGCCAATCTCTTAGCCCACCCAATCCTATCCGCTTGAATATTTCTCACATCCTCACCCACAAGTCGCGCCATTTCCCCGGGATGAGGGGTAAACACGAACTTCTTACTCTTGAAATCCACCTTCTTTCCTGCTAAGCAGTTCAAAGCATCGGCGTCTATTACTGCGGGAAGTTCAATTTCGCTCAAAAGATTGTGAACGAGCTGGCAGGTTTCGGGATTAGTTGAGAGACCAGGTCCTATTGCTAAAGCGCTGCATTTTCTCAACTTCTCTTTTATGAGAGGAAGAGCTTTTGAGGAAAGGGTGCGCTCCTCGGTCTCGGGAAGAGGATAGGTCATAACCTCCGTCAGCTTGACCTCCATAACATCGTTAAGGGAGGAGGGAATGCCAAGGGTGACAAGACCCGTTCCAACTCGCAAGGCACCCTCGCAACACATAGCAGCAGCCCCTGTAAAACCAAGGGAACCAGAGAGAACGAGTAGGTGCCCAAAGGAACCCTTATGGGCATCAGGAGGTCTTTGGGGAAGAAGCTCTTGGAGAAGGGAAGGGGTAAGGAGGTTAAGAGTAGGAGATGAGAGAAGGGAATGGGGTATGCCGATATCTGCTACATAGACATCTCCTGCGTAGTATGCCCCTGGATAAAGGATTAATCCTCTTTTGGGAAGTGCGAAGGTAACCGTTCTGTCCGCTTTCACAGCTACACCGCACACTTCACCACTATCCCCTATGCCTGAGGGTATATCAATGGAAAGGACGGGCTTTTTAACTGAGTTAATCGCCTCAATTGCCTCCTTATATGGTGAGCCTACCTCCCCTTTCAAGCCCGTCCCGAAAATAGCGTCTATCACTAAATCAGCGTCTCGCAAATGGGATTTGATATCAGTAGGCAGTTCCAGTATTTCAATCCCCATTCTCTCCCCTATCTCAAGGTTGGCTTTCGCATCGCCTTTAATTTCCTCTTTCCTTGCAAGGAGAATTACTTTCACTTTTACCCCCAAGTTGAACAGATGGCGCGCACAGGCTATTCCATCCCCTCCATTGTTGCCCTTCCCCGCTACGACCACCACATTTTCTCCCTCAAGCATAGCAAGCGCCATTTCCGCTGACCTTTCCCCGGCGTTCTCCATTAGTAGAAGAGTAGGAAGGGAAAATTCCTCCCTCGCTCTCCTATCTATTTCTCGCATCTCCTCGCTGGAGGCGACTTTCATTATAACTAAATTATAATAAACCGATGATGAAGATACAAGAGAGAGTCCAGAGAGCTACACAGGTTAGGAGGGGAAGGTCCTTAACAACCGCCTGGTCGGGAAACTCGGCGAGGTCCGTTTTCTGGACGAGGTAGAGGTAGCGGGCAATTCCGTAAATGACGAAGGGAATTGTCCAAAAAAGCAAGGGATGGTTTTGCCCAGTTGGAGAAAAGAAGGTGTAAAGGGCATAAGAGATGATGCATGATGAGCCTGTGAGCGACATAAGCTGGTCTAAGAAGGGAAGCGGATAATGCTGAAGGACCTCTCTGTGCTGAGGGGCAGAGGCTTTCAAGCTTAGCAACTCTCCCCTTCTCTTTCCCGTTGCCAAAAGGAGAGCAAGGAGAAAAGTGCAGAGAATTATCCATGTGGAGGCGGGGACATCAATTGCGGAAGCTCCTGCCTCTACCCTCAGGATGAAGGAGAAGGCAACGGTTAAGATATCAAGAAGCACAACGCCCCTTAAAAAGAGGCTATAAGCTAATTGGAGACAGGCGAAAGAAAAGCAGACGATGGTGAAGAAGGGACTGATGAAAAGGGATAAAGCAAGGGGAACAAGGACGAAGAAGACAGCTGAAAGGCGAGCTATTGAAGGAGAGAGCGCTCCCGAGGCTATGGGTCGCCATCTCTTTTGGGGATGTCTTCTATCCCTTTCTATATCCATTAAATCGTTGATGATATAAAGCCCTCCCGAGAGGAAAGAGAAGACAACGAAGGCAGAGATTGAAAGGAGGAGTTTCTCAAGTGTGAACTCACCTGCGAAGATAAGGGGGGCGATAACGAACAGGTTCTTCGTCCACTGGTGTGGACGGAGGGACAACAAAATATTAAGCAAGAGGCTCCTTCTTCTCATGTTTACTAATTATAAATCATCAATCGTCATAATTCTATTTTTGTTTCTCCACTCGCAAAGCCAAAATGGGGAAGATGGCGAAGAAGGAAATAACACCGCTCATAAAAAAGGGAAGAGAGATGTCTATGTTCGCCAAATAGCCAGCGATTACAGGCCCCAGTACCCATCCTATGTTGCTGATTGCCCCTACGGTTGCCACTTGAAATGCCCTCGTTTCGTCTCTGGAAAAGCGCTGTATTAAAGTGCTGCGGGCAGGCGTCCAGATGCTCGCCCCTATAACATCGTGAATTAGCCACACCCCAGCAGCCCAGAGAAAAGTCGGCATAAAGGCTGTAGCGCTTATCGCTATATTCTGTAGGGTGAGAAATATGATATACAACCACTTCAAATTCCTCAATTCCTGCCATCTCCCTCTCAATAGATTTCCGGCGAATATCATAGGGAAGCCGAGCGAAATGCGATGAAGGGCGAGGAGAATAGCCACCCAAGCTTCGCTGACATTGTATTTAACACTGAAGAAAAGAGGCATCATCTGGGTATGGCTTAGAGCGACTCCGAGATTACATATGAAACCCGAAATGGTTAAGAGCCATAAATCTCTGTTTAAAAAACCAAGGTTCTCGCTACCCAAAGAGACAACTTCCTCCTCTATTTTCATCTCGGAGAAGTTTAGTTGGAAAATAAGAAAGGCAAGGAAGATGATTGAAGCGGAAACGAAGAAGGGCAGGTTATAACCCCTAAGCATCAATATGCCAGCAGCAACGATACCAAACCCTTGAAAGAAGAAACTCAGCCCTGCCGTCCTCCCCATAATGAAGAGATACCTGCTCCTTGATACGCTCTCATATAAAACGACCGAATTGATTGTGTCCTGAATGGCGGCTGCGGTTTCCCTAAGGGTCTTTATGAGTGTAAGAAGCGAGAGCTTGGCGGAAAGAGGCGTGAGGAAATTGAAGATTGAGGAGAAAAGGAGAGCGAGGGAATAGAAGGGTTTTCTTCCCGAGATATCCGAGATGC
Source organism: bacterium (assembly GCA_014360495.1). NCBI lineage: Bacteria > bacterium. The sequence continues at coordinate 206,645 of JACIXR010000002.1, forward strand.
GAGCTGACCATATTTGAACGAAGAAAACGAAAAAGAAAGAAATGGCAAAGACAAAACCCATCCCTTGATAAGAGATTCCTCTATCTTTCATATAATAAGGGAGGGCGAAGTCGTAGAGCCCTATAGCTATGCCGAAAAGCGAGGAAACGAAAAGCAAAGTCCAAAAGTTCCTTTTCTCAATATTCATATTGCTCATATTCTATAAAAGTATCTCCTTATTTTCCACCTATTTAAAGCTAACCATTTTCGCCTTGACAATTGGAAAATTAGTAATTTAATACTTAAAAATCATTGAAGGAGGTAGATGGAGATGATTGATATTAGACTATCGTTGTGGTTTTTCGGAGCACTTCTTCTTTTCGTTTCCCTTTCGGAAGCTCAACTCAAGCTGCCCACCTTCTTCTCCGACCACATGGTTTTCCAAAGGGGACAGAAGATAAAGATTTGGGGAATGGCTAAGCCGGGAACAATCATAATTGTTTCTCTAAATGGGAAAACTGCCAAAGGCAAAGCAAATGTTAAGGGACGCTGGCAGGTAAACCTTCCCGCGATGAAGGAAGGCGGTCCTTATGAACTGGTAGTGCAGGCAGGAGATGAGAAGATAGAATTGAAGGATGTATATATCGGAGAAGTTTGGATAGCCTCCGGGCAATCCAATATGTGGTGGCCGGTATCCGAATCCATGAACGCGGAGAAGGAGATACAGGAGGCGAATTATCCTCTCATTCGCTTGCTCCAAGTTCCTCTAAAATCCTCCACTCAGCTCCAGTGGGATGTGGAATGCAAGTGGCAGGTTTGTTCTCCTGAAACCGTTAAGAATTTCTCCGCTGTTGCCTATTTCTTTGCGAGGGAGTTATATAAGAATCTCAATGTCCCAATAGGGATGATACATTCCTCCGTTGGAGGCACTCCCGCCGAGGCTTGGACAAGTTATAAAGCGCTCAAAAGCAATCCAAAGTTTAAGCCACTATTGGATATTTGGAGTAAATACGACCAAGAAGTCAAGAATTGGCAGAGGGATGTGGAGAAAGCGAAAAAGGAAGGAAAACCGGAACCACCACATCCCCGAGCTCCCTTCGGTTTGGACCCTCAGTGGGCAGAATGCTGGCGACCATCTGCTCTCTACAACGCCATGATTGCCCCCTTCACTCCCTATCCCATTAGGGGAGCAATTTGGTATCAGGGAGAATCTAATGTGGGAAGGGCGGAGGAGTATTCAGTGCTTTTCCCTGCGATGATAGAGGATTGGAGGAAAGCTTGGGGAATAGGTGAATTTCCCTTCTTATTCGTTCAGCTCGCCAACTTTATGGAACGCAAGCCGGAGCCATCCGAGAGCGCTTGGGCTGAGCTGAGAGAGGCTCAGATGGCTGCCCTCAGCCTTCCAAACACGGGTATGGCTGTGGCTATAGACATCGGAGAGGCAAACGATATTCATCCTAAAAACAAGCAGGATGTTGGCAAACGCCTCGCTTTAGCTGCTTTGGCTAAAGCTTACGACTTCAAGATTGAGTATTCCGGACCATTGTTTGAGAGAATGGAGATAGAGGGAAATAAGGCTCGCATCTTCTTCACCCACACTGGCAGTGGACTGGTGTGTAAGGGAGATAAGCTATTTGGCTTTGCCATAGCAGGTGAGGATAAAAAATTCGTCTGGGCAGAGGCGAAAATAGAGGGGAATACGGTAATAGTTTGGAGCGACAAAGTCCAAAAACCAGTAGCTGTTCGTTATGCTTGGGCTGACAATCCCGAGTGCAATCTCTATAACAAAGAGGGATTGCCAGCTGTTCCATTCAGAACCGACATTCCACCTTATCTTAAGGGAATTTTGCCGGTTAAATATTAATCAAAAAGTCCTTAAGGATTACAAACTTTGCAAGGGACGAAGCCCTGCTTTATGGCTTCGTCCCTTGTTTTGAAATAGACCCTGTTCGCAACGCCTATCTTCTGTGCCCAGGGACAGGTGAGACGATGGAACTTCTTAGAGGATTTATTCCCAATATATTGATAATTTCCCTTCTCAAGAGGTGGCGGGGAGCCGAGAGGCTTGCAAACATCGCAGGGCTTATAGTTTTTCCTCGCTATCTCTCCTGCCCCCATCTCTTTTTTATTTTTATCGGGAATCTTCTTCAATAGAGGGCAATTGGAAAGGTGATAAACCCCTTTAGAGATGTCAACAATATATCTTTCCTCCCACAATCCTCTCCCTTTCTCCATCGCCTCTCTTTGCAGTTTGAGGAAAAGCTCTTGATATTTAACATTGGGCGGAACTGTCATCACTTGTGCGTAGCCATCTTCCACCATCTTCGCATTGACGAAAATCTTGTCTACATAAACATAAGCTAAAAGCCTTCCGTATTTATCATAAGTCTGCACATCAAATTCCAAACGCACCTTCTTGCCCCTAATCAACTTCTCCAAATGCTTCTTCGCTTCCTTGCCGAAGGGTTGTTCACCTAATACGGGATGATGAAGTTCAGGAGCATTTATCCCGATTAAGCGAACGTGCTGTCCATTTTTCAGAACGAAGGTATCGCCATCTATAACCTTCGCAACATCACCTTGGAGGCTCTTGTTAAGCGCAATAAGCCCCAAAATTAAAAGAGGGATGAAGTAGAAAAGCCATCTTCTACTTCTTATCATTTCTTATGCCCCCTTTCCAAATCAACTTCTAAAATAAACCCAAATCCCTCACGAATTTACCCCAATCCTCCATCGTCCACTTAAGGTCTTTAATATTTATTAAATGCCTCGTTTCCCTCACTTTCCCGAGATATTCCAAAGTCTCACCTTCCCTCACCAAAGGAGCTTGCTTTGTATGGAAATAGCCGCAGATGATGCATTTAAGGGATGTTTGAAAAATCCCGCATTTATATTTACCGATTCGCCCTTTTAATTCCTCTAAATAGCCTCTAAAAACGGCGTCTTCTTGAGGAATCCTTGCCTCTGCGAAATCAAGAAGTCGGGAAAATCCACAGACCTCAATAAAAAATTGTAGGATAGTTGGTTGGGGAACGCAGCATTTCACCATAACGCCATACTCATACCCTGCGTCAGTTTCAGCCCAGACCCTTTTTCCGGGAATATCTTGATTTGTATAATTTATGGACCTTCTCATCGCCCTCAGAGAAATATCTTGTTACATTTTTTCAAAGGGTTAATAAAATGCTTTTCCTCTCGTTATCATGGGAATTCTCATAACCGCTGTATCGGGGATTTCCGGTATTGCATTTCTGAATATCAGTGAAACCTTCTTTGAATCACCGACAACGGCGTCCTCGGGAAACAATAAGCCTTCCTGCGAGATTCTTTCTCTATTCATAGTTTTTAAAATTATGAAGCTTTAAATTAAAATTAGCAATCCCTATCCATAAACCTTCTCGTAGCCTTTCCGCCAAGCTGAAAAGCTACCACCTCTTTTGTAGGCATAGAGAAGGACATCGCCCATTCTCTCATCTCCTTGTGCTAACAACCATTGAATAACGCTTCCCCTTATGCTCTCAAAAGTTGCCTGTATCCCTCTCTTCCTCAACTCCCTTTCCAAAATTTCCTTCTTTTTCCTCAGTTTACCCTCTTCCTCCATAGGGAATTTCCCCAGGGGGGTCCCTGGCTTAGGGATGAAGGGAGATATTGATAACCTTAAAGGCAGAATCTCGCTCATCTCTTCCGAGATTTCCGCAATTCTCCTCACATCTTCCAATTCTTCCTTGGGCAAGCCAATCATAAAGTATAAACGAGCCCTTTTAAATCCCGCTTTCTTTGCCTTCTCCAAAGCCTCTCTAAGAACCTCCTCGTCAATTCCCTTATTTATCAATTCTCGCAGATGGGAAGAAGCGACCTCGGGAGCGAGGGTTATCGTCCTCTCGCCTCCTTGGGCTAAATAGCGAAGGAATTCTTCATCAAGAGCGTCCGCACGTAAAGAAGCTGCCGAGAAAGGAATGCCTTCTTTATTAAGCCATCTTCCTATCTCTCTCAATTGCAAATGGTCGCAGGTAGCAGCTCCCACCAAACCGATTTTTCTCGCTATACCTTTCCATTTAAGAGCCTCTTCTATTACATTCTCTGCGCTTCTCTCCCTATATGGAGAGAAGAAATAAGGAATTACGCAGAAACGACAACCCCTTTGACACCCCCTTGAAATCTCTATAAAGGCTGTGGAGGGAAAATCGCAAACCGGTGATATATATTGAGATGAGCCATCATACAAGTTTAAATCCATTAGCCACCTGCGTTGGTATCTATTGCCGATTGAGGGAACGAAAATTCCTTTTATTTGCGAGAGTAGTTGAAGCCTTTCACCCTTATCACGCCCTCCTTTGATAGCCTCACCGATTTCCCTAACCATTTCCTCGCCATCGCCGATGGCGATTGCGTCTGCAAACTTTGATAAAGGCAAGGGATTGATGGTGGGATAAGCTCCTCCCACGAGGATAATCGGATGTTCCTCTTTCCTTTCATCCCAGAAAAGGGGAATTTGGCTCATTTCCAATATGCGAATGAAGTTGAGACAATCCAATTCATAGGAAAGGGAGAAGGCGAGAACTTGAAACTCAGAGGGCAGCCTATCGAACTCAAGGGAACGAACCTCCGCTTCTTGAAAGAAGTATCTTTCGCAGGAAAGGTCGGGGAGCTTGTTTATTTCCCTGTAAAGAATATGCATAGCGAGACCCGCGGAGCCAGCTTTATAGGGAAGGGGAGAGATGAGTAGGAAGCGGAATTTGGCGGATTTGTAAATCGTTCCCTCCTCCTTTGCTAATAATTCCTTTCTCGCCCTTATTAAATAACTCTCCATAATCCCTTAAATTATACCACCTTTGCAATAGAAATGCATATGAAAATGGGGAAGGGAGCTTAAATATTTGCAAAGTAGGTTCCCCTTCCTCAATTGAAGGACCTGCTGCGATTTACTTCTTCTGGGTGTCCTTTTCCGTGACCTTTTGTGCCACAACATTCACGACCTTCTTGGGAGCGGCATTTTGAGCGGGGACATTTGTCGCTGGAGCGGCGAACATCAACATTGGAGAGGCTAATGCAATAGTTAGGAGATATGCAAGCTTAATCATCTTAATAATGTAATTTGTTCAAATGATGGGAAAAAACTTGTATACTCCTTAATCCATTCGCTAATATTAAGCTATGATAGAACGTACCGACCGCTGGCGCATCCTCTTCGCTCTACTCCTCGGCGTAATAATGGGACCAATTGACATCAGCATCGTCAACATTAACCTCCCCTTAATAGCTGAGACCTTCTCCGTTCCCGCTTATCGTATAGCCTGGGTCTCTATTTCCTATCTACTTATGCTCAGCACTCTGCTTCTTCCTTTTGGACGATTGGGCGATATGTTCGGCTTTAAGAAACTATACCTTTCTGGACTCCTAATTTTCACCCTCATCTCCCTCATCTGTGCCCTTTCCCCGAGCTTTCTCTTTCTCGTGATATCCCGTGGATTACAAGCTGTTGGGGCAGGGATAACGATGTCCCTTGCCCCTGCGATAATAACCGCTATCTTTCCCCCTAATGAAAGGGGACGAGCGCTGGGCTTATATGCGCTCTCAGTCGCCCTTGGTCTGGCGATTGGACCAAGCCTTGGCGGATTCCTCGGCTCCCTCTTCGGATGGCGTTCCATATTCCTTGCGAATATACCCTTTGGCATCCTTGCATTTTCACTAAATCTTAAACTTCTTCCAGAAGAGGGTAAGAAGGAAAAAGCTATATTTGATTATTTAGGTGCTTCCCTTTCCTTCACTTTCCTCCTCTCCCTCCTCCTCTTCATAACTGAAGCGCCCAAATTTGGTTTTAATTCCCCCTTTCTCATCCTCTTATTTCTCGGTTTCCTGCTCATCTATGTCCTCATCAAATGGGAGGGAATTTTCCCCGCGCCTCTTATAGATTTGTCCCTTTTCAGAAACAGGGTTTTCTCCCTCGCAATCTCCTCCGCATTCCTCAACTACCTCACTCAATACATCCTCATTCTCTCGCTCCCTTTCTACCTTCAGAGAATTCTCAATTATTCTGCAAAGGACGCGGGAGCGCTAATGACCGCTTTCCCCCTCACGACTCTCTTTGTGGCTCCTCTCGCTGGCTGGCTTTCGGATAAAATCGGGCACAGAGTGCCCGCCCTCCTCGGTCTTTCACTTTGCACACTGGCTGCTTTTCTTTTTTCCTTCCTCACCCCAAACGATGAAAAAACCTCCATTATCTGGCGCCTGAGTCTTTATGGATTAGGTACGGGTTTATTCCAATCTCCCAACAACAGCGCTGTTATGGGAGCAGTGGGGAGGAAGAGATTGGGGATAGGAGGAGGGATACTGGCAACTGTCCGCAATATGGGAATGGTTTTCGGCTTGGGGACAGCGAGCGCGGTTTTATCTTGGCGCTTAAAGCTTTACTCTTCGCTTAACCTGCAAAATCCCTTTTTCCTATCCCTTAGGGACGCATTTTTATCTGCGGGTTTAATCTCCGGGATAACGGTAATCCTTGCCATAGCCAATTTCTTGGATATTGACAAACAAGGAAACTTGGTTAAAATGATTAATAGCAAAGGAAGGTGAACATTGATGTGGCAAAGGTTCACGGAAAGAGTTAGAAAAATCATCCGCTACGCCCAAGACGAGGCGCAGAGGTTAGGGGATTCTTATGTGGGGACGGAGCACCTGCTCCTGGCGATAACGAGGGATGCGGATTGTGTGGCGGCGAGAGTATTAGAGAGGATGGGTGTGAATTTGGCTCGTCTGCGTGCGGAGATTGAACGCGAATTGAAAGCTAATCCCTTCGCGATACGCCCCCTTCCTCCGGAGGAAGTGATGCCTTCTCACAAGGTAAGCAAGGTTATGGAGTTGGCTTACGATGAGGCGCGCCAGATGGGAGCTTCCTATGTAGGAACAGAGCATATCCTTTTAGGATTAATAAGGGAAGGAGAAGGGATGGGGGCGATAATTTTAAGAAGAATGGGTATAGATTTGGAGAAAGCTAGGAGGGAAGTAGTTGAGCACCTTCGGGAGGAAGGGCTTAACTTAGGGACCTCCACTTTAAGACGACCCCGGACACGCACTCCTACATTGGATGAATTCGGCAGGGATTTAACCCAGCTTGCGAGGGAACGTAAGCTTGACCCTGTTATCGGGAGGGAAAAGGAAATAGAGAGGGTAATTCAGATACTAACGAGGCGCACGAAGAACAACCCCGTTTTGGTGGGTGAGCCTGGCGTGGGGAAGACGGCTATAGTTGAGGGGTTGGCACAGGAGATTGCCCGCGGGGATGTTCCCGATATACTGAAAGACAAAAGGATAGTGAGCTTGGATTTAGGAAGTTTGGTGGCGGGGACGAAGTATAGGGGAGAATTTGAGGAGAGGATGAAGAGAGTTTTGGACGAGGTTCGGAGAAGCCAAAAAGAGGTGATATTATTCATTGACGAACTACATACCCTTGTGGGAGCTGGTGCAGCTGAAGGGGCGATAGATGCCTCCAGTATTTTAAAGCCCGCTCTTTCCAAGGGAGAGATACAGTGCATAGGGACGGCTACTCTTGACGATTATCGCAAATATGTGGAGAAAGACCCCGCTTTGGAGAGACGCTTCCAGCCCGTGAAAGTGGAAGAGCCAAGCGTAGAGATGACGATTGAGATTCTTAAGGGGTTGAGACGTCGCTATGAGGAACATCATATGGTTCAGATAACGGATGAAGCGATTGAGGCGGCTGTCCGACTCTCCAAACGCTACATCACTGATAGATATCTCCCCGATAAAGCCATAGACCTTATGGATGAAGCCGCTTCCCGAGTGAAGCTCAGGGCTTCTCTCCCGCCAGAGAAGATAAGAGCTTTAAAGGAGGAGCTGGAGCGTATTGAGGAAGAGAAGGAAAGCGTCGCTACGACCCTTGATTATGATAGATTGCAAAGGTTAAAGGAAAGGGAAGAGGAACTCAAGCTGAAGCTGAGGGAGTTGGAAAGGGAATGGGAGGAAGAAAGGAGCAAGATAGAACTCGTTGTAACGGATGAGGATATAGCGAAGGTTGTGTCAATATGGACGGGCATACCGGTCTCCCGCCTCGTTGAAACTGAGAGGGAGCGTCTCCAGAGGATGGAGGAGATACTGAGCCAGAGGATTATTGGGCAGGAGGAAGCGATAAGAACCGTGAGCAGGGCGATAAGGCGAGCCCGCTCAGGGATTAAAGACCCTCGCAGACCAATCGCCTCCTTCATTTTCGTGGGACCGACTGGGGTAGGGAAGACCGAGACCGCAAAGGCGCTCGCCGAGTTCCTGTTTGACAACGAGGATGCTATGGTTCGCCTTGATATGTCCGAGTATATGGAAAGATTCAATGTCTCACGCTTGATTGGTGCGCCTCCTGGTTATGTGGGCTATGAAGAAGGAGGACAATTAACTGAGGCAGTGAGGAGACGCCCTTATACAGTTGTCCTCTTAGACGAGATAGAAAAAGCTCATCCCGATGTATTCAACATCCTTATGCAGGTTATGGAGGACGGAAGGCTCACCGATTCACAAGGGAGAGTGGTTGATTTCAAAAACACCATAATAATAATGACTTCAAATATAGGAACGAAAGATGCATCATCAAGGAGGAGAATAGGTTTCACCTCCGATTTGAGAGATTACTACTATGAGGAAACAAGGGAAGCGTTGCTTGAGCGTGTCAAGAGCACCTTCCGTCCCGAATTCCTCAATCGCGTTGATGAGATAGTGTTCTTCAAGGACCTTTCCTTTGAGGAGATAAAAAGGATAGTGGACCTATTTATCAAGAGGATAAACGAGCAATTAGCAGAGCATTCCCTTAAGTTGGAGATAACCGATGGGGTGAGGGAGAAGCTCGCTAAAGAAGGTTTCGACCCTGCTTTCGGAGCAAGACCCCTTCGCAGGACGATTCAGAGATACATAGAAGACCCCCTTTCCGAGCACATCTTGAGGGGAGAATTCAAGGAAGGAGATACAATCCTCGTGGATGTTGATGAGGAAGGGAAGGTCCTGTTTCTCCGCAAAGGGGAACCCGTCGGAGCGGTGAGCGGGAAAGAAGGATAGATTTAAATGCCTCGGGAGAAGGTCCGCTACCGTTGCTCTCGCTGTGGCTACGAGAGCGAACAATGGATGGGTAGATGCCCCGAATGCGGCGAGTTCGGCACCCTTGAAAAGCTGGAAATAAGGGAAGAAAGAGAAAAGAGAGAATGTCCCCGCTTAGCCCCCCTTAAGCAGGTGGAAATAGCCAAAGATGAGAGGTTCTCAACGGGTGGAGAGGAAATGGATAGGGTATTGGGTGGTGGGATTGTAAGAGGGGCAGTGATTCTACTTGGAGGCGAGCCGGGCATAGGCAAATCCACCCTCCTTTTACAAGTCGCCTCCAAGCTCTGCGAAAGGGGAAACGTCCTCTATGTATCAGGGGAGGAAAGCCCATCCCAGATAAAGCTGAGGGCATCTCGCTTGAATATCAACGAGGAAAAGCTCCTCTTGCTTGCGGAGACGGATGTTGAATCCATAGTGGAGAGCATCCTCTCCCTTAAACCAGAAGCGGTTATCATAGATTCAATCCAGACAATTTATCATCCCGAAATAGAATCTCCTCCGGGAACCGTTAGCCAGGTTAGAGAATGCGCCTTCCGCTTGATAAATCTCGTTAAGACCCTTGGCATTCCCCTCTTCTTGGTTGGTCATATCACGAAGGAAGGCACCCTCGCCGGTCCCAAGACATTGGAACATATGGTGGATTGCGTCCTCTACCTCGAAGGGGATGGAGTTCACCCTTGGAGGATATTGAGGGCAACTAAGAATCGTTTCGGTTCAACGAACGAGGTGGCTATGTTTGAGATGAGGGAAGAGGGAATGGTGGAGGTTAAAAATCCCTCCCTTGAGCTCTTAGCGGAGAGGGATAAGCACGCTGTTGGCTCAGTAGTTACGGCGATTATGGAGGGAAGCCGTCCCCTCCTTCACGAAGTTCAAGCCCTTGTAACCTATTCGCCTTTCCCCCAGCCGAGAAGGATGGCGCAGGGAGTGGACTATAATAGATTCGTCATAATGGTAGCGGTTTTAGAGAAGAAGCTCGGCTTGAAGCTCTACCAACAAGATGTGCTAGTTAATGTGGTAGGAGGGATAAGGATTGATGAGCCGGCAGCTGATTTGGCAATGGCTATGGCTATATTCAGCAGCGCGAAGAGTCAGCCTCTACCGCCAGACCTTATCGTTTTCGGAGAAGTAGGGCTTGGCGGGGAGATAAGGAGCGTCCCCTGGGCGCAAAGCAGATTGGAGGAGGCGGAAAGATTGGGCTTCACCAAAGCCCTCATTCCCAGACATAATCTCAAGAAAATAAGCCCACCCCAGGATTTGAAAATCCTCGGGGTGAGCAATCTTAAAGAAGCAGTAGGCATCCTGCAAGGAGGCGAAGAATGGTAGATAAGTTAAAGGAACTTGTAAAGTCCCTTTTGAGCGAAGAGAAAGTTGATGTCGTCATCGCCTATGGGCAAGGTTCTTTCCCCTTCCGCTCTATTCCTATCTTCATAGAGAAAGCGGAGGATGTGGATAAAATGGTCTTTAATTCCTTCTGCTATCATAATCTCGCGAAGTATATTCCTCAGGAGAGGGATAAAAAAATCGGCATAGTAGCCCTCGGTTGCACGGGAAGAAGCCTCTCTATCCTGCTTCAAGAGAGGCAGATAGATAGGGAAAATCTATATATCATAGGTGTGGCTTGCCCAGGGATGATAGATTTCAATAAGCTCGCATCAAAGGCGAATCTCAGGCTCGTGAGGGAAATAAGAGAAGAAGGGGAGGAATTGATAATTGAACCTCAGGGTATAAGGTTGCCCCGAAAGGCTTTCCTTTACAAGTCCTGCGCGGTTTGCCCTTATCCCACTCCCCTCCTCTATGACGAGCTCCTCGGTGAGAAAAGGGAAGGACAACTCGCTTTTCCCGATGTTGAGGAGATGGAAAAGCTCTCTTTGGAGGAACGCAAGAATTATCTTGATGAAAGATTCGCCCTTTGCATTCGCTGTTTCGCCTGCAGGCTATCCTGTCCTTCCTGCTATTGTAAGGAATGCTTCGCGGAAAGCCTCCTTCCTCGCTTTGTCTCCCATCAAATAACCACCGAGGATAATCGTCTCTTCCATCTCAACAGGGCTATGCATCTCGCAGGGCGTTGCGTTTCCTGCGGGGAATGCCTGCGAGCCTGCCCCCTAGATATCCCGATGTTTGACCTCCATAGGAAGTTGGAGAAATCGGTTTACGAGTTGTATCAATATGTCTCTGGGATGGACCCATCTCAACCTCCCCTCTTAGCAACCTATTCACCTGAAGACCCCGACCTGGAAGGAGAGTAAAGATGAACAAAATCTATTTCGCCAGAGAGGACGATATTAAAAGATTTTTGCAAAACTTAAAGGAAAAAATGACGGTTATCGCTCCCCGAAAGTGGGGCGATGTGGTAGTATACGCCCAGATTGAAAATCCTGATGAGTGGGTAAGGGAAGGATTACCGGTGCGTCCCCTAAAGGAATGGTTCTTCCCTGCTTCTGAGCACCTCTTCTATTTCCGAGATGGCAAGATTGTGGAACCTAAAAATCAGGATGAGCCCTTCCTCATCTGGGGAGCGAGGATGTGCGATATAGCCAGCTTAAAACTCCTTGATAAAGTCTTCAATAGCGTCTATAAAGACCCCTACTATATCAGGAAAAGAGAGCTCGCTACGATAGTTCTCCTCCGTTGTCGTGAACCGATGTGGGGTTGCTTCTGCAAGGAAATGGGAATAACGGAGGAAGGCGCGGATGTGATTCTCACTCCCTTAGAGGATGGATTCCTCCTTGAGATAGGCTCGGAGAAGGGAGAGGGACTCTTGGGGAGAGCGGGAATGGAATTTGAGAACTGCGAGGATAGAATAGAGAAGAGGAATGGATTCATCAGGAGATTTGAGGAGTCATTTGATGAGCTATATGATAAGCAAGGGGTATATGATTTTTTGAAAAGGGCTTGGGAGCATTCCATCTGGGAGGAATTTGCGAGGAGATGTTTGGGGTGCGGCATCTGCACATTCCTATGCCCAACCTGCCACTGCTTTGACATTGAGGATGAGAATCTCTCTCTTCAAGTGGGCGCTCGCTTCCGATGTTGGGATACCTGTCAATTCTCCCTCTTCACCCTCCAAACCTCAGGGCATAATCCTCGTCCTACTAAAAAGGAGAGGGTAAGGCAAAGATTTATGCATAAGCTCGCTTACTGTCCCGAGAGATATTCGGAGACATTCTGCACGGGTTGCGGTAGGTGCGTCAGGCTTTGTCCTGTGAACATAGATATAAGGGAAGTTTTGAAGCTTCCAACTACCCAAGGGGTGACTCCTACTGGTCAACCTTAGGGCAAGGGAGATAATCAGAAGGAAAAGGGATGGGTTAAATTTAAGCGGTGATGAAATAGGGTGGTTTGTTGAAGCTTTCTTAAAAGGGGAGGTTGGGGAAGGCGAAATGTCTGCGTTTTTGATGGCTGTTTTCCTCAGGGGGATGGATAGGGAGGAGACCTATCATCTCACTATGGCGATGGCTTACTCGGGTGAAATCCTTGACCTCTCACAAATTGAGGGAATTAAAGTTGATAAGCATTCAACAGGCGGAGTTGGTGATAAGGTTACGCTGATTTTTGCTCCTTTGGTGGCTTCAGCTGGTCTCATCGTCCCAAAGCTTTCCGGAAGGGCTTTGGGTCATACCGGCGGGACAATTGATAAATTGGAGGCTATACCGGGCTTCAGGGCTTCGTTAAGTAGAGCGGAATTCCTCTCTCAATTGAAGAGGATTGGATTGGCTGTATCGGCGCAGACGGAGGAACTTGCTCCCGCTGATAAATACATTTACTCCTTGAGAAACAGGATTGCCTGTGTGGAAAGCCTTCCCCTCATCGTCTCAAGCATTATGTCAAAGAAGATAGCGGGCGGCGCGGATGTGATTATCGTTGATGTGAAATCAGGCAGAGGAGCATTTATGAGTGGGGAGGAGGCGAGGAAATTGGCTGAGGAGTTGGTCGCGGTGGGGGAGATGGCGGGGAAGAAGGTATCCGCTGAGATAACGCCAATGGACCAGCCGCTTGGCTATGCGGTGGGTAGGGCTTTGGAGGTAAAGGAAGCGATTGAGGTTTTAAAAGGGAATGGACCGGAGGATGTTAGGGATGTTTGCCTTTCACTCGCTGGGTTGGCTTTCTGGAGGGCGGGGATATCCAATTGCCGAGAGGAAGGGAAGAGAAAAGCTCAGGAGCTGTTGGAAAACGGAAGGGCATTGGAGAAGTTTGCCAAATGGATGGAAGCGCAGGGGGCGAATCCGAGGATAATTGACGATTTCACCCTTTTGCCATCGGCGGATAGCAAACCCTTCTTTGCAGATAAAAGGGGAATAGTTGAAGGGATAGATTGCAAAAGATTGGGCGAGATATCGCATATCCTTGATGTTCATCCGGGAGGAGGGATAATTTTGAGGAAAAAATTAGGGGATGATGTAAAGGAAGGAGAAGAATTGGCGCTTTTATTCGGGGAGGAACCCAACCTAAGCAAGGCTTGGGAGGAGATGAAAGGCGTATTCCTCATTGAATAAGGAGAGATGTTTAAGCCAATAATATCGGACTTTTTGATTGCTCTAAAGACGAGATTTCTTCGCTAACCCTAGCAATGACAGTGGAAGATGTAATCGCGAGACCACCGTAGGCGGGCGTGGCAATTTCTTCCCATCACAGGAAAAAAAACATAATTTAAAAAACATTCCAGAAAAGGGGCTACGAAACACCCGTTCCCATTTAATTGCTATTTTCAATAGAAGATGAGGCAGGAGGCGAAGCATTTCCTGAATTAAGCGATGAATGGAGAGGTTATACCGATTATGTTATGTTTAATTCATAAAAGGGAACCTCCCTCCGTGTAGCCACCTAACCCCAAAGAAGCATGGGCTTTTCCCTGAATTCGTCAGCAACTCTTATCACTATCGGCGATTCAATCCAACTCGCTTAGGTTGGATAAGATACGCTTCCGAAGCTGACAAAACCCGCTTTCATCCTCTCCATTTCCAACACCTCCTATCTCAATTCCTTCATCGCTGTCTCAACAGAGACATCATCGTGAACTATCCTGCTTATTGCTCTGAGAAGGGCAACGGGCTCCTTCGCCTCCCAAATGTTCCTCCCCATTGATACACCGCCAGCGCCACAATCCATCGCATCCCTCACTACCTTCAAAAGCACCTCTGGGTCATCCGAGGCCGGACCGCTCAAAACCATATATGGAACGGGACAATATTTAACGACTTCCTTGAACGATTCCTTATCCCCTGTATAATAACCCTTAACTATATCCGCTCCCACCTCAGCAGCTACCCGAGCGGAGAACTTTATTACCTCCGGGTCCTTCGGCCATTCCCTCCCCGCCCTCGTCTCAAATTGATGAGTTAAGATATCCGCAGGTATCATCTCAATCATAAGGGGCATTCCCCAAAGGTCGCAGAGCTCGCTCACCTTGCCGTTTTTCTCCGTCAGCTCCGCTTCCCTCGGAACGCCTATAACGCCGAATGTAGCCACCGCATCGGCGCCGAATCTCAGAGCCTGTTCAACGGAGGAAATCAGGCGGTCATTGGTTAAATCAGGTCCTATTGAGGTGGCTGTTCCATCCAACCTCAGCATAAATGAGATATTACCCGCCATTTCCCTGTAAACAAGCTTGGCAATGCCGGGAGTGACCAAAACGGCGTCCGCTCCTCCCTCAATGGCGATTCTCACCACCCTCTTAGGGTCCTCTATCCCCTTCATCGGCTTGATGCATATCCCATGGTCCAAGGTGAGGAGAACGCATCTTTTTGTTTGAGACTTGAATAACCTTGCCATTCTAATCTCTTTTCCTATCATAGAATTTCCTCCTTTCATCCGTACAATTTCTTATAAATCATTTGATAATTTTTGTAAATCTTCTCGTATAAAAGTGATGCTTCAGGGTCTGGATGGAAGACCTTCCTGATTTTCACAAGTTCATCCAAAATATCCAAAGAGAAGATACAGCATCCTATACCTGCCAAAATCCCCGCCCCAAAGACCGCTGACTCGCTATTCATAGGAGTCTCAACGGGCAGATTTAAAACATCAGCCTTAATCTGGAGCCATATATCGCTCTTGGAAGCTCCTCCCAAGGACCTGACTTTCTCTACAGGGATGGAAAGAGAGCGCAACAATTCAATATTCTCTCTCAGCATAAAGTAGACAGCTTCAACAATTGCCCTAATGAAGTGAGCGCGACCATGGTTCAAAGTTATCCCTACGAAGGCGCCACTCGCATCCGGGTTGTAATTCGGGCAAAGGCTTCCCTTGAAATAGGGAACCGCTATGAGCCCATCGGAGCCAGGTGGGATTGACTTAGCGAGGGATAACATCTCCTCATAACCCTCAATTCCCTTGAGCGAGGGGAAATTATCTCTGAACCATCTCAGGAGGATTCCCGCCGCTTCGATGTAGGGCATAAGGACATAGGTATTGGGGATGCAATGAGGCGAGCAGGGGATTCGCCTTTGGGGATCAAAGATTGGGGTATGGGTTGTTGCTATTATAGTCAAGGCGGTGCCGGTGGTCTCTGTGATGATGCCCGGTCTCACATTTCCCGCTCCCAAAGCGTCTACCATCTGGTCCATACCGCCGTTTACGACGGGAATTCCCGCTGGCAAACCCAATTCATTCCCCACAGCCTCCCCGATTCGCCCCGCTATCTCATCAGATTGCAAAACCTCTGGCAATTTATCCCGCCCGATTTCAAGGATATTCAAGGCTTCATCCCACCATTCTTTATTCAAAATATCCAAATAGCCAGTGGATGAAGAGACCGATGGGTCTGTGACGATTTCTCCAGTTAGCCTCCATATCAAGTAATCTTTAAGCAGGAGAAACTTTGCGGTTCTCTCAAAAATGCAGGGCTCATTTCTTTTAAGCCAAAGGATTTTGCAAATCGTCCACTTGGGGGACATTTCAGGCATCCCAGTTTTCTTATACCAAACCTCAAGTGGAATCTCCTTAGAGACGATATCCGCCTCTCCATAAGCCCTTGAATCCAACCACACAATCGCTCTTCTTAAAACCTTCCCCTCACCATCCAAGCAAACAAATGTCTCCCCCTGACTTGATAAGCCGATAGCGAGGATGGACGAGGGCGCCACACCGGATTTCCCCATAACCTCCCTTATCCCATCTTTACAGTTCTTCCAATATATATCAACATCGCATTCCACCCTGTTATCCGACGAAGTAAGCAAGGAATATTCCTTGATAGCTATTGCTTCAAGCTCTCCTCTCTCGTTGACTAAGCCAACCTTAACGGAGGTTGTTCCTATATCAATTCCCAACAAATATCTCATTTATAGTGTTCCCTCATCTCCTTATGATAGGGAAGGGAGAGAATCTCCTCCAAGAGGGCTTCTGCTTGCTCAAGGCTTTTCGTCCATGGGTCCATAAGGATTAGCTGAAGGAGCTTCTCCTTGCTGCCCTCAATGTAGGCGGATAGCTCCATCTCAACGGGAGCCACCCTTTCCCTCAGGATGAGGGCGATTATGGATTTTGGAAGCCCATCAACCTTTATTCCCTGAATTCCTTTCTTTGAAACCAAAGCGGGAATCTCCACTGCGAAGTCCTGCGGTATCCCCTCAATGAATGGTCCATAGTTCGCTATATTCACCTGAAATACCCTTGGGATATCAAGCGCTATGGATTCAACGATAGGGATTATGATTTCGCCTGTCTTTCTGGGCGGATAGACATCGCTTATCTTAACCGATTCGTCTTTCGCCAGCCTAATCATCTCCTCAACCCTTTGCCTTCCTCCTATGAAGTAGCCTTCATACCAATTTTTCGGGTCTTCCTTCCAGCTTCTCTCCATTTCGTCGTTGAGGTGATACCACCAAGGCCAGGTTCCTCCACCGGGCGTTGCGGTATCGCCAATGGGATACAACCCCAACCTCTTATAAACATCTACCGGCTTGGGACCCATCATATCGCCGAACCCACAGGTCTTCCAATATTCGGGCGCTTTCTCCTCAACCCACTTATCCAATAGAGGATAGGCATCCTCACCTTTGTAGGTGAAGTGGCTGAGGAAGACGAAATGATTGACACCGAGGATTTGGAAATTTACATATTCCTCCTCCAAGCCGAGGAGACGGATAATCTGATAAATCCCTGCGAAGCCGTGGCAGAGCCCTACAAGCTTTGCGCCTTTATATTTTCTTGATAAATAGGTTATGCCAGCGAGAACGGGATTCGCCACCTGCAGATACCAAGCGGAAGGGCAAATCTCCAAAATGTTTTCCATAATCTGTTCAAATAATTTGAACTGATAAAAATTAATCCAAAAAGCCTCGTCGTGAACGATGTGAAAGCTACCGCCAAACCTATAGCCGTATTTAAAGGCTATCTCCCAACCTTCCTTCAATCTATCGTGCCCCGCCGCTAAGGCGGAATTTATAACGAAATCCGCTCCTTCTAACGACTCCTTGAGGCTCAATGTCTTCTCCAGATTCAATTTCACCCCCAATTCATCGGCATATCTCTTACAAAGGGTGTAAACAGCGTTCAATCTCTCCTCGTTTATATCCATAAAGCTTATCGTGCTTCCTTCAAGGCTCGGTGTTAAGCATATATCTTTTATTAGCCCGAGGGAGAAAACAGCGCTTCCTGCTCCGACGATGCTTATCTTCACATTCATTTTCTGCTTCCTCCTTCCACAATAAAACTCTGCAAATCCTCTCTAATGCATTTGAAATCCGAACTCATTTTACTAAATTCACATATAAGGTCAATAAAAGAGAAAAAATTCTTGACCTTTCCCCCTTTCTTCTTTATCATTTTAATCAAATAGGAGGTGCTTTTTATGAAGATTTCTCGTAGAGAATTCCTGAAAAAGCTTGGTCAGGCTGGTCTAGCAGCTTTAGGAGCGAAGGTGATTTTGGAGGAAAGCTTTTCCGCCCAGCCATCCTATCCTAATCTTGTGGTTGTAAAGGGAAGAGATGCGGAGAAAATGTTGGAAAAAGCCCTAAATGAACTGGGAGGGATTAAAAGATTTGTTAAGAGAGGCTCCACCGTCGTCCTGAAACCCAACGCCGCCTTCGCACAACCTCCAAAGGTCGGAGCGAATACCCATCCTGAGGTCCTCCAAGCAATGATAAGGCTTTGCAAGAAGGCGGGAGCGAAGAAGATAATAGTCGCTGAGCACTTCCTGGCTCCACCTGATGTTGCCTTGAAGGTCAATGGCCTAGGAGCAGTTGCCGAAAAAGAGAATGTTGAATTTCTCATTCTCCACGACCGCAAACTCTATAGAAGGGTTGATATCCCGAAGGGGAAAGTCCTCAAATCCGACGAGGTCGCACAATGTGTCCTTGATGCAGATGTCTTCATCAATATGCCAGTCGCGAAAGTCCACGGTGGCTCCATCCTCACCCTGGGAATGAAGAATCTTATGGGAACGAATTGGGATAGAGGCTATTGGCATAGAGCTGACCTCCATCGCTGTATAGCCGATTACTCCACCCGTGTTAAGCCCCATCTGATTGTCCTTGATGCCATCACCCTTATGCTCACGAACGGTCCCGGTGGACCGGGCGACCTCAAGCAATTGAATACCCTCGTCGTTGGAACGGACCCAGTCGCTGTTGATTCCTATGGCGCCTCTCTATTTGACATGAACGGGAGAGACATCCCCCATATCAGATATGCCTATGAATATGGTCTAGGACAGATAGACTTGAAGAAACTGAAAATAAAATATCTGACTGTTTAAGGGATAAAAGTTGCGTTTTCTGCGTAGATTCGTCCAATTAGGAGCGTTAGCTGGCTTCCTTTATATCTTATATCGGACAAATTTCGTCAAGGGGATAAAGATTCCTGCACTCTTCCTTCGCCTCGACCCCCTCGCCTTTTTCGCCAATCTCTCCTCCCGTTCCCTTCCCATTTTCCTCTTTCCCGCCCTCATTCTCCTCATTGCAACCCTCCTACTTGGCAGATTCTTCTGCGGATGGATTTGCCCTTGGGGAACTGTCCTTGATATCTTCAGAAGAATCGCGAGATGGCTGAGGCTGGATAGAATAGCTTCTCTCAATCCTCCCCTATGGCTCAAATATGCGATACTCGCCGTCGGAGTAGTTCTCTCCCTCTTCGGCGTCAGCTTCATCTTTATACTGGACCCCCTGAGCCTCTCCACTCGCTTATGGGGATGGCTCGTTTTTATGCCCCTTGATAAAACCAAAATAGTTTGGAGCGGATTGGCTGTCGTTCCCGTCATCTTATTGGAGTTATTCGCCTCCCGATTTTGGTGTAGAAGCCTTTGCCCCTTGGGCGCTCTTCTGGGCTTATTCTCTTATTTCTCCCTCATCAAAAGAAAAGTTAACGAGAATTGTATAGATTGTGGTAAGTGCCAACGAATTTGCCCTATGTCCGCTGTCGGAGATGACCCTCGCTCAACTAAAGCATCCGAATGCACGCTTTGCTGGGATTGTGTTAAGCCCTGCCCAGTTAAAGCCATCTCTTTCGGCAAGGGAGGAAGGAAAGAGGTTTCCTTGCCGGGCAGAAGAGCGTTTCTCTCTTCCCTGGGTTTGGGCTTGATAATGGGGGTTCTATTTAGGAAGACGAGATTCCAGTCCTCAACTTTGATTAGACCACCGGGAGCGAGAAGGGAGGAGGAATTCTTGGGGTTATGCATAAGATGTGGGGAATGTATAAGGGCTTGTCCGACGGGAGGATTGCGTCCCGCGCTCCTTGAGGCGGGATGGGAAGGAATAGCAACTCCACGCTTAGTTCCCCGCATTGGCGGTTGTGCTTCCTACTGCAATCTCTGTAGCGAAGTTTGCCCAACGGGAGCGATAAAGCCCTATAAGCTTGAGGATAAAGCCAACATAAAGATTGGAATAGCGAAGGTGGATTACAATCGTTGTATCGCTTACGCTGAGGGGAAGGATTGTCTAGTATGTCAGGAGAACTGTTCATATCAAGCTATAGCACTCCTTCCGGGACCGAAGAAAGCGAAGATACCGAAGGTCAGGCCGAGAAGATGTGTTGGTTGTGGCATGTGCGAGAATCATTGTCCCGCTGAAGGACCAGCTGCGATAAGGGTTTATAGGAGAGATTAAAAATTTTGAGTCATTTCCAAACCCTTAACGAAGAAATTTTTCTATGCTTGCGAGGCGAACCCTTTCCGTGATTGCGAGCGATAGCGAAGCAATCTCTTTTGTGCTTTTTCCTTATGAGAGGCGAGCCCGCCGTAGGCGGGCTCGCAATTCTTTTTTAAACGAAGCGTTGATTCGCTATCGCTTACATTCTTTAATCATCTTTCGCTATAGTTTAAAACCTTTCCCCGTGTTAGCATAAACGGAAAATATGTTTCGCTTCCCGAAATTAAAATATTCACTCACCAAAGCAAGCCTCAATATTATGAAAAAATATTGACAGAGTTTTGAATGGGCTAAAATTTAGAAAATCACAAAGGAGGTTCTAACATGAAGAAATTTTTGTATGTTTTGGTTGTTGGTGTGTTGGTGTCTCTTTTGGCGGGCTGTGGGGGCGGAGGAGGTGGCGGGGCATCGGGACCTACAGTGAGCATCTTGTCGCCTATAAATAACGCTACCGTTTCGGGAACAACCACTATTGAAGCGACAGCTACTTCAAACATCGGTGTTCGGCTGGTTGAGTTTTATGTTGACAATAATAAAGTGGGAGAAGATACCTCTCCCCCCTATACTTGCTCTTGGAATGCTGATACCTTCCCTTACGGCACAGAACATTCAATCCATGCGCGAGCACAGGATAATGCTGGCAACTGGGGAAGCAGTCCAAAGATAAACGTCACAATCGGCGATTCTCAAGCTCCTCAAATCACACTCATATCTCCTCAAGCCAATATCGTTCCTGTCTCGGCTTTAATTCCCATAAGGGTCTCTATTCAAGATAGAGGAAAGAAGACAAAGGCTCCAAGCGGTATTCAAAAAGTTGAATTCTTCGTTGATGGAAATAAATTAGGAGAAGTTCCTGGTAATTCACAAACTTCAGGGATATTTGAATGTCCAAATCTCTGGGATACGAGCGGATTGAAACATAATACAACACACACAATCCTGGTTAGGGCAACCGATAATGTCGGTCTCGTTGGCGAGTCCACATTTCAAGTAACCGCAAATGCTGAATGGACGATTTTCATATATGCCGACGCTCATAATGACCTTCTTCAAAATCTTCTAATTCATCTTAAGGACTTGCAATCAAATCTAACATCAACTCAAGGGATAAATGTAGTGGTCCTTGCGGGAGGAGTTTCAGATTACTTTTATTATTTCCATAACGGAACATATAGTGAAGAGGCATTGCCTCAACCAATTAATTTTGGCGACCCGAATAACCTGGGTAGTAGTTTAAAAGCAGTGATACAAAACTTTCCTGCCAAGAAATATCTTCTCCTCATCTGGGACCACGGCAGTGGATGGAGGAAGAAAACCGCTAAGCGCGATATCTGTTTTGATGAGTATTTTAACGACTCATTAGACCTTCCCGAGCTCAAGCAAGCGTTCCAAACCGCCGTGAATATTTTAGGCAGGAAGATAGATGTGGTTGTGCTAAATGCCTGCGTAATGGGGACCATAGAGGTTGATTATCAGTTAAAGGACCTTGTTGATTACCTCGTTTCCTCGGAGGCATCAATGCCCGATGCACCGCTTTGGGGAGAATCCCTTAAAAAACTTGTCTCCAATCCGGGGATGTCGCCGCGAGATTTAGCTATAACGGTAGCCGATACATTTTATAACCAAGCTTATGAAGCCTACCAATCAGGACTATTGAAAGAGGGTGCAACGATATCCGCTAAAGACCTATCAATGATAGATAAAATCGCCGAAGATATTTATTACTTTGCCCACTATTTGAGGGATTGCGTACCATCCAGCGCTCAAGCAATTATGAATTTAAGGGACAACACAACCAATTTCTCCCCGTATGAAAATCTCCCTCCCTATTATATAGACCTTTACGAATTCGCCCACTTGGTCGCAAACAATACATCCTATGATGCCCTCAAAACCGCCGCTCAAAATCTTATGCATGATATAGATGCTTCCCTTCTCTACTGCAAATTCTTTGGCTTTAGTTGCGCAAAAGGTTATTCTATTTGGTTTCCTCACTATGGCGATGTGGTTAATGACCAAGATGCACTAAGTAAGTGGTTGCAATTAGACTTTGCGCAATCCACCGGCGGGAAAGAATGGTATCAGTTCCTCTACGATGAATTGACGACATATCCTTTAGGAAAAGAAGCAAGGGGTAAAACAAGGTTAATCCATCGCTGAGTTCACTTCATTTAAGGGGCGGCTTTCCTTTCAGAAATCCTCGCAATGAGAGAGGGAGGATTGCCACGCCTGCCTTTAGCGGGCTATCAGCTGACTAAATCCACCCTTCCCTTGAAGCTCAAGAGAATAACATACCCTCGTTATTGACGAAGAAAGAAGCTATCTTATAATTACAGAGAAAAAAGAAAGGAGAGTCCGCTTATGGAAAAAGTCAAATGCGCCGTTATAGGCTATGGTATGGGAAAGCTCCATAGCGAGTTCATCAATTCAACCGATGGCTTAGAACTCGTAGCTGTCTGCGACATAGATAAAGCTCGCACCGAGCAAGCGAAAAAGGATTTCCCCTCAATCCAAACATATAATTCCACCGATGACCTCCTCAAAAATTGCCAATTTGACCTCGCCGTTGTCGTAACACCCCACAATACCCATTATCCTCTCGCTATGCAATTCCTCTCCGCTGGGAAGAATGTCGTCATAGATAAGCCTTTCTGCATAACCACTAAAGAAGCAACGGATATGATAAACTTGGCAAAAGAAAAGGGGGTTATGCTTTCCGTCTTCCACAATCGCAGATGGGATGGCGATTATCTCGCCCTTAAGTCCGCGGTTGAGAGCGGCTTAATCGGTGAAATCTTCCATTTGGAGATTTTTATGGGACATTATCACCATCCCGGTCCCTGGTGGCGCTCCTATAAGGAAAC
Organism: bacterium; assembly: GCA_014360495.1. Lineage (NCBI taxonomy): Bacteria > bacterium. Next base: position 229,665 of record JACIXR010000002.1, read on the forward strand.
CTCAGGAGGTGCCCTTTATGACTGGGGAGCTCATCTCGTTGATTGGATTTTGGGGTTGATTCCCTCAAAGGTTAAGAGCGTGGGTGGATTTAGCCACAAACTTCTCTGGACTGATGTTAGCAACGAGGATAATGTGGAAGGGATAATCCAATTTGAGAACGGCGCTGTTGCCTATGTGCAAGTGTCCTCAATTGCAATGGCGCACAAGAAAAGATGGTTCATCCTCGGAACGCAGGGAAGCCTGGAGGATGAATGGGGAGCAAACGGATTTCGCCTAAGGAAGCAAGTAGATGGCGTAATTATGGAGGGAACGCTTCCCTATAAAGAAAGCCAATGGGAGGCATATTATAGAAACATCTCCGCTCATCTCCTCGAAGGGGAAGAGCTCGCCGTTAAGCCAGAGGAAGCGAGAAGGGTGATAGCGGTGATAGAGATGGCGAGCAATGCCAACGGTCAAGTGATTCCCTTCCCCCAGGATTTATATTGATTGGGAGGAAAAAGATGCCACGCATATTAGCGATAGATTTAGGCGGAACGAGGATGAGGGCGGGAGCCTTTGACGGGAATCTCCTCGCCCAAGAGGTTCTCCAAACAGAAGTGGAAAAGGGTCCCGAGGACATAATAAAGAGGCTTATAGAAGCCAGCCACAGGGTTTTGAAAGAAGTGGGTTGGGATAGGATAGATGGAATTGGTATGGCTGTTCCCGGTCCAATTGATAGGAAGGCGAAGACAATCAATTCTCCTCCCAACATGCCCGGCTGGGACAACATTCCCATTGGAGCAATCTTTGAGGAGGAATTCTTCGCTCCCTCCTTCATTGATAACGACGCTAACGCAGCCGCACTCGGCGAGGCGATTTATGGCGCTGGGCAAGGGGCAAGCGTAGTTTGTTATTTCACCGTCTCAACGGGAATAGGTGGAGGATGTGTTATAAAGGGGCATATATTTCACGGAGCGGGAGATAATGCCGCCGAGTTCGGACACCAGAAGCTTGACCCCTTCGGACCACCCTGCGGCTGCGGAAGAAGGGGATGTTTAGAGGCGCTCGCCTCGGGAACAGCAATCGCAAGGAGAGCGAAAGAACTCCTGCTTCATAACCCCCAATCCCTCCTTCTCCAGCTGGTGAGGGGAGATATTGAAAGAGTTACCGCAAGGCTCGTCGCACAAGCCGCCTCTCAAGGAGATGCTCTATCCTTAAGGGTCTTTCAAGAGGCGGGATTTTGGCTCGGTCTGGGGATTGCCAATATCATCAATCTATTCAATCCAAAGGTAGTTGTTCTGGGCGGAGGCGTGATAAACGCCGGTGAGTTGATACTCAAGCCAGCAAGGGAAACCGCTCTTCAGAAGGCAATTCCCCAGCTCGCAAGCATAGTTGAAATAGTTCCAGCAAAATTGGGTGAATATCCTGGTCTATACGGAGCGGGAGAAGTCGCTCTGCAGGGCTTGCGAGGTGAGCTGGATACAATTTAGTAAATGCAAATAGCGGATGAAATAACCCTCCGCTCTCTTGAATGGGAAAAGATTAAAAACCTCCTCCTCTCTCATTGCCTCACCCCTATGGGAAAGGAGAGGGTGGAGAGGCTTTCCCCTTCAACTGATATTGAAACCATAAGAACGAACCTCAGGGAAACGGGAGAGGCAATTGAGCTTCTCCGCTTTTCTCCACCTCTAAAGGAAATAACGGATGTTGAGCCTCTCATCCAAAGGGTGGAAAAGGGCGGCTTTTTGCAGGAAAGCGAGCTTATTGAGATAAGGGAATTCGTTTCCCTTGCCCAACGCATCAAGTCGTTTCTCCTTGAAAGAAGCGATTCCTCTCCCCACCTCTCGAGCTTTTCCAGGAGAATCCCGGATTTCACCCAACTTATCGCCACAATCACTTCGGCTATCTCAGATGAGGGAAAGCTAAGGGACAACGCAAGCGAAAGGATGAGAATTGTTAAAGAAAGCATAAGAAATACGATAAAAATTATACAAGATAAATTGGAATCAATGATTAATTCTCCCGCCATTCAGAGGTATCTTCAAGATAGGATAGTAACTTTAAGGGAAGGTCGCTTTTGCCTTGCGGTTAGAAGGGAATTCGCGGATAAAATTGAAGGCATTGTCCATTCCACCTCCTCCAGCGGCTCCACACTCTTCATTGAGCCATTGGCAATCGTAAAGGAAGGAAACAGGTTAAAGGAGCTGGAGAAAGAGGAGGAAGAGGAAAGGGTTAGAATTTTGAGGAAGCTGAGTGGGGTAGTAAAGGGAAAGGCAAACGCGATAAGGAGGGCGAGGGATGTCGTCGGCGTCATTGATTTTTCCCTGGCTAAGGGGAAATTAGCCCTTTCCCTCAACGCTTTTCAGCCGAGCTTAAATGTAGAAGGCAATATTCGCCTGAGGGAAGCTCGCCATCCCCTTCTTCCAAAAGATTCCGCTGTTCCCGTTTCCCTTGAGCTAACTCCCCAAAAGAGAGTCCTCATAATAACAGGTCCTAACACAGGCGGTAAAACCACCACCCTTAAGATGGTAGGGTTGCTCGCTTATATGACCCAATGTGGTCTATATATTCCGGCGAGTGAGGAATCAACATTGCCTATATTTGAGAGAATCCTCGCCGACATCGGTGAGGAGCAGAGTATAGAGCAGAGCCTTTCCACCTTCTCTTCCCACATAAGACAGATAAAGAGGATTTTAGATAACATCCAAGGATTGAGCCTCATTCTGTTGGATGAGTTGGGCGCCGGCACAGACCCCGCTGAGGGCTCAGCCCTTGCAAGGGCTATCGTTGAATACCTCGCAAATAAAGAAAACATCCGCCTTCTCGTTGCCACTCATTTCTCAGAGCTCAAGCTCCTCCCATTCATCAATCCCCATATAAGGGGTGCATCCTTTGAATTCGACCCCGTTTCCCTAAAGCCCACCTTCAATCTCGTAATGGATGCTGTAGGGAGGAGCCACGCTGTTGAGGTTGCCCAAAGGCTTGGCTTGTGGGAGGAGATAATCTCAAGGGCGAGGGAGTTAATGGATTACTCCCAACCGTATGGGGAAATTCTCGCTGAGATAGAAAAGGAAAGGCAATCCTTGCGGGAGGAGAGGGAAAGGGAAAAGCAATTGAGAGGGGAATATGAGAGGAAAATCAAGGAATTGGAGGAGGAAAGGGAAGAGATTTTGCGTTCCGCAAGGGAGAAAGCGGAGGAATTTCTGAGGGAGGTGGAGGGGAAAGTTGAAGCGATATTGAGAGAGAAGGGGAAGAAAAGGGAAAAGAGGGAGGAATGGAGGAAGATATGGGAGAGCGTTAAAGGAGGGGAAGCTCCTGCTTTTAAGATAGGGGATAAGGTCCTTCTTGAGACGATTAAAAAGGAGGGGACGGTTGTGGATATAAAAGGGGAGAGGGTGATTGTGGAAGTTGAGGGGAAGAGGATGAGGGTTCCTCCCTCTCAATTAAGCAAACTGGAGGAGAGAAAAGAGGAAGCGCCTTTAGTTTCCCGTTATGTTCCCCTCTCCCCTCTGGTTAGGGAGGTAAATTTGCGTGGAATGACCGTTGAGGAAGCGCTATATGAGTTGGATAAGGAGCTTGATAAGGCTTATTTTGAGGGGGTGAAGAGGTTAAGGATTATTCACGGTAAGGGGAAAGGGATATTGAGGAAGGCGGTTTGGGATTATCTGAAGGGACATCAATTGGTGGAGAACATAAGGTTGGCGGATGTAAGCGAGGGCAGCTACGGCGCGACAATAGTTGAATTGAAGTAGTTTGCTTTTCTTATTGCAAGGAGCGACTTTGGCATTGGGCGGGGGTGAGCTCCCTGTCATTGGGAACGTTAGCGAAGCAACCTTTTAGAGATTGCCGAGGGCTCCTAAAGGAGCCCTCGGCAATGACACATCTTGTTAGGAGCCTATACCTCTCTGTCATTGCGAGCCTTCTGCGAAGCAGAAGGCGTGGCAATCTCGTGTTTTATCACGGAGAAGGAATGAAATTGCCAGTTCCTCCTTTCTCAATCTGATTCATCATCTTTTATTTATTTTTCAAAAACCTTTACCCATGCCAGCAATGACAGAGGGAGGATTGCCACGCCTGCATTGGGCGGGCAATGTTGAAAACCTTTATTAAAACCCATATTCTTGCCAGAAAGAGAGAAAATCATAAAATATAAGTGGTGAAGGACGATGAAAGTCAGGGATTTAGTGCAAATAGAAAAAGTAGACGAAGTAGTCCAGATTAAAAACCATATACCAGAACAGATAGTTGAAACCTTCGTCGCCGATGAAAGATTGGAGCAACACATAGCTTTCCTTTTGGAGCGCTTCCTCCAAAGAGGAGAGAAAAACTCCTTCTTCATCCTCGGCAGCTATGGAAGCGGTAAAAGCCATCTCCTCGCCTTCATCGGCGACCTCCTCAAATATCCCGAGCTCTGGGATAAGGTGAGGAACGAAACCATTCGCTCCTATGCCCCTCGCTTCAGGGAGAGAAGATTCTTCCCAATCTGGATTCACCTCCCCTCCACTACAATAGACCTCAAAGATTACATCTGGCTGGAATTGGAGGAACAATTGAGCGATATACGCGGGGAGCGCGTTACCCTTGCCCCTGGCGAATACATAAAAACAGCAGAAAGCCAACCACACTTCCTCACCTTCCTGAAAGAGAGTGGGGATAGTGAGGAAGACCCAAGCGAGAGGTGGGAATATCTTAAATCGGAAAAGCCCGAAGAAGCTTTAAACGTCGCGAGAGATTTCTTTGATAGCATCGGCGTTATTCCAAAGATAGGGGAAGAAGTGGAATCAGTTATGGATAGGGCGCTTCAAATTCTTAAGGATAAATTCGGGGGAAGTGCCTCAATCGTCCTCATCATAGACGAGCTCTTTGACTTTTTGAGAGGAAAAGAGGAGGGCTCGGCGGGGTTTGCAAGGGACATCGCCTTCCTCAGGGACCTTGGTGAAGCCTCAAGAAATTACGATTTCTTCGTCTTGGCTTCCCTTCAAGAGGACATCTTGGACCCGACAAGAGCTGGCTCCGAGATCAATAATCTAAATAGGATAAGCCAAAGATTTGATAGGCTCGCAATCCCCTATGTAAATCTCCAAAAAGTAGCGAGGGAGAGGGTCTTGAAGAAGAACCATGAGCAGGAGGAGGAGCTGAGAAAGCTCTACTCCTCCCTGCGAAGGGAATATTTCCCATCCCTCCAATTCGACGAAACTGCCTTCGTTGACCTCTATCCCGTCCATCCCTTCGTCCTTCAAATCTATGAAAAAGTTGTTAGAGAGGTTGGACCGAGGAGTCTGATAAGCTTCCTCTCCCAAAGCGCCCTTAAAATTCAAGATGAACCATATGATACGCTGGTCACCATATCCGACCTCTACGATTATCTGGAAAGCGACCTTGCGACTTTAGTGAATTTCGCCTCTTATGTAAGAGATATAGTCCCCTACTACCGTTCCCATATCCCCCATTGGTTTGAGGATAGGGAAGTAGCGAATTGGATGGAGAAGGCGATAAAGGCGTTGGTCATTCTCAATGTTGCAAAGGAAAAGGCAACCTGCAAGGAGTTAGCGGAATTAATCCTCTATAGGGGAATCAGCGAATTGACCTATGAGGAGTTCGCACATCACATGGAGAAACTCTACAATATGAGCAGTTATTTACATCATGAGTCGGGGAAAGGGGAAGAAGCAATCTATATCTTGAAAACAGAGGGAGTGGATATAGAGAAGCTGATAACGGTGGAGGCATCAAAGATTGGCGATGATGCACCAAACCTTTGGGAAATCATTAGGAAGAGCTTGGAGGATAAGTATCATGCACCTAAGGGTATGGAGCGAAGCGGATGCAGTTATAAGCTGGATTGGCGGAACACGGAAAGAAAGGGATGGGTAAGGTTCGTTGCAGAAGCGGATGCGAGTATACTTGAGGAGGTGAAGGAAGCTCTCACAGAGGACAAGGAGCTTGATTTCTATCTCCTCGTTCTCAGACCCAATCTTCCACCTGATTATCTCTCGGAAAAGGAATTGAGGGAGGAAAAAATCCTCATCTGGCGTCCCTCCAATCTGGGAGCGGATGAATTGAAGCTTTTGAAAAGCAAGCTCGCTATATCTCACCTCCTTAAAACTGATTTAGAGGAGGCAGTGAAGAGAAGATTGAGGGAGAAGTCAAATGAAGCGAGTCAGAGGGTAGATGATTTAGTGGAGGAGATTTATTTTAAAAAGGGCAATCTATCCTTCCTTCAACCACCTCTACCCTCCCCCTTTTCCAACGCAATGGAGGAAAGCGTCAAGAGGCTCTTGGATGAACTCTATCTAGAACATCCTTATTTCCCAAGAAAGATACATAGGAGGATGTTGAAGGAATCAATGCGCTGCTTAGCGGGACTCTTGCCCCGCGATAAAACTCGCATTGATTACCTTGAACAACTCTCGGAAGCCGGTTTGCTCGTTAAGGAAGGAGAGGAGAAATATATAGTGCAGGAGGAGAGGGGTCCTTATAAAGTGATATTGGACAAGCTTAGGGAGAGCGAAGCAAAAATCGTCAATGTTTGGAAGGTATATGAGGCGCTTCGTTCAAGACCTTATGGTCTGACTGCGGAGCTCGTTGAATTCCTCATCTTAGCCCTCGTTTGGAAAGGACTTATAAGCGTGAGGGGAATAGCGAAGGAGTTCTTCCGTCAGGACATTGAGGAACTCCTCGGGGTCAATTTCATCAGCAAGGACTACGGTCTCAAACTACTGGATATATTCGTTCCTCCCGAGGTTTTGGAGCTTGCCAAGGTCATCCTTGAGAGGGAAGTTGAGGCAAATACGACGGAGCAGAAATCCGTCCTTTGGAGCGATTTGAGGGGAAAGGTAGGGGAATACGATATTGACCAATTGGAGAGCAATCTTGAAGGATTTCACGAGCCATTCAATAAAGCTCTACTTTTGGAGCGCCTTGGCACGATTAGGGAGAGGATAGAGAACTTCTCCCGAGTTATTAGGGAGAATGCCTCCCCTGAGGAAGGTTTTACGAAGATTTATGAATTAATTAAGAATAGATTTGAGGAATTCAAGGATGCGTTGGAGGTGTTCAAGAGGCTCTCCCAAATTGGCGAGCGGAGGGAGATGGTGAATAGGGAGATAGATTATCTTCAGCAGATTTCCCTTCCTGAAGGCGATTCGCTTTTGAATGACCGGAATGCCTTCCTATCGGAGCTCACGGGCGAAAAGATTCTGGATTCTAGTTTCCTTGAGAAATGGCTGGACAGGATGGAGTCCTTCAAAAAAGAATACATAGAGAGATATACCGCTCTTCACGAGAAGACGGTGGGTCAGAGGGCAAAAGTGGGTGAGGAATTGGAGGAATTGAGAAGAGACCCACGGCTTTTATGCCTCGGTAGGATTTGGGAGATAATGGGGGAAGTGGGCGCCTCCAATCCCGCAAAGTTAATTGAACCGAAGATAGATAGTATCTTAAAGCAACTCTGCACAAGGCTCTATAAGGACAGCCTCAACCATACTCCCTACTGCCCCCATTGCCGATTCAATCCCGCCAATCCGCCAAAGCTGAAAGAGGAAATTGAGAGTTTGAAAGAGGAGTTGGAGAGAGAATGGAATGCCACGGTAGAAGAGCTTAGGGGAAAGGAAGAGAAGCTGAGGGAGGAATTCGCAAAGGGGACATCTATGGCGCGGGAGAAATTGGAGAGCCTTCTTAAAGGAGAACCAATTGAGTTCAACGAGGAGGTTGTTGAGCTTCTGAAGCGGGGGTTGGGGAAGGTGGAGATTTACGATATGGATTTGCGTCCCTATATAAGGGATGGTGGAATCTACAAGCCCAGCGATTTGCTGGAGAGAATTAAAAAGGCGTTAGAGGATTTGGGTAAGAAAGGGGAAAACATCAGGGTAAGGATAAGATTGAAGTGAGGAATTTATGCGATTAAGGGAGATATTAAAACGGAAGATAGAAGAGAGATTATATGTGAGAGAGAAATTCCTTTGGATAGTGGACCCACTCGCGCTTTCTCCTGAGGTAGTGAAGGGATATTTCCCCGATTTCTCCCTCCATATCTATGACAATCCTGTGGATTTTCGCCTCTTCTACGAGCCATTGAGGGAGAAAATGGAGGAGAACGAACCCGCTGAAGCGATTATCATCTCCTCTCGGGAGGATATCCCTCCCGATGTTCGCAGATATTGCCCCCAACCTCTCATCATCAAACCCTCAACCCTTTTCACTTCCCTCCATCCCATAGTTGATGATATCCTCGTGCGCAGGGAGCTGCTTGAGAAAGTAGCCCCCAATGTGGACGAGCATAAAAGGAGCTACGAGGAGACGGTTGAGTTTCTCCTCCGCAACTTGTTGGATGTCCCCATCAGTCCCGCAATCGGGGATGCCTTCAACATCCTAATCGCATACCATTCAAAGGACGAAGGAATTCCCGTTCGTTTCATAGAGCCCTATCTCAATGAATTGACATCTATCGGCTATTCTTTGGAAGAATTGCTTGAGGAAGAGAGATTTATTGCAATCCTGAGAGAGTTAATCATTGCCTTTTTAGAGAGGGAAAGCAAGACTGATTTGGGAGCGGATAAGAGGGCGAGAAGGCTTCTCACCCATATCTCCTTGAAGCCGGGCGAGATGCTCAGGAAAGCAAGCGAGAAAATCAATTGGGAGGAAATCGTTGATAAAATCCCTTTAAAGCCTTTCTTCTCCCCTATCCTGCCAGGGCAGTTCTACGAACGGCTCAGCGAGAAGCTCTTCAATCGTCTTTGCAAGAACAGAAGGGATAAAGAGGCGCTTGATTTCGCCCTCCACCTTAAAGAAAATGGGAGGGCTTCAAAGTCGCTGGAAGCTGTATTAGATTGTTCAACTTTTCTTTCAAAAGTTCCACTGCCAGATGAGAGGAAAAACGAGAAGGAACAAGCTGAGGAGTGGCTATCGTTGGCGAGGGAGTTTGCCCTTCAGTGGAAAAATTTTATGGAAATCCCTTTGGATTCGGAACTCTCCAAGGAGTGGAGAAGGAAAAGGGAGTATTTCAATTCTCACTTCATCAACTTCATCCTGAAAAGCTATCCCAAATGGATGAAGAAACCACGCCCGAGGCTATCATGCGATGTTTTGGCTGAGGCTGTTCGCCCTTATCTCAAAAACGGCTTTTCCGTTTATCTCCTCGTCATAGATGGCATGACCTATGCCCAATGGGCTATAATGGAGGAAAAGATAAAAAGGGAGATGGAGGGCTATGATTTCGTTGATAAGGGATGTTTCGCCATCCTCCCTACCGCAACGCCGTTTTCCCGCAATTCCATCTTCGCGGGCGAGTTCCCGTTCCAGATAGTTAGTAGATACGGAAGCAATGCACTTTTAAACAACGAAAAGGAGGAGCAGTTCTTACGGAATTGGGTTAAAGAGAAAATAGATAAGAATAAGGGCGTTATTTATTGTAGGAAGAGGGACGATTGGGAAATAGCTCTGCGGGAAAGGGCGGATTTGAAGGCATTTATCCTCAATTTCACGGATGAGTTGACCCATCTGGCAGGGAGGGTAGCGGAATCCGAGGTGGAGCTTCTCAAGTTCGTTGCGACAAAGTATGAATTCCTGCCCTTAAAGGAACTTTACTCCGCTGTGAAAAGGGATTCAGCGGTTCTTGTGATAACCTCCGACCATGGAAGCACTTGGGTGGGACGGACCACCTTCGTCCCCTGGGAGATGCATGAGGAGGCTGTTGGCAGAAGCGCAAGGTATTATAGGAATCCAAAGAGATATGAATTGAGGGAGAAGGAAGTCCTCCTGATTAGTAGGGAGGAGGCGAGGAATTGGGGATTGCCTGATACGGATAATTATTATCTTTCTTATGGGAATTTTATGTTTAAGAGAGGGCAGTTGGAGGGAGAGATGGCTGTTCACGGAGGCATCTCCCTCTGGGAGATGTGCGTTCCCCTGGCAATCTTCACACCCCGTCGTTGAGATGTAGCTTTGTTATCGCTAAGGACAACCATCCCGTCATTTGGAGGGACGGTCTTTTTTTATTATTGCGTGGGGTGAAAAAGGGGTTAAGAGAGGTTCCACAACCGCCTCAAAAAACTTGCAAAGTTCCCTTCTATCCCATATAAAATAAAGAAATGGTCTTTGGGAACAAAATTCTTCCTTCCACCCTCATCAATACCTTGGAGAAATGCGGAGAATTTGAGGAGCTCCAAGAGCTCCGCCAATGGCTTGATTCTCACCTTCCCTTTCCCTCGCCCAAAACAAGGAAAAGAACGATAGATTATACACTTTGTATTTTGGAACTCCGAGATAAATCGGGCAAAATAAACAAACACCCTCTCCTCCATCTCTTTCCCTATCTTAAGGATGAGAAATCAAAAATGGAGCTCGTTTATTGGCAGGTGATAAAGAATTTCCCCTACATAAAGGATTTCGCCCTCTTCCTCAGCGAGAATATTGGGAAAGAGAAGATATCCCGAGAATCGGCGAGCGAATTCCTCTATGCCCTTATGAACAAACGAAGTGAGGGTACCTTCCAATCCCTCCTCTTCCTCCTTGAGAAATTCAATCTCATAAAAAGGGATAGAGAGGAAATCCACCTCTCCTATTATTCTCCCTCTCCCATCTCCTTCTCCTTCGCCCTCTGTGAGGAGATGCTGAAAGAGGGAAGAAAGACGCTGGAAATTCAGGAATTGGAGAATCACATGGTGCCCAGGGTCTTCTTCATGAGAAAGGAACTGGTTCTCTCTTACATTGAAGAGGAAAAGGAGCTCTGGCAGATAGAGAGGAGACCGCCATTGAACCGCCTTCTCTTCCTCTACTCCTCTCTAAACGAAGTCGTTGATTCGCTTAAATCAAGACTTTAATCCCCTCATTATGGCGTTGGGGGAACGGACTTCACATCTCTCACGATTTCAGCCGGCTGCGGCATTTCCTTAACGCTTCCCCAAGCCTTCCTGAACACCGCGAAGCCGCCTATTCTCCCTTTGAAATATCCACCCCTGACATCTCTCCCGATATATCCATATCTCGCCCCTATGTCCTCCGGCTTGAGCTCCAACCTCCCTTCTCCTACCAGCTTTCCATCAAGATATATTCTTCCCTCCTCGCTCCCTATCATAATCGTCACCCTCGCCCATTTCCCCATTTCAATGGCTTTTTGCGCCATGACGCTTTCAACTTTCCCACTCTTCATCAACCTCAGCTCCGCCTTATTTTCCTCATTTGAGGGATAGAAGGCGAGGAAGGAATCCTTACCCATAAAGGAAAACAAGCATTGCTTCCCCTCGCCCTCCCTATATAGCCAGACATCAATTGTAATCTCTGGCGAATCAACGATATGCCCCTCAACTATCGCATACTGGTTCCTGCCGTTCAATTGGATGAAGTAACGATTTCCCTCTTTGCCAAAGACGGGATTTCCCCTCAAAGTTCCATCGTTATCGGCGAAGGAATCCAAGAGGAGTTGCCTGCGCGGTCGGGTGAAGTCCCAGTAGGCATATAAATACTTATTATCTCTCAACTCTTTCTCAAGGATTTCCCTGTTGTTATAGCCGTAAATTAGCCCATATTCAATCTTAGGCTTGGGATAATCAACGAGCCAGACCTCCAAATCCTCGCCCGCAACGACTCCACCAGTGAGCTCGGTGTTCTTATTCGTCATTATCTCCCCGAATCCCTTAACCAATACATCACCGCTCACAACTCCATCTCCCAAAAGATAGGCATATTCAAGCACCCTCGCATTTCCTTTCAGGATTACATCATCACTCACCATAGCACATCCCTTTACCCTTGCGTTCTCCAAGACCTTAGCCCTTCCGCAGACTACTGCGAAGTCAGAGATTACAGCGTTATCTGAGACGATGGCTGAATCCTTCACGACCGCATAATCCTCAATCCGAGCATTCCCCTCTACCCTCGCATTTCCCAGAACCTTGGCATTCTGAGCGACATAAGCTGTGGGAGCGACGAAGGCGGTCTCAGCGACGAATCCTCCGCCATTGGGATGGCGATGACCGGGAACTTGGGGAGAGGGTGGAAGGGGCGGGAAAAGCGAGGGATAACATCCCTTGAAGAAGACCTCATAGGGATGCCGCCTTTTCCCGTTGTAGCCCGGTCGGAACTGCATAGGCTTATAACAACTCGGCGTTGCTGCAACAGCTAATGCTAATCTTCCCTCATTTGGCTTCAGCCTCATCTTTATCGTTCCCTTGCTTCCCCTGAGTAGAGGGCTGTAGCGACATTCCCCTTTATCATCTATCGCCACCAAAATCGCTCGCCAGTCTGAGCCCTCCGCTTCATCTCCTATTCCCTCAAATCTCACCTCAACCTCCTCCGCGGAAGGATTGCGGACCAGGTCTATTATGTTAATGCCATATTGACGAGGGGAATGGCTGTAAATCGGTCTATACCACATAGGGCGGTCGGGAACAGGCTGAAGAAGGACCCTCCAGCGTCCCGCTTGGGAGATGTTCCTCTGATGGTTAATCATCGCCCTTTGATAGAAGTATTTGTGGACGAAATCCCAATTCGCCATATGACCCGCGAGCTCTCCTATTATATCGCCGAAATCCTTTAATTCATCACGGAATATCCCCTTCTCCTTGCCAAGGCGCATAATCGTCTGGAATGGGTCCTCTATAGATTCGTCCTTCTCGTTTTTGCGATTCTTCTCCCAGATTTCGTAGCAGAAAGAGGAACGGAAGAAGGGGTGCTCAGCGAGATATTGGAGGAAAAGCCAGGAGCCATAGTTCATTCTTGAGGAATTCAGCTCATAATGAGCCCTTTCGGCGTAAACCTCCAAGGCAGGTGGATAGCCCGGGTGCCATTGATGAGAGCTCCAGTTGGCGTGCGTCTCCCAAAACCATCCCACATAAGGGCTGTTACGGAATCCTCCAAGGTGAAACTGCATACAGTGAGTAAACTCGTGGGGAACAACGCTTGAGCCGTCGCCCATAGCCCCGGGATGAAGAACTAAGTCATGACCGCCGAAAGCCCATCCCTCCTTGTGTTGGGGAAGACCCGTGCCCGTAATGTAAACGGGAATCTTGCATTTCTTGGAGGAATTGGAGTAGGGCATATTGACCCCCATCTCCGTTTCATAGAAGTTCCAAAGCTGTTCAAAGTATCTCTGGTTCCTCTCCAAGAAGCCCCGCTCTTCAAAAAGAGCCTTTCCGCTTCCATTCTTGTCGTTCCCATAGAAGAAGATGAAATGGGGAGTGGTGGCATAGTTGAAGCTTCCCTTATCTCGTTCCGGGTTATATGCGTATTCACCCCAACAAATTGAATACTCGTCGCTCGGCTTGGGCAATTTTGCCTTTCTTTCCTCATCCTTGCGTTTCGCATATTCTTGGTCCTCAGCGCTGAATATGCGCAGGGGATAGCTGACCTTTTTGAACTCGTCAGTGATGAGGACAAGGACCGCTTCAGAGAACCTGGCATCAATCCCCACGATTTTAAGGAAGGAAGCGGTGAGGGTCTGGGGAAGCTTGACTTTTAGCTGGAGAGGAGCGGATTTATCCGCATCTATGTTGGAGAGGTGCCAGGTGCGGAAATCGTTTGAGAGCTCGCGGATATTGGCAATATATTGGAGGTCGGGAACGCTCAGCTCCTCTAATTTAACCCCTATAAGCTTCCCTTCCCCATCCCTCAGGACGGCAAAGCCGTTTGCCTCCCGCACGAAGAGAGCTTGAAGCTCTTTCCCATTGCGAAGTTGCCAAGTGCGCATCTTCTTGCTCACGCTCACTGTATCAGTTAAAGGAGAGCGGGACTCCTTCTCCACCCTCTCACTGAATTGCTTATATGCTTCTTCTAATTCTTTCGGCCAGACGAACTTGGGGGATTTTGAGAAATCAATTCCCCTTAGATGGGCTAAATTCCCCCTTACTAAGGGAGGAATCCAAACCCATTCATTATTTGGGAAGACTTCCTCCATCAGCTTAGCCAAGCGAGGGTCGTATATTTTTAATTGCTCTCTCGTGGAGACGAAATTGTGCTCGCCTAGCAGGCTGATTCCCGCATTGAACCAAATCTGCACGCCCTCTGCCCAATATTCATGATGATTCGTTCCCGCATAGGTTCCCTGCCAAAGCCCCTCTTTTTTGCTTTCCTCAAAAGCCTCCTTGAGGCGAGAATCAAAGGAGGGGTCAATATCAGCCAAGGCTATCTCGTGGATTCCGTGAGCGAGTTCGTGGATGAGGATGCTCGCTCCATAATATGGGTCGCCTGGATAGCAGAGGAGATTCTCCTCTCCGCAGGAGACAGCGGGACGCTCCAAAGTGGCGCCCAATCCTCGGGCACGACGGTCCCAGTATTCCTTCGGCTCCAAATCGCTGTGTTCTGGGATGTCGGTTGTCAGCTCGGTTGGCGCCATTATAGCCACCCTTATTTTGCGAGCGATGAGGGCTTTGCGGATATCCTCTCGTCCAAATAGCATATTATTGATGATATATCTCGCCTCCAAGAGGGCATAATCGGAAACCTTTTCGGAAGCAACGATGGGGAGACCGCCGGCGTCAAGAAATTTCTTATAAAAGGGAGAGAGATTGAACGCCTTAACGACCTCCGGCGGTGGAGGTGTAATTTCAATTCCCGCAGATGCTCTCTTCGGCATGGCAAAAGTGAAGGTTAACAAGCAAAGAAAAAGTGGGGAAATTATAGCTTCTTTCGGCGATGTTCCCTTTATCACGGATATGCATTTGCTGAATATTTTAAATAAAAGAAACAGCGATATCTACCTCCTTTATCTCGCTGAGGGCATCTATAACAAGATTATATTAAGTTACACAAATTATTTTACCATTACAATATCTTCGCTATTCCAACGAAGGAAGACCTGGCAATTTTCATTTCTTACCTGCAATTAAATACGAGATTGCTTCGCTATCGCTCGCAATGACAACGGAGGATGTCGTCGCTTCGCTCCCCTCAATGACAAGTGGTTCCTCCTCGCAAGAATAAAGCCACATCCTAATGTCAATTATCTCTCCATCTTCACGAAATCCCTCCCTTCCCTTAAAATAAACTCAACCCAAACAATGAGGTGATAAAATGAGCAATTCATTCAAATCGGAGACAGCGCCTATCCTCTTTGAGAAAATCCTTGCCTCAATTGGGGGGATTAAAGACAAAGAGGCGAAGCAAGAAGCACTCACCGGAGTATTAGAGTCCATCGGAAGGGCTCGTCTTGGCGATTCTGCCTACCCCCTTTTCAAAAAGGCAATAGAGATAATCAGGGAAATTAAAGGAAGCCTTTCCTCATTCCTCTTCACCTCCTTCGCTGAAGCGCTGAAGGAATCCAATCTGGGAGAGAAAGGCGAGGAGTTGGAGAGCGAGATATGGGAATTGGGAAAGGCGATAAAGGGAGATTTTGACAAGCTAACAACAGCTTTGCATATGGCTCTAACTCTTCATCTCCCTCAACCCGATAAAGAAGAGCCCAATTGGGAGAAGGCGAGAAATGTCTTGGCGAGATTAAAGGGGAAAAGAAGGCTTGATTATAAAATGTTTGAACCAATTTCTTATGAGATATGGGTGGGCACGAAGAAAGGATACATAGAGGAAACGAAGGAGATGATTAAAGAGACTCTCAATTTCGCCCTCAGGCTTCCCGAGAGGGTTCTCTCGGAGCCCGAAAAGATGAGGCTCCTCACCACGATTTTGGAGGGTATGGAGGACGAACAAGCGGGAGAGGAGATATTGAATTTCGTTTTGGATATCGTAAGTCAAAAGAGATCGTTATTGAACTTCATCAGTTTGTTAGGCTTTGCTCTGCTCATTACTTCTATGAAACTGCCACCAGATTCCCCGGTATATACCCGATTTGTGGGTTTGGCGAAGGAGGCGGAGGAAGGGGAATTCAAGAATGTTATTATGAAGATGATGCTGGAGAAGTTCTTGGAATCGGATGTGAGTTGGATGGCGGTTAGGGAGGTTATGCTGGCGCTGGAAGAGGAGGGACCAATTCCCGCTGGGCTTTTCTATCTCGCGAGAATCCGCCAAATGGCGGAAAGGGGTGATTTCACATCGGGAATTGAGGAAGCGGAATTGCAGAATGATAAGCTGAGAGCTACGGTTCTTAAAATCGTTTCCGCCGTCGTGAGCAGGAGGGCGAGGGAAGGCTAAGGATTCATATCATATAATCTCCCTCGCCAATAGCTCGCTTGAGCGAGAAATTGCTTATCATCGCAAAAATAAATCTTGTCTCCCAAAACGAATCCCGTCACCCCTATTATCGCCTTCTTCCCCTTCTGCATCAAACACTCCTCCTCCGCTATCCTCAAAAAGCTTATCTTGGGAAAATCATAAAATATTTCAACATTGTCAATTAGAATGAATTCTCCCTCTCTTAGGGAAAGGAAGAGCTCCCTCCAGCCCTCCTCAATCAAGTCCTCCCACATCCACTTGGGCGCCCTCTTCTCCTTCACATATCTCGCTAAATAGAGATTCGCATTCACGACTTCCCTCCCCAATTCCCTTCCCAGCTTTTTGAGGGCTAATGTTTTACCGGTTCGGCTCTTCCCCAACAGCAAAAACACCGCCCTCCTATGCAATGGCGATTTAAGGAATCCTTTCATCGCCTCAACAGCCTCGTCTCGCCTCGTGAGAAAATCCTTAACCATTTTCCCTCAACTTTCTCTCCGCCATTTCCATAATGGTGCGAGCATTATAGTGGCAATCGTTATAAATCCCCCTTCTCCTCAACATCTCCTTAACCTCCACAATCATCCAAAATCTGTTCATTAAATACCATTCCTTCAAGCCCGCAATCATTATCTCCTGGGGAGGCAATCCCTTCTCCTCGCCCCTCTTGAACCTTCGCCACCAGTTCTCAAACTTCCTCACCTGCCTCGCCCTCTTTATATTTCCCCACTCCTCCTTTTCCTTCTCCGTTAGAGCTCGCCATTTCCCATCATCTGTGTAGATGAAGTTCTCATCAAGCAAATCCTCCAAGCTCCTCTCAAGCTTTCCTCCGCCGAGCGCGGCAAGGAAGGGTGGCTGAATCTCGCTATAGCTCTTCGGCTCCTGAAGGAATTCCTCAAGCCATTGGAGGGCGGATGCAACATCCGTTATCACGCCGAATATCTGCCCCTGTTCGCGGGAGGGGATTTGCCCCGAGAGGAAATAATAGCCGTCAATATTCACGAAGTTCTCATCCAAGAGCTTGAGGAAATCCTCGTAATCCTTTAAGCCGAGCTTGACCAAATGACCCATATCAATGTCTTGGGATAGGCACCAACCGATGAACTCGCTATGCAATCTCTTCCCTTCCCTCTCCTCATTTATCGTCTTGGGAAGCTTCCTCAACCTCTCCTCAAGCCAATCAATCGCCTCCTCAATCTCTATCTTCCTCTTAATCCTCACTCCATTGCTTATACTGGGCTTATAGGCGTGGATGAGGACATCGTAGCCGACCGCTCCAGATGCATTCACTTGATTGAAAGTCCTCTGCAATTTATCAAAGACGCCTATGTAGGCTAAATTGAAGCCGGCGTTGGTAAGGGCGGTTTGAATTGCCTCCCAGACAGCTGTTTTGGAGTTGTGGAAGGTGAGGGTGAGGAATCTTCCCGGCTTCAAAACGCGGAAAATCTCCCTGAAAGATTTCTCCATCAATTCCCTATATTCATCCAATCCCTTTCTTTGGACGGGATTGATGATTGCTTCCTCATCAATTTTAGTGAAATGACCGAGCCAGGCTTCCCAGACGAAATTGAGCTCAGAATAATTGATATTGGCACCATATGGCGGGTCAGTGAAACAATAATCAATTGAGCTATTGGGAATTTGCGAGAGATTAGTCGCGGATTGAGTGGAGATGATGACAGAAGACTGAATGGTGGGAAAATGAATTTTTGAAATTTTTAGGAGGCTTTTATTCAAATAGTCGTTTAACACATTTCGCTCTTGCATCAAAGATGGAACATATAAAGTTCCTGAAAGATAATTGAGAGGATAACTTACATCCGCACGGAAACGGTTTATTTTGCTTTCCCCAAACATAACGCCTGTAAGTCCAAAAAGTAGTTTGTCCCTTATATAATTATCGCCGATATATTCCTCCGCTTCCTTCCACAGTCTTGCGAGAGCCCAGAGGTTGCGTTTAGTGAAGAATTGGTCAACCCGATAAATCCCCCTGGGATAATTTCGCTTTGGCTCTTTCCCTCTAAACTCATTCCTTGGATACCAGTAGGGGATTTCCCGCTCCTCTATCTCCCTCAGCCTCTCCAAATCAAATTCACTCACCCTATCCCTTCTCCTTCCGCATTTCTCACATCTATATTCCACCTCCACTGGCTCAGTGCCGACCAATCTCGCCCTCATTTTGTTGAGCTCAAAAGAGCAATGGGGGCATTCCCATCCCCTCAAAACATCATCCCCCTTGACCGCTACATCCCAGAATCTCATCTTCGTTTCGCACATCGGACACTGATAGACATCGCTCCAAATCGTGAAGATTATTTCCGCCTTCCCTCCGCACTTACGACATCTCGTCTCATAGAGCCAATCCATCTCCTCCCTCACATTCTCCTCAATCTCCCTCACAGCCCTCTTGAACTCTTCTGGATTTATGGGAGTTGTATAATTTTTCGCTATGAAGGTGGCGGCGGGGCAGAGGTCTATGAGGATGGCGTTTCTTCCCGTTAAGAGTGCGGCGACTCCCGTCATCCCCGAGCCGCAGAAGGGGTCCAAGACGAGGTCGCCCGGGGATGTAAAGTGCTCAATCAATTTAGCGATTCCTTGGGGAGGGACTTTCGTCCAATACATATGAGCGTTATAGATGGGGTCGTTTTTGCCCGATTTTATGTCTTCTGTATAGATTGAGGCGTTGTAGTCGTCGTTATCGGGATTGAAGGGCTTACCGAACTCCCGCACGAAATCGGAGATATAGGGATTCTCCTCCCAAGAGAAAAGTTTCTCTCTGTCCATTTTACTCAGGAAAATTATAGAGGAGTTGGTGCGATTAATCAATTAATTTGGAGGGACGACCTTTTTGCCATTGCGAGGCTTCCCGAAGGGAAGCCTCGCAATAAGAGGGATGCGCCTAAAATTGGGAACTTTTTTGAGAAGAAATTCGTCTAAATATCTGGATAGACAAGCTGCTTTCCGCGCTTGTTCCCACAAACACCTCCTTTCTGGTTTTGCCCCCCGGCGGGCGTGCCCTTGAGGGCGCGCCCGCTCGCTTTATTCCTTCCTCTTCATCTCCCTTAAATACCTCCACCCCTTATCCGTCAACTCCCATATCCCATATGGAGAATCCTTCCTTAAATAACCCTCTTTAACAAGCCTCAGGCGTTCCCACTGCATTTTATTATCCCATCTTCTTGCTTTCCCGCTTGGCAGATAATCCTTATCGTCCTTGGTGAGAACATCTTTCATTTTCTCATAAACCCTCTCTCTAACATCTCTCACCTCTCCCCTCCCTCCCATCTCCGCTAATGCTTCCAAAATCGGAAGCCTATAAGCGCCCTGCGGGGTTGTATTCTTTGCCCTACGTCGAGTTTCTTGCTCTACCTCAGCGTTTAAAAGGGAGAGCACCTCATCCTTGTAACTTTTTGGTATCACGACTTCCTGAATTATTATATCCCTATATTTTCTCAACTGGCGCCAAGGAGATTTGCGATAATTTTTTGGTTTGAGGACAGCGGTATATTCGCCATTGAGAAGTCTTATCTCCTCAATCTGGAAGTCAAGATAGTAGCCGTTTTTAGCTAAAGCTCTAACATAGATATACTTCCTCCCTTTGCTTACACTAATATTTCCTATTTTCTCCCCTTCCTTAATAATAAGGGGAGCTTTTTCCAATTCCTCATCGGGATAGAAAAGCTCCATAATCATCGCCTCCTAATGAAATGATAATCTAACGAAGGATTTTGTAAACATTATTCTGCGCAGGCGTATGTCTTTATATCCGCTAAGACGCTACTCGCCTTACACAATCTCTTTTGTTCTCAAGGAGGGATTATAATGGCTTTTGGGAAAGAAAGATTCTAAACAGGCAGTTATAATCTCCCCACCCCGCATAAATACATTGCACAAGTTGGGAAGAAAATTTATAAACATTACAGGGAGGCGATTATCTATGATTTTTAGCTATAGAATAACCAGAAGGATTTCCAATATAAGAGCTTCGCTCCCAAGGCTTTCAATTATCGCTTCAATCGTTCTCCTCCTAACCTCTTATTCCCTGGCGCAGAAGGTTCTCTTCGCGATACCCACCGGCACAAAATCAATAATCTGGGAAGCGGAGAAGGCGGATAGATTGGGGAAGTGGGAAGTCCTTGCGGATAAGAAAGCTCACGGAGGTTTCTATGTCCGTCCCCAAGAGCTCAATAACTCGCTTTTGGCTTTTCCCTTTGAGGTAAAGCAGCCGACAACTCTCAGAATCTATCCCTTATGGTGGAGACATGGGGAAAGAAAGACGGTAAAAAGGTTCCCTTATCCCCTTCCTCGCTACTGTGGTCCCGATACCCTCTCCATTTACGGAAACTATTGCTTCTTCACTGCACCTATAGTGGGGAAAGTAGGAATTATTGATATGAAAAGCGAGAAGGTAATCAAGGTATTGGATATAGGTGGCTATCCAGTGGACATAGCGGTCAATGAGAATCTGGGGAAAGTCTACATAGCGGATGCTATCGGCGACCGCCTTGTAGTGTTGGATGGACGCTCTCAGAGGAAAATAGGGGAAATCAACTTGCCCAAATGCCCATGGTCGCTAACGGTAAAGGGTAATAGCCTGTATGTAGCTTGTAAGGAAGAAAAGATGCTGGTTCAAATAGATATGGAGAGGGATGCGATAACTCGGCAGATAAATCTGCCCTTGGAGCCAGCAAGGGTGGAGATAAGGGAAGGGGAGACTGCCCAGCTATTGGTATGGGGGTTTCCGAGGATAATTGAAACGGAAAACCTCAGCTTCCTGACGCCCTATGAGGAGTTCTTCGCTCCTCAGAGCAGAAAGAGAGTGAGCGCCGGGGAGAATATATCTTATGATGCCTCTGAGCTCCACAGGATAAGGGTTCAGAAGGAGGGCGTTACGAAATGGATAGATGTCAAGTCCATAACGGGAGAATCTCGGGTATCCCCTATACCATCCCTCAAGCCCTCCCCTGGTCCCGACGCTCTTTCTTTCTATAAAGGATTATTATATTTCTCCGCCCCGTTGGCGGGTAAGATAGGGGTTGTGGATACCTCCAAGGATGAGCTTATTGGTTCAGTGGATATCGGTGGATATATAGCGGATATTGTGGACGATGGCAAGGGGAAGCTCTATGTTGCTGATGCGACGAGCAACAGGATATTGATTGTGGATATGGAGAAGAGGAGCATTATAGGGGAGGCGAAAACCAGTTCTCCGCCCTTATCGCTCGTGGTTCATAGAGGAAGGTTATTTGTCAACCTCGGGAGAGAGCTTTCCATATACGAGGTTCCTAAGCTTAATCAATTAAAGAATATACAATTCCCCAGCGATATCGCCTATCTCGTTAGGTTTGACCCCTGGGAATTGGAGGGTTGGTGGCCTTATTATCCCGATGAGAGAATTGCCCCTATTATGATGGAGCATCCGCGCGTGATTGTTCAATTCACTCCTTTAATCTTTGAGCCGGGGAGTTTATCAAGCAAGGGGATGGCTGGCAAAACCGAGCCACTTCCGGCGAGGAAGAGGAGAGCAGAGTGGAAAGAGGGCAATGTTGTTAAGACAATCGTTGCCAACAATGACCATACCCTTTCAATAGGGAATAAAGTTTTGGATGTTAGTGCGATAACCGACTATCAGCTTCTTCCGAAATCCCTTCCTCTCTCCAAGAAAGATATACCAGGGACGATATCCTTCCGCATTGATAACGGGGAGAGTTACGATTGGATGCGAGGAATTTGGATAACTCCTGACCAGGGATTATTGCTTGTTAACGGGACAGAGGAGTTCTGGCAATGGAATGGAGTATTATTCAATCTCTCACCGGGAAGGCACATTCTCTATATTGAACCCCATAGCCTTTCCGCTATGATAGATGGCGTTGTTGTTTCAAATGCTTTGGAGGGAAAGTTGGAATTAGTGCTAGAGCCTAAACCTGCAAAAAGCCATTGGGTGTTCTACTACAACGAGGTCCCCAGGGTTGTTTTGAGGGCTAAGAACTTGGCTAATTCCAGCTTACAATTTAGGTGTAAGTTAGAGCTTAAGAATTACATGGGGGAGGTAGTTTGGAATGGTGAGATTGCGGGCAAGGTTATGCCGGGGAAGGTATGGGAGAAGGAATTCGCATATAAGCTAAAGGATATGGGACGCTATGAATTAAGCGTTAGGGCATATTCCAGCGAAGGGATGGAGTTGAGGAGCGTTCGCTTTCTTGTTCTTCCCAAGTTAGAGCATCCTCGCATGTTATTCAGAAGAGATGATATACCTGAAATCAAAAAGCGGATAGAGAAGTTCCAGCCTCTTTATGATAAATTTTTCACCTGGCTGAAAAGCGAGTGTGTTAGGGAGGATTTCCTCCCAAAGAGCTTTTCCGCTTCAACCGCTGTGCCGGGAGGGAGGTGTTGGCGACGCTACGACCTGGGGTGGAATATGCTATCCTTGGCATTTGGGACCATTTTCGCGCCAACCCAAGAGGATAGGGAGTTCTTCCGAACCCGTTTGGAACCTCTCCTCAAGTTGCGAGATTTCTCTTGGTATTGCACATTCCATCATCATGGTCCGTTCTTCCCCGGAGCTGAAACCATAGTTTTTGATATTTCCGCTATGTATTCGGAGGAGGCGAGAAAAACCATTCGGGAAGAATTCGCAAAGCGCATGGGCGATATGGATATGTTCCCTTGGACGCTCGTATCCATAGAAGAGCCCTTAACATCGCAAAAGAGGGCGCTTCTTTTCAAGATTCTTATGTGGTCGGTCAATTGGGATAGGTATTTCACTTTACATTTTGGGAAGCGGGGAGGCTCTTGGTGGCTAAATCCCCGCACTTGGTGTCATTGTCCCTTTGCTGGCTATGTCATCTCCTCCTTGTATCTCCGCAACTTCTTCGGAGAGAAGAGGCTATTCTCCAAACCCTATTACCAGGGATTTCTCACATTCCACGAATGTATTCGCCCCTACAAAGATAACAAGAATTTCCTTGCTCCTTATTACGGACCCCGACCAGCCCACAAAATGGGAGAATGGGCCGGAGAAGCGGGAATCGGTTGGGGAAGAGAGGGGAGATGGGTCTTGGCTGCTTTAACGAATCATCCCCTTCTCAAAAGCCTTTGCTCCGATTTGGATTTGCAAAAGCTTGCCCTTGCTGTGGCTTTGGGATACGAGCCGGATGCTCCGGGCGTCAATATAGAAGAACTTCCACCAACTTTGCTCTTTGAACCAGAAGGATGGGTCGTTGCGAGGTCAAATTGGAGTTCTAACCTCACGGAGTTGAATTTCATCTGTGGCATCAGAGACCATGTGTATTTGGATAGACCAACGACATTCAGGATAGCCAAGAGCGGGGAATTTCTCATAGGAACTGCCGCTTTGGGAGGGGATGATGGTCATCCCGGCAGACCATCTAATGGAAATGCATGGGGAAATGTCGTGGTGATTGGGGACTCTTGGATGGAATCGTGGTGGAAAAACCAGTGGCCACAGCGGGAAACGGAATATGCCATAGTTGATAGGTTTTCCACCTCAGCCTATGAATATATATCCCGAGACAGAAGGCTTTTCGGCTATTCTCCCGCGGAAGGAGGGTATGGAGGAGGGTTAGACTTTCATGGTCATACATCCTCCCCCTTCATTCGTGAAGGGGAGATACTCGCCTATGAAACGACGCCGGAATTTGATTATGTAGCAGGAGATGCCACGAATGGTTGGCTTCCAAGCGAGGCGGAGGAGGTCTACAGGCAAATCGTCTTCATCAAACCGAATGTCGTCGTTATTTATGACCGGGTAGTTCTTGCTTCCCCTGAGAAGGAGGCAAAATGGCTCTCGGCTACTGGTCCCGTGCTTGAATTGGAACATAAGCGATTTCGTGTAGAGAATAGCGGGGTTTCCCTTTACGCAGATGTGCTTCTCCCGGAGCAACCCATATTCCGCACTTTCTCAGCGAAGGAATACCACGATTTATTCCAGGGAGGCGCGCTGGAGCAGAGAGTTTTGGAAATAACGAATGGCGAAAAAGGTCAGAAGAAGGTGGAATTTCTTATAGCGATGGTTGTGGGGGAGGGGGTAGTAGAGCCTCTTAGCGCGAGGATAACGAGGATAGACGAGGAAGAAGTGGTAGTGATGTTCAGCTATAAAGGCAAGGAATACAGCGTTGCTTTTAAGAGGGAGGGATTTCCTGGTGGGTGGATTTCCCTGCCATCCTCCCCTCTGAAACATATATTTGTTGATTATGTTTACGATTCCTATAGGCAATGGAGGAGCTATCCAAGATATAATAGATGGATAAAGGATGTAAGACTTAAATTTCTCAATCTCCATTAGACCCGTTATAGAGGGAAGTGTGAAGAAGAGATTGGGGAAAGCGAGGTGGGGAGGAGGCAAGCATTTTCCTGCGATGCGAGGGGCGACCATTTTGTCATTGCGAGCGATAGCTAAGCAACGTTTCCCTCCTTGCGAGCCTTCTGCTTCGCATAAGGCTCGCAATAACGGGAGGATTTTGTAAAAAATTTTGGGCGTGCCACCTTTCGGTGGCACGCCCAGGGAGCAAGCTCGAAAGACTGCTTGTCTGTCCATTATATTAGACGCATAAACCTTAAAAAAGTTCACCAAAATTATTTTGGGAATTATTTTTTTGCTTCAAAATAGAATCAAGACAAAAAAACTATTGACAGGATTTTTAGTTGTATTAAAATGGTAAGTGAATAAAATTAAAAATGAAGAGCAAGGGAAGGCAAGGAGGTACCGATTTTCTTTAAAGGGCGTTAAATCTCACTCTCAATCCTTGCTCCTTCCCCTTGCAACTAAAAAGGAGGTGATTTGTTTTGAGGGTTTATTAAAGGAGAAAGGGGATTACCTCCCGCCCCTTTCTCGCCGGAAAGACCGGAGAAGAGGATTGGGAGGGAAATAAAAAACAAAAGGAGGTGCTAAAAAGTGTTTGTAAAGAGAGGAAAGAGAGGATTCACATTGATTGAGCTGCTGGTAGTGATAGCGATTATCGCCATCTTAGCAGCTATCCTGTTCCCTGTGTTCTCAAGAGCACGGGAACAAGCACGAAAAGCTGTGTGTATGAGCAATATGCGACAGATTGGGATGGCGCTTCAGATGTATGTTCAGGATTGGGACGAGACTTTCCCAATGGGTGACCCCCAAGCAGCTGGCGACCCTGCCCAGTTCGATTATCCCCCGGATGCTTGTTGTATGGGATGGTCAGCCCATCCCCTATGGAGCGCTGCCGCTCGGCTTATGCCCTACATAAAAAATCCGGGTATTTGGCACTGCCCGAGTTTCCCCGACACTGGACAGCAATGTGGTTGGCCTGAGCGATGGGCGGGAGCGTTCCCCGTTACTTATGCCTACAGGCACTGTGTAGCCGCAGGACCAGCCACGGGAGTAAAATGGACGCTCTCCCGCATAGCACGTCCTGCCCAGACGATGATAATCCATGAGAGGGGTGACAAACACGAAACAGGGGCTTGTATGTGTGGTGACCCCAACTCGGTGAACGCAGCTTATAATATGGTTTTCGCCGATGGACATGCAAAATTCATAAAGGCAGGAACTCTTCGTTGGGTGAAGTTCGGCAACCAATATTGGGGTTATCCCGCCTACGACCCCAACTGGATACCTTACGGTCCCGGTCAATGGGGACCTGACCCTTCTTTGGGTTGGGATATTGATTAATTATTTGTAGACGGAACTTTCCGACATTTTATTCTGCGAGAGCCCTACCGCTTCGCGGTAGGGCTCTCGCAATGATAATTCTTAGCTGTCATTGCCAGCGATAGCGAACCAATCTCGGTTTGAAAACCTTTGGGTTTTCAAACTGTGTTGGATTTGTTTGAATTCCTCTTTCATTTATGAGGCAATTTGATACTACAAGACTTTATTTTACCCTTAACACCTCTGGATTGACGAGATTTGGCGGTATCTCGCCTCGCAAGCCAGCAAGCAGATTCTCCGCTGCCATCCTCGCCATCCTCCCCCTCGTCTCCACGGATGCCGAGCCTATGTGAGGAAGCAAAATTACATTCTCCAGCTCCATCAGAGGGTCATCTTCATCTATCGGCTCCTTCTCATAGACATCCAATCCCGCCCCGAAGATTCGCCTCTCCTTCAAAGCTTTATATAGAGCCTTTTGGTCAACAACCGCTCCCCTCGCTGTGTTAACCAAAATAGCGGTCGGCTTCATCAAGGAGAGCTCCTTCTCCCCTATCAGATGATATGTCTCCTCCGTCAAAGGAGTGTGAATTGAGACTATATCCGCCTCCCTCAAAAGGGAATGAAGCTCCCGATATTCCACTCCCAATTCCCTCTCCACCTCCACCTTTCTTTTCCTGCTAAAGTAAATGACCCTCATATTGAATCCCTTCGCTCTCCTCGCCACCGCTTGCCCTATCCTCCCCAACCCTATTATCCCTAGGGTGGCGCCATAAACATCCCTCCCCAAGAAAAGCATCGGACCCCAAGATTTCCATCTCCCACTTCTCGTGAATTTATCCGCCTCAACAATCCTCCTCGCTGTAGCTAATATGAGCGCGAAGGCGAGGTCGGCGGTCGTCTCTGTGAGAACCCCAGGCGTATTCGTCACCAAGATTCCCCTTTGGGTTGCGGATTTCACATCTATATTGTCGTAGCCGACGGCGTAATTGGAAATTATCCTCAATTTCGGAGCGTTATCCATAATCTCCGCGTCAATTTTATCCGTGAGGAGGACGAGGATTCCCTCACAGTCCTTTATCTTTTCAATTATTATCTCTCTGGATGGAGGGGTTTCCTCCCGCCAGACCTCTGCATCGCAGTTTTCAAGGATGAGGTTCAATCCCTCATCGGGGATTACCCTCGTCACGAAGACTCTCCATTTGGGCATAGAATACCTCCTTTCTTTTGAATAAAATTTAACGCATAAAGTGGCTTTTTAAAAGGGGAATTTGCCTTTGGTTCCATCTAATTGATTTTATGTCATTGCCTATTTTCCCTTGCTTATAAATCTTCAAGCAATAAAATTTAAACGGAGGCGATTGAGATGAAAATCCACAACCCCTTCCTCTTTTTTGTCCTTTTTGCCTTAGCGTTGGCTCCCTCTCTTGGAGCGGAGAATTCTATCCCTCAATCCATCCTTCAGGAGCTCGCTCCCTCCTTCACAATCCCAAAGGGAAATTATCAACTCGTTAAATCCTGGGAGGCAGAGAGGGATATGTCACATAACGGAGGCGCTGTAGTTGCGGACAGTGAGGCGAGCAGAGGAGAAGCTTGGGAGGCAAATTATAAAAACGCTCAGGTGGGTAATGCGGTTGTCTTTGGACCATATATTGAAGTTGAAAGCGGTGATTATGTTGCTTTCTTCCGCCTCAAGCTTCTTGCTGATGCGGACGATGAGCCAGTAGCGGTTATAGATGCCTGCGTTGACTACGCTAAAACTATGCTAAACGGCAAGACAATCTATGGCTCAGATTTGCCCCTCAATCGCTATGTATATGTTCCACTGCCTTTTCGCTATCAGAGGGGAAAGCTTGAATGTCGGGTTAACTGGGCTGGCAACACCGCTCTCAGGATAGATAAAATAGAATTGTTCAAAGTAGAAGGTGGAAATCCCGAGGATTTCACAAGGAAGCTCGCCCCTCAACCAGTTCCCTCAGGGGAGCCAAAGAATTTAATTTTCCGCCCCAAACCTCGCCCCTTCCCTCCCCTGTTCCCTCGTTCCTCATCCCCCGCCGATGTCCTCCTTGTATGCGATTTGAGAAAGGCGCAAAGCGATTTGCAGTTGGCGGTAATCACTCTCCAGGGAATAGTTAATAGGGAAAGACCTCAAATCTACCTTCTCCTTCAGGAAACCGACCAGCTTTGGCTTCAATGGATGCTGAAGAGGGGTTTCATTAAAAGCGAGGAGAGAATCTCGGAGCCAAAGGAGCTATTCAATAGGTTTAGAGATAAAATTAAAGGAGCGATAATATTTGACCCCCGCCTACCCGCAAGCAAGAACATAGCCACAATGTTAGCGAGCTTAAACGACGCAGTCGTTGTTTCCCCTCGCTTGGCAAAAGAGCTGAATCTTCCCATTGTGGAGGATTTAAGGGGAAGATGGAAGAAGAGCATAGATGCTTATCGCTGGGCTTATGAAAATTTGTGGGATAAGATGAACCATCAAGTCCTTGCCTGCCTTTATCCTGAACATTACTGGGTTAGGGATTATCTTGTGGAGAACAAGATATTCATCTTCTGGCTTCCGGGGAGGATAGATGGAGCGGAGCCTTATTCCTCCCCATCAGAGGAAGTGCGCTTCGCCGAGGAGCTTTTAGCGAAAGCTCCCGCCAACATCCCCATAATGGGCTACCCTTGGGCAGGTGTGGATGTAGGGATGGGGGAGGGACCGGGAGTAACCCTCTTCTCCGAGTTCGCCAAATTCCTCGTTGGTTCAATAAATTGCTCAAACCTCAGTGTCCATTCGGGCATAAAAATCTCCGAGCTTCGCCCATCATCCCCGCCACCTCCTCCAAAATTGGACAGAAACAAAGTCTATGTGTCATTCATCATATCGGATGGAGATAATCTCCCTGTTTTGACCGCTGGGAACTTCCCTCAGCTCTGGCAGAATAAGACGAGGGGTAGATTCCCTATCGGCTGGACGATGTCTCCTTCCGCTCATCTTCTCATTCCCGCTATAGTGGATTACTACTACTCCACCGCTACTCAAAACGATGCCTTCCTCGCCGCTGTTTCAGGCGTTGGCTACTGTTATCCCGATAGCTACGGCTTGAGATATAGGAATAGGGAGAAGGTATTTGATGAATTTCTTGATATAACCGCCCAGCATATGGGGATTATGGGCTTAAAGATGGCATGGATAATGGGAATCACTCGCCCCGAGCTGATAAGCAAATATGCGGAGAGAATTCCCGGCTTGCTGGCTATTTACCCGGATTATGGGAGAAGATTGAACGAGTATTCGGAGGCGGTCTATATGACCGCCAAGAACGTTCCCGTCTTCCACGCCACAACAGGTTGGCGGGAAGGAATTTCCAGAGAGGAGCAGATTAAGAACTTGGTTGCCCAAGTTCGTTCCATCACTCCCTCTCAGCGTCCCGCCTTCCTCCATATCTTCATTATCAATTGGTTCTTTGACCTTCCTATGCTTGAGGAGATTCTCAAACAGCTTGGTGACGAATATGTAGCTGTGCGTCCTGAACATCTCGCCTTGCTCTACAAGCAATATGCTCAGGAGGAAAAGCTTTCCCTCCGCGCCCCTTCCCTCCTCGTCGGAATAAAAGGACAGCCGCTGTTCTTCTCCTTCACATTGCAGAATGTCTCTGATAAGAGATTGGAAGGGACAATTGCTGTAGAGGGATTGAAGGAGACAAGCTTGAAGCCACAAAGATTCAATCTTCTGCCCGCCCAATCAACGACGATAGATATAAAAGGGATGCCGGAAGGGGAGAAAGCAAGAGTAATCTTGAAGAGCAAGGATTTCAGCTTGACCAAAGAGATTCCAATCCAATTGATAGATACGAAAGAGATTTCAACCCCCCTGCCCCCGAATCTCACATTGAAATTCGTTCGGCATTTGGAGGCGGAGGATTTGGCACACAGATTGGGCAGGGAGGAGAGCGACGATGAGGCAAGCGGCGGGAAGGTTTGGGTAGCGGGGAAGGAAGAGATGGAGAAAACCGCCATAGAATACGGTCCCTATATCGTATTTGGTCCTTATGCGCCCTTGGAAAAGGGAAGATATATAGCTTTATTCAGGTTGAAGAGGATTGGGGAAGGGGAAGGAACCGCCGCGACGATTGACACCTGCGTGGGTGGTGGTCAGCCAGTGACGAGCTCAAGGGATGTTTTGGCTAATGAGCTGCCGATAGGAGAGTTCAGACGGTTTGCTCTGAGCTTTGAGCATCCGGGAGGAGCTTTTGAGACGAGGGTATTATGGCAGGGAAAGGTTCCTCTCGCAGTTGATTGTATTGATATCTGGCAGATAGTGGGCAAGTAAGGCAAACAGAGGGCGAGGACTCCCTTTACTGTCATTGCTAGTCCCTAAGGGGGCGTGGCAGTCTCAAAGAGATTGCTTCGCTAACGCTCGCATTGAGAGAAAGGTCCAGCCCCCTGAATGCAGCATAACTGTCATTGCTGGCATGGGTAAAGGTTTTTGAAAAATAGGGGGAATTTCAAATAACGAAAAACAAAATGTTTCATATAAAAATCTATATCCAAAGAAGCGAGTCCGACAAAGGAGGACCTCGCAATTTCATTCATTCTCTATGATTAAATATGAGATTGCGAGCCTGACCGCTTTGGCGGTCAGGCTCGCATTGACAGAAGGGTTCAGTCCTCGCAATGGCAAAAAGGTCGTCCCTCCTTCTTGACCAATTTAACATACACTTCTTTCTTTCCTCCTTTTTTGTTATAATATCAATTAGAAATGGAGGTAAACGAATGAGAAAAAGTTTGTTTCTTCTCCTCTTTCCCTTGCTCCTTCTCTTCGCCGAGACGATGAATCCCTTCAACGAAGGAATAAAGCTCTTCCAAGAGGGAAAAATCCAGGAGGCGGAGAAGAAGTTCCTTGAAGCTCTCAGGGAGGACCCTACCGACCCCTATACCCTCTCCTGGCTGGGATTCATCCAGCTTAAATTGGAGAAATATGGAGAAGCGGAGGAGCACCTTTTAAAAGCCGTATCCATAAATCCTCGCCTTGCCGATGCCTGGAACAACCTGGGAAGCCTTTATATGGCTTTGGGAAACCTTGATAAAGCTATTGAGTTTTATCAGAGAGCGGTTCAGGCTAAACCATCCTTAGGCGATGCTTTCTATAACCTTGGCGGCGCCTACCTGCAAAAGGGAGATGTTAACTCCGCCATCCCCGCTCTTCAAACAGCGGTGAAGCTATCCCCACAAAACGCCCTTTATCATAACAGCTTGGGAATCGCCCTTCGCAGGAAGGGGAATCTTGACGAAGCCATAAAGGAATTTCAAAAAGCGGTATCTCTTTCCCCTCAACCCGAATTCCTTCTTAATCTTGCCCTCTCCTTATGGGAAAAGGGGGACAAAAAGCAGGCTGAGGAGAAAATCAGAAAGGCTATACCCAATCTCAAGAGCAATCAAAATTTATCGCTAATAGCGGGAAAGATGCTCCTTGATAGGGGTCAAATTGACGACGCAATTATTTTGCTGAAATCCGCTTCTCAAGGGACCGATGCCTATCCTTTCTTTCTCTTGGGTATAGCTTATAGTAGGAAAGGCGATTTGAAATCGGCGGAGGAAGCTTATAGAAACGCCCTCAATCTCTCCCCCTCAGATTACGAAATCCTCAATAATCTCGGCGTTGTCCTTTACAGAGAGGGGAAATATGAGGAGGCACTTAATTATCTTAATAAGGCTCTTGAAATAAATCCCTCTAACTACCTCGCCCATTATAACAAGGCTTTGGTGTTGCGGGCAGTTGATAAAACGGATGAGGCAATAGAAGAGCTAAAGAAAGCGATTTCCTCCGATACAAAGAGCCCTTCCGCCTATTTCCTTTTGGGAGAAATATATATGGAACGCAAGGATTATCAATCAGCAGCGGAAGCCTTCAAGGCGGTCGTCTCCCTTGACCCCAAGAACGCTCAGGCTTATAACAACCTCGGATTATGCTTGGATAGATTGGGCAAGTTTGAAGAAGCGATAGAAACTTATAAGAAAGCGATAAATATAAATCCCGATTTGCCCCAACCTTACAACAATTTAGGAGTGGTTTATGAGAAGCTCGGGGATATAGATTCCGCTATAAAATATTACAAGTTGGCTGTTGATAAGGACCCGAAGTTTCAGGAGGCAAAAACCAACCTTGAACGCTTGGGCGCTGGGAAGGAAGCCACCCCTCCAAAGGGAAAGAAATGAAGGGACTAATTCTCCTCTCGCTAACAAAAGACAAGAAACAATCCCTACAAAAGGGCAAGGAGCTTTTGCAGGAGCTTCTTAACAAAAATTTTGAGGTAAGGCTTGATGAGGAAATAGCTTATCTTCTTCGTTTTCCCCATCTCTCTTTGAAGGAAGAAGAGGTCAAGGACATAGAGCTCGTCGTTGTTGGAGGTGGCGATGGAACGATACTCAAAGCCAGCCACTTCGCCGCTCCCCTCGGTATCCCAATTCTCGGAGTGAACATGGGTCGCTTCGGCTTTCTCGCCGAATTCACTATCAATCAAGCCGTTCAAGCGATAGAGGATTTTTTCCAAGGAAAGGTCTACATTGAGGAAAGGATGATGTTATCAGCGGAGATAAAGAAGAAGGTATTTTATGCTTTGAACGATGTCGTTATAAGCAAGGGGGGAATTTCCCGAATCCTAAATGTGGAGACGAGAGTGGGCGAGGAGCTCCTTGCCGTTTACCCTGCGGATGGTGTCATTGTGTCCACGCCTACGGGCTCAACTGCCTACTCGCTCTCCGCTGGCGGTCCCATTGTGGACCCATCCGTTGAGCTAATCATCCTCACCCCCATCTGCCCTCATACCCTCAGCGCCCGGTCCCTCGTCCTTAAACCAGAGGAGGAAATAAAACTCAGCATTCGCCCACCCAATCCAGGCTCTGCCTTCCTAACAGTTGATGGGCAGGAGGGAATTCCCATAGGTGATGAGAAAGTAGTCGTGAAGAGAGCCCCTTTTCGCTGCAAATTCGTCCTCTCCTGCAATTACTCATTTCACAGGAAGGTGCGCTCCCTCCTCCGCTGGGGAGCAAGGAAGGGGGTAATTTGAAAACTGCTCTACGAGCTTTACATTAAGAATTTTGCTTTAATAAAGGATATGCGCATAAATTTCGGTGCGGGATTCAATGTCCTCACCGGCGAAACTGGCGCCGGCAAGTCAATTGTGATTGATGCCTTAAACTCCCTCGCAGGTGGTAAAATTGACCCCATTATGCTCTCTCAAGAAACCTTCCTTGAAGGAACCTTTGATATATCCTCATCCCCGGGGATTAAATCCCTCTTGGAAGAGGCGGGACTTCCCTCCGAGGATTTCCTCATAATAAGCAGGGATTTCAGCGGTGGGAGGGGAATAGCAAGGGTTATGGGAAGGATAGTGCCTCTGCAATTCCTGAGCAGGTTAGGAGACCTTCTGTTAGATATCCACGGTCAACACGAGCATCAATCACTCCTAAAGCAGCCTTATCATCTGGAACTCTTGGATAGTTGGGGGAGCGGAATAATTGAGCAGAGGAAGAAGGTAGGGGAACTCTTTTCTAAGCTACAGAGGAGAAAGAGGGAATATGAGGAGATATCCGAGAGAATGAAGGAAAGGGAGAGGCTCCTTTCCCTTTACGAGTTTCAGCTCAAGGAGATAAACGAGGCTAAGCTCGTCCCCGGGGAGGAAGAGGAATTGAAAAAGGAAGCCCTTCTCCTCTCCAATGCGGAGAAAATCTATCAGAATCTCTCCTTTGCCTTCTCTTTATTGAAGGGCAAGGAACCCTCGGTAGAGGATTTGCTCGGCAGGGTTGAGGTCCTCATTGAGGAAGTGGCTGGCTATGATGAGAGATTGAAAGAGCTTCTGGACTTGATGAGGGAGGCTTACTCCCTTATTGAAGAGGGGGCAACGATGCTTGGCTCCTATGTAAGCGATATAGAGTTCAATCCCCAAAGACTTGAGGAAGTTGAAAGCAGGCTCTATCTCATATCTCGCCTCAAGCAAAAATACGGAGGTAGCATTGAGGAGATACTGGCGTATAGGGATAAGATAGAACGGGAGATGCTTTCCCTCTCCGAAGGGGAAGAGAGGTTAGAGGGATTGAAGAGGGAGATAGAGGAATTAGAGGGCGAGTTGGAAAGGGAAGCGAAAAAATTATCCCAGATGAGAAGGGAATGTGCGAGCTATTTGGAGGAGATGGTTGTGAAACATCTGCGAGATTTGGGGATGGAGAAGGCGCGGTTTAAGGTCTCTATAAGCGAGAAAGAGATGGATAGCAAAGGGATGGATAGGGTGGAGTTCCTCTTCAGCGCAAATCCGGGTCAACCCCTGCTTCCTCTTCAGAGGATAGCCTCTGGCGGGGAACTCTCCCGCTTTATGCTTGCCGCTAAGAGCGCTCTGCGGGAAGCGGACCCAGTTCCAATCCTCGTCTTTGACGAAATAGACCAAGGAGTGGGCGGTGAAATGGGCTTTGTCTTGGGCGAGAAGTTGCGTCAGCTCAGCCGAGGAAGGCAAGTGATAGTCGTCACACATCTTCCTCAAATCGCTTGTTTCGCTGACTATCACTTTCTTGTGAAAAAGTTAGAGAGCACCCTACATACGGAGGTAAAGATAGAAAAACTAGACAGGGAAGGGAGGGTGGAGGAATTAACGAGGATGCTCGGAGGGAGCGAGTCCGCTCCCACTGCCTATCGCCACGCTGAGGAGCTACTAGAAAGATATGGGAGCA
Source organism: bacterium (assembly GCA_014360495.1). Classification (NCBI taxonomy): domain Bacteria; species bacterium. The sequence continues at coordinate 264,101 of JACIXR010000002.1, forward strand.
GCGAAGTTGGAGATAAAGGGCATAGCGAGAATTGACGCCAAGACGAAGAGATTGGTGCAGAGGTTGAGGAAGGGAGAGATAGCAGTCATAGACCATAAGGACATAGATACAACCTCTGCTCAGCTTCTACTGGAAAAAAGACCATCTGCCATTATCAACCTTTCCCCTTCCATTTCGGGAGAATATCCCTCCGAAGGCGCTCGCCTCCTACTAAAAAACTCCATTCCCATATTGGATTTGGAAGAAGGGAAATTGGATGGTGAGATAGAGGGGAAGAGGATAGAGATAAGGGGGAACGAAGTGTTGTTAGATGGTAGAGTGATTGGTAAAGGGAGATGGTTGAGTGAAGAGGAAGTTGAGGAGAAGATGGAGGAAGGGAGGAGGAGACTGGGAGCGCTTTTGGATGATTTCGTGCGAAATACCCTTGACTATCTAGAGAAGGAGAAAGATTTCTTCCTTCAGGATAGGCTTCCCTTCCCCGAGCTCAGAACGAGGATAGAGGGGAAAGAGGTCGTGGTCGTTGTGAGGGGAAGGAACTACAAGGAGGATTTGGGAGCCTTGCGGCATTACATTGAGGATGTTAAGCCTATCCTTATAGGGGTTGATGGCGGGGCAGATGCCCTTTTAGAAATGGGTTATAAACCCCATATAATCATTGGCGATATGGATAGCGTCTCCCCCTCCGCCCTTAAAAGCGGAGCGGAATTGATAGCTCACGCTTATCCTCAACCCGATAAGCCATCTCCAGGCGTAGAGAGATTGAGAAAAATGGGACTTCCTTTTCAAGTTATTTCATTCCCGGGGCTCAGCGAGGACCTTGCTCTTCTTCTCGCTTACGAGAAAGGAGCAAAGCTCATAGTGGTGGTTGGCGGACATTATGATTTATTGGATTTCCTCGAGAAGGGGAGAAGGGGAATGTCCAGCACTTTTCTAACTCGCCTGAAGGTAGGTTCACTTTTAGTGGACGCTAAGGGTGTAAGCAATCTTTATCGGAAAAAGCTGAAGCCAATTCATATCTTCCTGCTCGTCATCGCCGCCCTCATTCCCACATTTGTTCTCATCTTCATCTCCCCAGCAGTTAGGGATGTATTGAACCTTTTCTTCTTGAGATTATGGACATTCCTTCGCTCTTTAAAGCCTTAAAATACAAAAGAAGGGCACGGGCATCCCAATTCATCCGTTCTCTTTCCATAATAAAAAATTGGAAAGAGGAAAACCAAATTGATTGTTCCGCTCCAAAATCTTATAATAAAACCAAGAAGGAGGGATAGATTATGGCTAAGAAGTTAACTTTTCCACCCCAGTTTTATTGGGGAACCGCTACAGCCTCCTACCAGATTGAGGGGGGCTGGAATGAGGATGGCAAGGGAGAATCAATCTGGGATACCTTCTCCCACACTCAGGGCAAGATAAGGGACGGCTCAACGGGAGATGTAGCCTGCGACCATTATCACCGCTGGAAGGAAGATGTCGCTCTGATGAAGGAGATAGGATGCAACGCATATAGGTTCTCCATCTCCTGGCCGCGGGTTATCCCCAAAGGGAAAGGGAAGGTCAACCCCTTGGGTCTTTCCTTCTACGACCGCTTAGTGGATGCCCTGTTGGAGTCTAATATAACCCCCTTCATAACCCTCTATCACTGGGACCTCCCCCAAGCACTCCAAGATGAAGGAGGATGGGCTAATAGGGATACCGCTTATTATTTCGCGGAGTATGCGAGCGTTGTGGCTAATAAATTAGGGGATAGAGTAAAGCATTGGATAACCCACAACGAGCCCTGGGTAGTTGCCTGGATAGGATATGGCTGGGGTGAGCACGCCCCGGGGATAAAAAACGAGAAAGTAGCTACTCAAGTAGCCCATCATCTCCTCCTCTCCCATGGCTTGGCAGTGGAAGTATTGAGGGATATCTCTCCCGATTCCGAGGTCGGTATAACCCTCAACCTCTCCCCCATCCATCCAGCCAGCGATTCTGAAGAGGATAGGTTAGCAGCTTCCAGACAGGATGGCTTCCTCAATCGCTGGTTCTTGGACCCCGTCTTCCGTGGACATTATCCTCCCGATATACTTGAGCTCTATTCCGCTTATGCCCCCAAAGTTTCGCCAGGCGATATGGCGATTATCTCCCGTAGAATTGATTTCCTGGGAATAAATTACTACTCTCGGGGAATCGTGAGATTCAATCCGAAGGCTGGTCCTCTGCAGGCAGAGGGAGTTGCTCCTGAGGGAGCGGAGTTCACTGAGATGGGATGGGAGATTTATCCGCCGGGAATATATGAGATAATAAAGAGGGTTTGGGAAGATTATCAGCCGAAGAAGATTTACATAACCGAGAACGGGGCTGCTTTCGCCGACGAAATCGCTCCCGATGGAAGGGTTCACGACCCAAAGAGGATAGATTATCTGCGAGAGCATTTCATCCAAGCGCATAAGGCAATAGAGGAGGGTGCAAATCTCTGCGGATACTTCATCTGGACGCTTATGGATAATTTTGAATGGGCGCACGGCTTCACGAAGAGGTTCGGCATAGTTTACACCGATTATCCAACCCAAAGAAGGATAATGAAGGATAGCGCCCTCTGGTATAAGAAGGTCATTGAGGAAAACGGCGTAAATATTTAATTCAGAAGGTGAAAAAATGAAAAGGATTGTCAATGTTTTGAGGGCTTTTGCCCTCCTCTCAATCTTTGTTTCTCTCCCGAATGCGAGGGCAGAGACGAGGGGCTTTAATTTCGGCTATTTTTATCCCTCAAGCTCATCCGTGAGAGACCTTTACGGGAACGGCTGGCTGAATATTGGAGTTTCAATTCCCCTGAACACTTATGAAGCCTTCCGTGAAGAGAGATTTGAGTATATCAGCATTGATTATATTCACAACTCTCATAGCGGAGTGTATGAGGGCTTACCCTATAACGCTTATATAACCAACATTCCCCTTATCTATAACACTCGCTATCGCACGTCTGGGAAGAACTTCTATTATGTTTATGGAATAGGTTTCAATTATCTCAAGGTCAAGGTGGAAATGGAAGGAGCAAGTGATAGCGATTCGGAGTTGGATATCGGAGGACAGCTTGCTTTCGGCTATGGAACGAAGAACTTCGCCCTTGAGCTTCGTTATATAGAGTTTGGGAGGACGGGCAACACCGGTATCGCCCTCAATCTCATCGGAAGATTCTAACAATTTCCCCTCATTGCGAGAGCTCTCATCAGGGAGGGGTAGAAATCTCCACCACTCTGTCATTGCGAGGCTTTCCGAAGGAAAGCCGTGGCAATCTTTTTTCTACCCCTTATTTTCAGTATCCCCTACAAAATTCTTGACCTCTCTTATCTATGGAAATATAATTTTATGTTGTTTTGTGCGTAAGAAACGATAAACAGCTTCTTGATAAGGAGGCGAAGTATTATGCAGGATATGTTGGAGATTCGCTGGCATGCCCGAGGAGGGCAAGGCGCCAAAACAGCCGCCCTTCTCCTCGCAGAATCTCTTATGGGTGAAGGCACATATGTGCAAGCCTTCCCTGAATATGGTCCGGAAAGGATGGGTGCTCCCATGCGGTCCTACGACCGCATTTCCTCCAAGCCGATAAGGCTCCATACTTCAATAAAAAACCCCGATGTCATCATCATCTTAGACCCCTCTCTGCTCGCCGACCCCTCAACACTTGACGGCTTAAAAGAAGACGGCATCATCCTCGCCAACACCGCGGAAGACCCTAAAACAGTGAGGGAGAAATACAATATAAAGGGCAGGAAAATCTATACCCTCAACGCTTCCCAGCTCGCACAAGAAGAGTTGAAGAGGGATTTGGCGAGCGTTCCCATGCTCGGAGCCCTTATCAGAGTAACGGGATTGGTCAGCTTGGAGGAATTCCTCAGCCACATTAGGAAGGAACTGGAGCGCAAGTTTGCCCATCGTCCAGAGGTTATAGAGGCGAACTTAAAGCTCTATCAGAGAGCATATCAGGAGGTGAAAGGCGAATGAAGTTGACTGATAGACTACACGGCTGGAAGGAACTCCCAATAGGGGGAATCATCCCCGAGGGAGGAACTTCCAAGGCTTATAAGACCGGCACTTGGCGAACGGGCAAGAAGCCGGTTTGGCATCCGGAGAGATGCATTCAGTGTCTATTCTGTTGGATTTACTGCCCCGATGACGCCATTTTCGTTACGGAAGATGGCAAGAGGGCTGATTTCAATTACGATTACTGTAAGGGCTGTGGGATTTGTGCCCGGGAGTGTCCCGCCAAGCCCGAGAAGGCTATTGAGATGGTAGACGAGACGAGGTGAGGAAGATGGTAGAGAAAACGAAACAGCTGATGGCTTTAACGGGAAACGAGGCAGCCGCTTACGCGATGAAGCAAATCAATCCCGATGTAGTCGCCGCCTACCCAATCACACCCCAGACAGAGCTTATGCAGACATTCGCCCAATATGTAGCGGATGGCTTGGTTGACACGGAGCTCGTTGCTGTGGAAAGCGAGCATTCCGCGATGTCAGCCTGTGTGGGTGCGGCGGCTGCGGGAGCAAGAACTATGACCGCTACATCCTCTCAAGGGCTTGCCCTTATGTGGGAGGTCCTATATATCGCCTCCGGGCTTCGCCTCCCCATAGTGATGTGTGTAATAAACAGGGCTCTTTCCGCTCCAATCAACATCCACGGAGACCATTCCGACGCTATGGGAGCGAGGGATTCGGGCTGGATACAGCTCTGGTCGGAGAACGCTCAGGAGGTTTATGACAATGTTCTTCAGGCGGTAAGGATTGCTGAAGAGGTCTTCCTTCCCGTAATGGTTAACTACGATGGTTTCATCATCTCTCATGGAGTTGAGGTAGTTGAGACCTTCAGCGACGATATAGTGAAAGCTTTCGTTGGGGAAAGGAAAAGCCCCTATAAATTGCTGGATGTTGACCATCCCATAACTGTTGGGGCTTTGGATTTGCAGGATTATTATATGGAGCATAAAAGGGCACAAGCGGAGGCGATGAGAACAGCTATGCCCACAATTTTGAAGGTCGCTGAGGAGTTCGCCGAGATTTCTGGTAGGAAATATGGGGCGATAGAGAAATACAGCCTTGATGATGCGGAATTGGCGGTTGTTGCTATAGGTTCAAGCTGTGGAACCGCTAAGGACGCGATTGATGAGCTAAGGGAAGAAGGGATAAAAGCGGGGCTCTTGAAGATTAGGGTCTTTCGCCCCTTCCCTTGGGATGAAATAAAGTCAGCCCTTGCGGGGAAGAAGGCGATAGCGGTTATGGATAGGGCGGAGGGGATGTCCGCCGTCGGCGGTCCCGTCTTCCATGAGATTCGCTCCTGCCTCTACGACCTCCCTCAGCGTCCTCCCGTTGTCAACTACATTTATGGATTGGGAGGAAGGGATGTTGATGTTGAGGATATCAAGAAGGTCTTCCGAGACCTCCTGCCCATCGCTGAGGCAGGTAAGGTAGAGGATTTCTATCGCTATCTGGGAGTAAGAGAGTAAAGGAGGAAGAGAAAATGGCAAGATTGAGAGATTTAGCTAAGAAACCATCTCCCCTAACATCCGGACATAGAGCTTGTTCTGGCTGTGCTCTTCCCCAGGTTGCCAGGCAGGTTCTATTGGCAGCGGATACGCCCGTGGTCGTAGTCGTCGCTACGGGATGTATGGAAGTGACCACCACCATCTTCCCCTACACCGCTTGGAATGTCCCCTGGATGCACTGCGCATTTGAGAACGCCGCTTCAACTCTTTCGGGAATTGAAGCAGCTTATAAGGCGCTAAAGAGGAGAGGAGTAATAGATAGAGAGATTCGTTTCATAGCCTTTGGAGGGGATGGCGGGACTTACGATATCGGGCTTCAGGCGCTATCGGGTGCATTGGAGAGAGGACATAGGCTTCTCTATGTCTGTTATGATAACCAGGCATATATGAACACAGGTGTTCAGCGTTCGGGAGCTACTCCCCTCTATGCTCACACTACAACGAGCCCAGCGGGTAGTGTCATCCCCGGCAAACTCCAATGGAGGAAGGATTTAACCGAGATAGTGGTCGCCCATGATATACCCTATGTGGCGCAGAGCACTCCCGCTCATTGGAACGATTTGATAACGAAAGTGCAGAAAGCTTTGGCAGTTGATGGACCTTCGTTTATAAATGTCCTCCAACCCTGCAGGTTGGGATGGACATTTGAGGCTGATATGGCGATTGAGTTGGCAAGGTTGGCTGCTGATACCTGCATTTGGCCGTTATACGAAGTGGTGAATGGGGAGTATAGGTTGACATATCGTCCCAGGGAGAAGAAGCCTGTGGAGGAGTGGTTGAAGTTGCAAAGGAGGTTCAGGCATCTATTCACGGAGAAGAATCGTCATCTGATAGATGAGATACAGGCTGAAGTAGATAGGCGGTGGGAGCGTTTATTGAAGAAGTGCGGTTTGGCGTAGGGGATATTAAGGAGATAAGAAAATAAATAGTGGGGCGGGAGGCTAAGCCTCCCGCCCCCCTATTTTAGATATTTAAATCTACGGCCACCATTGATTTCCCCAATGGTCAAACCATGTATCCGTTCTATTTTTGTTGCGGGGGTCGAATAATCTTCCACAATTGTTTGCTATAACATCCCACTTCATCCATTTGGCGTGTCCGTCGGCAAAGACAATTATTTCTCCCTCAGTGTGGCGAGTGTGTTTACTAACAGAGCGATGCTGAGGGTCTGCCATATGATTAGACCACATAGCATTTGCAAAGACAACTCTTGCTCCACCGCAGCCGCTAAAAAAATATGAATCGGCAAAAGCGGCTGTATTGGCTGGCTCCACTACCTCTGCCATGTTAACAGGTTTCCCTGTCCATTGGCAGCCAAGATTTGGCATTAAAGCTTCATTGTAAGCTACGGAAATATAGTGTCCTGTGAATTCAACCGGGAACCGCCAAGGCCAGTCATACCAACCGGAGGCATTGCCGATTTGGAGAAGGTTAGGTATCCTGTCTTGTATCGCTTCAGAAGGGCAGTCCCATACCGCTGCGTTTTTGATATAGGGATGAAGCTTGCCTTGAGGGTGGTCGGTTGGGCTTCCCACGCCTGGAGCATTACAGGATGTGCAATATGGGAAAGTTTCATCCCAATCCTGAAGATACATCATCAATCCCATCCCTATTTGCTTCATATTTGAGAGGCAAGCTGTTTTGCGAGCTTGCTCACGGGCGCGGCTGAAAACTGGAAAGAGTATGGCAGCGAGAATAGCAATGATAGCTATGACGACCAACAATTCGATCAATGTAAAACCTCTCCTTTGTTTATTCGTTAACATTTTTTAAATCGCCTCCTTTTATTTTTGAAATTCTGTATTTTGCCCCCAATCCTTATTTTCCGGGCATTCCGGCGGGGGAGAAGCGGGGGCAAAAACTCCTCCCCCCTTTCTAAACACTTGCTTGACACCACCTCTTCTCGTCTACCCTCATAAAGGTAGGTACTATAAACCTTTGAGTGAGATGTGACTCCTTCAAAGAGAGAGTTAATCCATCGGATAGGGAAAGAGAGAAGTTATCTCTTCCATTCATACGAGCGATTTTCACAAAATAAAAAGGATATCCATAAACAATTGCGGCGCATGGGATATAGTTTATCAAAGTCAAGAACGCGGTCAATAAAAATGAATAAAAAGACCTGGTTTTGCAAATGCGATATTTGAGTCGGGAGCGTAACGAAGCAAACTCTTTTACAATTCATGGCTTCCCTAATGGAAGTCCACTCAAGAGAGAAAGCTGAACACTAAATTATCTATACAAAGACAATTTTTATTCAAAATGGATTCGCCACCCTCATCGCTATGGGTGTCTTAGGCAAGTTATAGGTTCATATTATAACCGACCGAAATGATAATTAACTTTTAAAATCTTTAAAATATTAACCTTGGGTACGAGAGCCATATCCCAATTTCTCCTGGCACCTTACATTCCGTATCCCGTTTTAACTCTTCAACCTCCTTTCCCTTGTTTCATCCTTCAAATTTGAATACAAATAATTTTTAAGATAATTCTTTGCTTCCCCAAAATCATCGCCCAGGAGCAGGATGGAGAATATTTCAGCGGAAGAAATCTCTACCACTATCTTACCCTCTTTCTGGCTTATCGTGGATGAGGAAATCTTCCTCCAATTCCCCTTCTCCAGCTCCCGCACTCCCGCCGATCAGTTTCGTTTTATCCTTTCGCAAAATTTCCACTTTCCCCTCCTCCAAGGAGATGAAAAGAAGAGGTGGAATCAATTCATTTCCAATAAAGGGAGAGATGGACGACCCAGTCGTTGAAGAGGAGAGCGCTTCCCTTAATTGTGGATGTCGCTATCTCCAGAAGATATCCCTCAGGCGGTTTTTCTCCCATCTTCGCCTTCGCTTCCGCCAGATTTTTAAGAACGCCCAAAGCCTTCTCCCTCTCTACCTTGCCATCTTTTCCCTCTCTCGTCAATGCTTCAAGGATATAAGATTTGAGGAGCTTGGGATAAAGATTTTGAAATAGCTCTCTTCCTCCGAAAATATCAAAACATAGAAACTCCTTGCCGATGAAGACGATAATTCCCGTCGCTTCAAGATAATCTTTAGGAATGCCCTCAAAAGCCTTGAGGTAATCGTTCATCTTATCCTTTACCTGGGGGACCTCATATATTTCCTTCAATGCCTCTCCCGGAACCTCCACGGAGAATGCTCTTAGGGTGGAGGATATCTCATCCCAAACCCCAACCTGAGATTCATCTATCTTCGCTCTTTTCCTCACACCCACACTCGCCATTGAGAGAGCGGGTGCGAACTTTGAGGATGTCCATTGCCATCTCCTTGCCTCCACACAATAAGCGGGAACGATGAATTCCTCGCTCTTGGGAGGAAGGAGGACATCATTTTTCAGCACCCTATCCTGTTTGCAACCGCTGAGGATTTCTCCCGCCATTATGAAGACATAGTTCTTGGAATTGTTCTGTAAACTCACCTTGTGGACTACGCCTTGCTCAACTTCCGTAATCACGAGCTCCTCGCCTTTTGATGCTTCATCTAAAGTGAGGATTCTCGGAAGCTCAGGAAGCGTCGCTGGCGAGATGGGGTAGATTGTCAAGTTCTTAAATGATACCGCCTTCCCCAACTTGCACTTCTTGACGAACTCCCTCAATATGCCAGCGAGAACTTCCCCTCCGTCGTTGGAGCTCAACGCCACAAGGAGGAAGAAAAGTAGAAGAAAAACATCAAATGACTTCACGCCCATCTCTCTTTTCTTTTTGAGTATTAGACGCTTACTATTCCTGTTAAGTTACTCTCTCACTCCCATTCAATAACTACCCCTAAAGCCTTGCTTCTATCCTGCAGGAGGGAGAGATAGAAAGCGGGCGCCTCTTCGTAGGATATCCTGTGGCTGATGAGGCTTTTTACATCCAAATCTCCATTGTGGATTAGGTCAAGGAAAAGCTGGAAATGACGCTTTTGCGTCCAGGGATTATCAAGGGTTGGATATTGGGGATGAGATGAGTTATGCGCCCCAATGATTGTATAGCTGGGGGAATTGCAGAGGTCGTGGAAATCAAAGGAGGGAGTAGGTCCCCAGGGGCTTGATAGGATGACAAGTCGTCCCTGTCTCCTCAATATCTCAAATTCCCGAGGGATGAGATGGGGATTCCCCGTTACCTCAAAAACTACATCCACCATCCTTCCCTTTGTCAGCTCGCTCACTTTCTCTCTCACATCTTGTTCCTCTGGATCGAGGGAGAAAAATCCAGCCCTTTTAGGAAACCTTTCCAGTCTTTCATTGGCTATATCTATCCCGATAACAGGACGAGCGCCAGCAAGCCAGCAGAAACGAGCGGTCAACTGCCCAAGAAGACCGAGACCATAAATCCCCACGCTCTCCCCAAAGCGAACATCGCCCCTCCTAACACCATTGAGGCAAATCTCAGAAAGGCAGAAAAAAGCAACCTCCTCATCAGAGACTTCCCTATCTATGACCCTTAGATGTTCAATTGAGGAAATGACGAAAGCGGAATGTGGTGCGTAGCTCGCCACCTTCTTTCCTATCCATTCCCTTTCAACTCCCTTGCCGACCTCAACAACTATTCCCACATTGCTGTAGCCGGGAATGAAGGGGAACTTGCCGTAATTCGCCCAGGCGGAATCGGGTGGAAATCTTCCCGATAAAATCGTTAGCTCCGTCCCAATGCTTATTAAACTGCGGATAGTCTTTATCAAAACCTCTCCCTCTTTAGGGGAAGGTATATCTCTATCTTCTAAAACGACTTCTTGGGGTTTAGGGAAAACTATTGTTGGATTTCTCTTCATTTAATTCACCTCTTGGAAACCCTCCTCAAATACACTATCTCAAAAAGTATGCCCAAAAGGAGAACAGCTATACAGAGGATGAAGGGCATTCGTATATTCGTTTTCTGAGCTAAAGCTCCGCCTGAGAGAGGTCCGAGCAATCCTCCCGCTCCCACAATGGACTCGTGGATTCCGCTTTTCTTTCCCTGTCCCTCCTCGCTTTCAAGGCTGTGAAAGAGGCTGTAAAAGTATGCAACGCCAATGGAGAATCCGAATAGGAAGAACGAAAGGTAGAAGAGAGGGACGGAGCTCGTGAGATAAACAATCAGGAAGCCAATCATCATCAGTAGCTGAATTGAGATAAGGAAGGAAAGGCGGTAGTGGAGTTTAGGTAGATAACCTATTCCGTAGGAGGAAATGGCGATGGAGATTCCCATAAGGAAGTTGAGGACACCGATAGTGGAAGGGGAAATGTCCAATCCAACAGCCAATTTGGGGAAAAGGTAGCGAAGAACGCCAATAGTGAACCAGGCTATGAAGTTCGCCGTCCAACCAACGATGACGAAGGGGTTCGTTTTACCTTCCTCCTCCTCATTTTCTTCAATCCCGGAAGGCGGTGGAACTCTGGGGCATAGGAGGAGGAAAACGATTATGAGCAGATTGGTAAGGAAAAGGGCGATGAAAGGGAATCTCCAATCCAACTGGAAGAGATAGCCGCTGAGCAGGGTTCCGATGGATAAGCCGACGCACCAGGAGAGGTTGTAATAGCTGACAGCGAGCTTAAGGTTTCCCGTAGTCCTCGCTATCCAGACCTCCAAGGGGGACCATAGCATACTTGTGGCTAATCCAAAGATTCCCATAGCGAGGGAAATCAAGGGAATGGTATGGAAAAAGAGTATGAAGATGCCCGCGAAAGCGAAAAGTAAGGAGCCAGCGACTGTGAAATAGAAAGGGTCTTTCCTCTCTGAAAGGGTGCCGAAGATTGGGGAGAAGAGGAGATAAATCAAGGAGGCTAAGAAGCCGATGAAGCCGAGGACAAAGGGAGTAGCGTTAAGTTTTATCGCGAGGAGGGGAATGCTTATGATGTTTAAACCGACAGCTATGTCGCCGAGGAATGCGATCAGGTTGAATAGAGAGCTTCTCTTCGTCGCTGTTTTCATTTAGAATTGAAAATATAAAGGAAATAGAGCAAATGTCAACAACAAAAATGAATGACAAAGGTGATTAAGTATGCTTTTGGCAAGGAATCTATGTATATGTTTCTTGTTCATCGTCCCTTCCTCCTTACTCCGTTCGGCGGTCTTCGTCGGCTGGGGATGGCACGGAGGTTATTATCTCACCGATGAGAGGGGAACACAGAACGCCCTTGACTCCCTCTTTAATGTCCTCACAGAACATCCAGATTTAAAGGCAATCCTTGAGCTTGAACCTTATACCATAGAGAGGATGCTTTCGGGGGAGAAATTTCCTTTAGAGAAAAAGGGAAGGGATAAGATGCTGATCGCCGATTGGAGCTGGGGAGGTACTGGGGAATGGAGTGCTGATTTCGGAGGAGAATACGCCCACAATGGAGAAGTTGGCATCCGACTCCAGTTGATAAAGGGGGACTGGGTTCAGTTAATTCAACCAAAACCCGCGACGAATTTACAGGGCAAAAAGCTCATCTTCAGCGGTTGGATAAGGGCGAAGGAAGGAGAGGGCGCCCATCTTTATATAGATGCTTGGGATTCCTCTGCTTTCATCCCCGGTTCAGCAAAAGCTTCTCAACGCATTCCGCCCGACGGGAAATGGCATTATGTGGAAATAGAATATATCGTCCCACCAAATGCCATCAATATCTTCCCTCAAGCGAAGATAGATTCTCAGCCCGGAATAGCTGATTTTGACGATTTATCCCTCAAGCTGAAGGAAACAGGGGAAGAGCTTCTTTCCAATGGGGGGTTGGAGAAATTAATCGTTTTGAGCTTAAAGGATGAGGGAAGGTTGGCGAAACTTCGCGATTTCATCAAAAAGGGTCAGATAGAGATAGTCGGCGGCGCATACACCCAGCCGATAATGTATACGATAGGAGATGAGGCGGTGATTCGCCAATTCCTCCTCGGCTGCGAGGCGGTGGAAAAGGCTTTAGACACTCCCGTGAAAATCTACGCCGGCTCAAGAGCCAAATATGATTGGACAGCTACCCCAAATCCTAAGGAAATTCGGCTTTGATGCCGTCCTATATCGCACCTCCTGGGGAGCCTTCGGCTTCGTCCCAAGCTACAATGCAGAGGTCGTCAATTGGGTAGGACCAGATGGAACGAAAATAACCGCTATCCCCCAGCCTCAACCTTTAAGGGATGGCTGGGGTGCTCCCGCAACGCCAACGATAAGTAAAGTTGAGGAGTGCGAGAGAAGGGGAATAAGAAATCCATTCTTCATCGCTTTCGGCGATTTTGTAGATTCTTGGGTGAATTCCACAGCATCCTCTTTCATCAACAAAAAGTTTGAGAGCGGATATGCTAATATCTGTCAAGTTTTGCCAGCGGAGAATTTGAGGGGGAAGAGGTTGGTGCTTTCGGGTTTCGTTCGTGCGAGAAAGGGAGATGTTCATCTCTATATTGATGCCCATAACGCTTTAGGCGTAGCGGAGGGAGGAACGCAATCGGAGAATTGCCCACTTGATAATCAATGGCATTTTCTCTCCATTAATTTCCTCGTTCCTGAAGATGCAGTTTACATATATCCTCAGGGAAGGATAATTTCCTCTGAGGAGGGAGACGCCGATTTTGATGCTTTGAGTTTAATGACGGAGGATGGAAGAGAACTCCTCCGTTTCGGCTCCTTTGAAGCGGAGAGCATGCGCGAGCAATGGGCTATAGGTCATAGCGAGGGAGTGGAGGCAAAGGGAGAGATAGCAAAGGGAGAGGCAAAGGATGGGGAGAAGTTTTTGCATCTTTCTATGAATGCTCCCTCCCCTTCTTATGAGGTAAAGATTGCCACGATAGGGGAATATTTATCATCTTTAGGGAAGCCAAAGGGAGATTGGAAGGATGCTTATAGGGGATTTGAGCATCGCTTTCCCTTTGCCCTTCTCGCTGGTCGCCCCCAGAAGGCTGATAGGATAGGAGAGAACTCCATTTTGAGGGCAGAACGGCTTTTATCCCTCGCCTATGGGGAATCAAAGAAGACCTTTCCGAAGGAGATTTCTCAAAAGCTTTCCGATGCCTGGCGCCTTCTTCTCATCGGTCATCATCACGATGCCTGGGTTTGCGCTCCCGTCATCTTCGGGATATGGCACAGGGGTTTCAAATCCTATGCCGAGCTGACTTATGAAGCTTCAAGGGAGGTTGTTGAGATTTGTCGCTCTATTGAGGAGTCGCTTAAAGGAAATGATTGGAGAAGCTTTAATCTCTTAAATTTAACGGGAAGCGAGCGGGAGGAAATCGTGAATTTACGGATTTCCCTTCCAAAGGGATTTGTGAGAAATCCCCTCTTTCAGAGTTTGGGAAAGCCCATTCCCGCTGAGATAGAGGTCTTATCCCGTCATCCTGATGGAAGCGTGAGAGAGCTTAAAGCTTATCTCCAAGCGAAAATCCCTCCAATGGGATATGTCAGGATAAACTTAAAGGAGGGAAAGGCACACCGAATTGAGAGGAAGGCAAAGGCTAATCTGAGGTATGGAAGGGCGGAAATAGAGAACGATTACCTCAAAGTAATTCTTTCAAAAGAAGGGATTATGGCATATTCTCGGGAAGGAGTCCAGCTTTTGCATAAGCCCGCTTATGTCACCGGGCATTTCCCATCGGGGGATGAGATTTGGAAAATTGAGGAGATAAAGGCTTTCAATGAAGGTCCTTTGGGAGTTGCGGTGGGGAGAGGAAAAATCGGAAATGTCCCCTTTGAATTGCGATTGACTTTATCCCCGCTTTCTCCTCTTGTGAGGGTCAATCTGAGGGTGAATTTTGGGGAGAGAAGCTTCATAGGGGCGACGGGCGAATATCCTCCGATGCCGAATATACCAGATTGGGCAAGGGATGATTTGAAGCTTCGCTTAGTTCTTCCCCTGAATTTTCTTAATCCGAGCTTCTATTCTCAGGGAGCATTTGAGTTGAGGGAGCCTTACGAAAGGTTCTTTCCCATTTTACGCTATGCGGGAGCTGAGGGAATGGGGGAAGGCGTAGCTATCTATACTGATAGGGCTACAAGTGGAATTTTTGATAAAGAGAATTCCTCCTTGAGCATAGCTTTAGCCTATGGCGGGAACTTCATCTATGCGCCTAACAATCAATCTCCTTTATCGGGCGATGAGGAGTATGAGTTGGCGCTATATTTCTATCAAGGTAATAGGGAAGCGGCGAGGGTGAGCCAGCTGGCTGATGAGATTGCTCAGCTTGTTTTAGCTTTTCCTACTGGGGAGGTCTGGAAGAAGGATTCCTTTTCTCTTCTCAGGATAGAGCCCGAGAATGCCGTCGTTTTGAGCGCCCTTTATCCCACCGAGAGGGGGTTGATTTTAAGGCTGTGGCGCCCATATGAGGGTGAGAGGGAGGTTAATGTGAAATTGGAGGGCTGTGGCGAGGTTTGGCTTACGGATATGCGAGGCAATCCGCAAGAAAAGATAGGGGAGAGGGGAACAGCAAGTATAAATATAAAAAAGGATGATATAATCACACTTTTCGCTCCGATTAAATAAACCTCATTACCCTGCCGTCCTTGAGCGGGCTCCCTTCGGCAGCCCGTGGCAATCTCAAAGAGATTGCTTCGCTCCTCGCAATGGGAGAGAGGGTTGTCATTGCGCGCCCGCCTCCGGCGGGCGCGGCAATCTCGTTTTTAAGTGAAAAAGTGTAACAAATTTCCCTCTTTTATGTCTAAATGAAATGAAGCCTCTCCTCTTCATCACCTCCTTTGCCTCCCGGAAAAAGGGATGCCTGCCCTAAAGGGCAGGCATCCCTTTTATTTTACCCTAATCAAAGAACAATTATCCCAAGTTATATGTCCCTCATCATACCTACAACCAATGATAACCTCTAAGATAAATCTAACGGAACTCGTCTCCTTACTCGTCGCGAACTCCAATGCCAATTCTCTATAGGGTCCCGCCTCCCTTATGGTCACTGGCGGATGCTCAACTATTACCTTCCCGCAGGGTGCCAACTCTTGTATGATAAGAGACGCCCTATCTCCCGCGCTCCTTCCAAATCCCTTGCCCCTCAAGTCAACCGCCCTAACCCATGCAGACGCCCTATATGTGGCACCGGGGATTACAGGCACATCTTGATATATCACTGTATGCCCGTTACCATCACTGTGTGTCCTCACAGCTTGATTCCCGCTATGTATTTCCGGCAATCCCCAATCAGGATGATTAATATAATCCCTCTCCTCCCATATATAGCTTTGGGAGGGGCTCAGAAAGAGGTAATTCCAACCCCCGATGTTCGCTTTATCTCCCATTCTGCCATAGCTTCCACCAGTCGTTTCCTCAAAATCGGGATTCCTCAAAAGGTTGACGCCTATTTTTTCTTCCACTTTCACACATATTGGCTTCACTCCTCCCTCCGCCCTTCCCGGTCCGATTTCAATCGCTTGGATAATCGCCTCACCTCCATATGTTCCATAGAGATGGATTGCTATGACGCCGTTCTTCGGTTGAATGTCGTTGAAGACAAGGTCCACCGCTCTCCCTTTCCCTCCCGCCGTTGCCAGCACATCAAAACCCTTTACCATTTCCTTTCCGTTTATCTCTATAGTCATAGCTCTTTCTAAATCTGGCAAATCCCTTGTCTCGGCAAACTTTAGGATGACATAATAGGAGCCGGGACCAACGGTGAAATAAGCGGTCATATCCTTGCTGTGAGCTCCATAGCGATAAATCTCGGGGTCAGATGTGTTGAGGATTGTATGTGCTCTCGGCTCAGTCCACCAAGCAAGCTTCACCACATCCGCTAAATGTCCTAACCTCACGATGAATTCCGTCGCTGGTCGCCAGGAATTGCCCTTGCTATCAATATAATCCTCCCTCTTAGGATATCCGAAGATAACCCTTTGGGCATATCTCGGACCACCACCTTCCCAAAAGCCACAATCTCCTGTCGCATCGGACCACTGAATAACCTTCAAAGTAATTGTATCGCCCCTAGAGCGAGGATTCCCCTTCCCCAATGGAACGACTTTTATAGTATGCTCTCCATTTGATAGACCGCTCTTGTAATAAAGCACTTGATTTTCCCTTTTTATAGGACTCCAGCAATCTATCCCCACCAATTGCTTCTCTCCATCTATATAAATCTCCGCCAAGCCTCCCTCCGGAGAAACATCGCCAATCAACCTCACCTGATTCCCCTTGAATTTGAATTCAAATGGAAGAGATGCGATTCTCTCCATTTTCTGGGGGTCATTTCCCAGAATCCTTATTTTTCGCTTCCCATCATGGCGAATCTTAACTATGAAATCTCCGCAGGGCAGAGATTCCACGATATAACCATTTGAATTCAAGTCCGCCCGTTTGGGAAGAGCTTCTCCATCCGCCAATACTTTTTCTGGCGAGAAGGCGAGACGAAGAACTTCGTGAACTCCCTTGGGAGCGTCAAATGTCTCGTAGGATATATCTCCCACGCCGTAATTCACACTCCTTATAACCGATGTAGACCGCATTATGTGATTTTCCCTCGCTGGTCCGAATATCTCCGGTAGCCAAGCCATCACGCTAAGGCAATGTTTGAGCGCCATAGGATGGGCGATTTTGAACCAATCGCCAGCGACGATTTGTCCTCCATCTATGTTATCCTCCACAACCCCCGTCTCATGGGCATCATAAGTGGCAAGGATTATCTGACGCCTTGCCATCTCCTTCGCCCATTCATCATTTAAAATAACCCCATATTGAGCATAAACCGTAGCCAATTCCATCGGACCATACCAAAGGGAGCGTCCACAGCAGCCGCTCGATTCGGGATAAGCCCAAGCCCCGTGATAGACATCTCCGTTTGAAAAAGGAGAAACGCTAGTTCTGTTTATGAAAAGGGACATTATGTTTCTGCAATCCGCTCTCCAATTGGGGAATCTATCGGGGTGTTCCATCATGTAGCGGACGACGAACTCCGTGACATTTTCCGCCTGCACAGGGTCAGGCCAATCCCAATAATTTCTCCCCCAAGTATCATCTATCGTCCAGCGGGGAAGGAGGACTTCTCGGAGATATCTCTCTCCCGCTTGCCTCGCCTTCGTTATGCTTCCCGGCTGGCGTCCCGTATAGCCGAGCTTCTCCAATTCATCCAAGAAAGTGAGAATGAACGCAATCCCTCCGGTTTGGATATCCTCCCAGGGGACATCCTCGGGATTGGCATAGCGTCCCCAGGGAGCTACTCCGGGGCGGGTATCCGCCTTTTCGGCAAGCAAATCCCCCCAATGCTTTGCCATCTCAAGCCAGCGCCTATTCCCTATCATCTTATAGGCTTGAAGGAGGGCTATTCCCACCTCAGCAGTTATATCAAGCTGAATGAAACCGTGAGGATTTGCTTCTTGGTAGGGTTTTCCTCGGTTGGGGACGGAGATGAGAAATCTCGGCCAGGGGTGGTCTGGCGGTGTGAGGCAATAATCAAGGAGGTATTCAGCGGTCATCCAAATGAGGGGAATAGCGGAAGCATCGCCTGAAAAGCGATAATATTCAACGAGGGAAGAGATTATATAGGCGGAGCGCTGACCGAGGTCGCCGTTGAGCCAATCGTCAAGGGGAGGGATGGTGATTTCTCCCTGAGGGGAGATTGACCATCTGCTATTGAATACGAAATGGGGGGCGGGGATAACGGATTGAGGAGGAGTTGCCCAGGGATATCGCTTAAGCGTTTCTGCGGCAATTCTCACTCTAAAGCTCAGTTGACCATCCTGACCTTTATACCATGGGGCAATGACGCCAAAGCGGTCCTCAACCGCTTCGTGGGCGTAATAGCGTTTGTTAATGACTTGCCCTAAAGAGGTGGAAAGGATAAGACAGATGGAAAGAAAAAGAATTTTTTCGGACATTTAAATCACCCTTCAAAATGTTATTAGAAAAGGGAAGGCATCGCAAATAAATTTAATTATTTTTACGAGCCCGACGAAGTCAGGGGCGCCAATCTCCCCCTCTCTCCATTGCGAGGGTTCCCTTCGGGGAACGGCGGCAATCTCCTCTTGTCATTGCGAGGGCTCCCGAAGGGAGCCCGTGCCAATCTCGTCTTTTAAAGGAATGTATTTTCCTTCCCAAAAGAGATTACCACGCCTGACCGCCAAAGCGGTCAGGCTCGCAATGATAGAAAGGTTATCATTGCTGACATGGGTAAAGGTTTTTGAAAAATAGGGTGGATTTAAAATAACAAAAAACAACATGTCTCATATAAAAATCTATATCCAGGGACGCGGGTCCGACAAAGGAGAGCTTGACAATTTCATTCTTTAGCTACGATTAAATACGAGATTACAAAGCTTCTCCAAGGAAAGGTGGGCAAATTTCCAAAAAATAGCAAAAATTAGCCCAAAGTTCCAAAAATAATCTGCGATTAAGCCCATAAATTAATTCAAGTTTACTATAGAAAAGGACAATATGCCCCGACGGTTATACATACTCCCTCAAACAACGCGATAGCAACAACCGTTTCCCAGGATATCGGAGCAATAGGATATGTTGGAGTTGCCTATGCTGAGAAATTCGCCAAGAGCGGGAAGGTAAAGATAATAGCGGTTGCAAAAGATAGTAAGTCCACCCCTATGCTTCCAACTAAAGACAACATAAAGAAGGGGAAATATCCTCTGTTCAGGTTCCTTCACAATTACACGAGAGGAAAACCACAGGGATTAGTCAAAGCATATCTTGATTTCGTGGTTTCTCCAGAAGGGCAGAAGATAGTGGAAAAAGTCGGCTATATACCCTTAAAATGAATATAGACTCTTTATTGAAAGGAGAAAGCTATGGAAAGCTTGATTAAGAAAGGATTTTGCGCAGCACTCACGCTCCTTGTGATAAGCCTTGCTTTTTCCGCCGAAGCCACTCTCAGCGGATACACCAAGATCCGCTACACTTGGGACCAGTCCCAAGAGCCTAAAAGCCAGTTTTCCGTCAAGGATTTGAGGCTGAAATATACGCTCAAGATTTCTCGCCTGGTCACCCTTGTGGCTGAGCCGAACTTCACTTCAAAAGTGGTTTTAAAGGAAGCTTTGGTTCAGCTCAACTTGGAAAATAAAAACCAGTTGAGAATGGGGCAGATAAAGGTCCCCTTCGGCTACGAGATGCCCCTCTCGGGAGCTTATCTTGAGGTTCCTGCGATAGCTAACTCCCTCCAGAAGCTCTTCCCCAATCAAACATACGATGCAGGTCTGCTCTACATTTCGCGAAACAGAGTAGCTATAGCTGTGGTTAACGGAACTGGCGAGAATACGAAGGATAACAACAATGCAAAGGATGTAGCTATTCGCTTCTATAACTACGATAAGAAGGATTCTTCCTACGGGACCTCCCTCTATTTCGGGAAGCAAAGGATTGGCGGAAGGGATGTAAAGAAGAATAGAGCTGGTATAGATTTGATGACGCAGAGGAATAACACGATTTTGAGAGGAGAGGCTATTTGGGGCAAGGATGGGGATGAAAACAGCAATGGTTGGTTTCTCCAGCTGCGACAAAACGCTAAGGATGTTGCGTATATTTTAAGATATGAGCATTACGACGGGGTAGACAAATACGACGATAAGACCGATAAATGGAAAACGCTGAAGGAGAATAGATTCGTTTTTGGTCCGATATTCTATCTTGATAAGAACACGATGCTTTCTCTGATGTATACGAAGAGCAGTTTAGACTATAGGGATAGCTTCGTGCTCCAACTGCAAGTCAACTACTGATTTTTGAGGGGCGAGGGGCGACCGGGATTTTAATTCGGTCGCCCCTCGCCCTTATATTCCTTCCCACAAACAGGACATCTTCCCTTCGGGACAACCCATTTATAATTCGTCCAAGTCCCACAGTCAAGCAATACCCCCTTATTAGCTTCATCCACGGGACAAATTCCGTAAATTTTATGGAAACCCTCCCAAAGCTGGCAGCCATCAGATGTGCGACCGCAAACAGTGCATTGGAATTTGGGAACGATGGGATTTTTACCTTTCCTAAAATATCCCAGGAACTTGACCCTCCCTCCACAGGCGATGCAGGTTCCTCCATCAAGCTGTGAAAAAGCAAGCCTCTCAAATCTTCTCTCCATCCTTCCCTGCCACAACCCTTCCGCCGACCATTCCCCCTCAAAAGTTGAGGGATGATAGAGGAGCTTGGGAGGGTCAATGTGCGATTTCTCCGAGAGGATTATCAAGCGAGGCATAGTTTTCTCAGCAAGCCTGGAGAGTGGGGAACGCTCGGAGGGAACCCAGAGAAGGGAGAGAGCGCCAGCGAGGAGAAAGAAAAGAATCATCCCCAAAAATCCACCCATTACCTCTTCTAAAATGCTTTCCTTTTTGCTAAAGAACCTTTTGAAAAGATGATAGGGAAATTCGCTGAAGAGAAAAGCAAGGAGGAAAAATAGGAAAATATAGCTAACTAGGGAGAGATGATGTAGAGTGAAGATGAGGGTCGTGAGAATAAGGGCGAGAATGGTGGAGAGGAACTCCAACCCCATTATCCTGGCTCCTCTCCAGAAACCGAAGAGGAAACCGACGATTATCAGGAGAAAGAAGAGGAAATCGGTCATTTTAGATAGGCACTAATTTCATCGCATTTTTGTAAAGGATTTTATCCAAAATATCTTGGGGAAGTGACAAAGAGGTGAGGAATTTATAAAGATTATCGTCAAAGAAGTCTCTTCCAAAGAGCAACCTGTCCTGGAACTCAAATATGAAGTTTATTGCGAAATCAATATCCCTCTGGAGGGCATTTAAACCGGAACCTGCGGATAAATCGCAATATAGGTTTGGGTAAGTCCTCAACATCTCTATTAGCTTTCCACCCTCTACGACCTTGCCCTGGGGATAATATACCTTATCGTATTGGTCATCGCCAGAAATATGAGCCCAGAACCCGGGACCGTGCCCGATGAAGATTGTTTCTGGGCAGGCTTTGATAGCCCTTTCAAAAGCCTCAATGCCTCCACCATACCACCAATTGGGGCGAGGGTATTTGACATTTGTAGGGATTTCGTAATCTATGTGGACGAGGACGGGGAGCTTTTTCTCGGCACAGAAGCGATACATTCTTATGGCATCGGGATTATCATACATCATCCTCAATTTCAGCTCTCCATAGACCCTCACTCCATAAAAGGAAATAGCGAAGGCGAGGCGGTCTATTGCGTCGGGCTTCCTTGGGTCGGGGGCGTAGCCGAGGACGAATTTATCGGGATATTTTTCAATATAGGGAAGGGAGAAAGAAAGAGGAATGGGTCCTTCGGGAGTTCCCGGGAGGAAGCTTAGAAACTCCGGGCTATACTCATCCTGGGGGCATTCCCAGGTGAGTAACCATGTTATATCTATCCCGTTTTCCTCCATATTTTCCACGAGCTTCTCGGGGGTATATCCATACCAGGCAGGGTGATTGTGGATATCTATAATCATCTTTGATCTCCTTTGGATAAGATTATACATAAGCAACCACCCTCTGTCATTCCTCCCATGGGTAAAGGTTTTTGAAAAATAGGGTGGATTTAAAATAACGAAAAACAAAATGTCTCATATAAAAATCTATATCCAACGACGCGGGTCCGACAAAGGAGAGCTTGACAATTTCTTTCCTTGGCCATGATTAAATACGAGATTGCGAGCCTTCTGCGAAGCAGAAGGCTCGCAATGACAATGGGGCTCTTACCCCGCTACGGAAGGAATTGGCACCAAAACCTATACCCATAGTTGCGATGCAACCCATTAGGGAAGCCCCCTCCGCAATGGACAAAAGGGCTTGAGTCTTCACCATCCTCATAATAACAAACAAATATTCTCAACCGACTATCCCCTTTCCTTTACTAAATCCCTTTCGTTTAATAAAATTCTTCCCAAATGGAAATAGGCATAGACATAATAGAGATTGATAGGATAAGGAACTCACTGCGAAATCCTCGCTTTTCGGAACGAATACTAACCGAAAAGGAAAGATATTATTGCAAAAGAGAGGAGCAGATAGCGGGACGTTTCTCCGCCAAGGAGGCGATTATGAAAGCCTTAGGTAAGAGGGTTCCATGGAAGGACATAGAGATATTAAATGAGGAAGATGGACACCCTGTTGTGAACCTCTACGGCAAGGCAAAGGAGATAGCGGGTGGAAGGCAAATCGTTATCAGCATCTCCCATTCCCGAACCCACGCCGTGGCTGTAGCGCTTTTAATTTAATTCAAAGCAAGCTCTCCCTTTCCGGAGGAATCTCTTTAAAGCAGACCTGGAAGAAGGGGCATTTGAAACAATGCTCGGCGCGAAGGGGCGTGAAGTCCCCCCTTTCTATCCCGCTCGCCAGGTGGATTATTTTCTCCCTACCCTCAATTACTTCTTCCTCCTGAAGATAATAGCTCTCCTTTTTGTTATCAACGAATGAGGCTATGGTGAGCTTTATTGCGGGAGGGTGCCATAGATTCTCCGCTGCGAGATGATATAGGGCGAGCTGGAGATTATTCCTCCATCTACCTCCGCCGTGGAGCTTGTATTCTATTATCTCAACCTCGCCGTTCTTATACTTATCTACCCTATCCATCCTCCCCCTGATTATATGTTCCCCCAAACTCAAGGAGAAAGGGAACTCTATTTCAAAGATGTTGCTTGGGTCTTCCTGGAGGAGATTAGTTATCACTTTTTTCCCAAGCTCCATGACCTCGTCCATTTTTTCCGCTCCCAATTTCCCGCTCAATAGTGAGCGGAGGCGGGCTTCAATCTCCTCTTGGGAGGGACGGAAGAGGGTGGAAGAGAAGATGAATTTGAGGAGGTCGTGGAAGGCAGAGCCTATAGCCATCTCCTCGCTCTGCTTGGGAAGAGAACGACCCTGCACATAGCGATAGTAGTATCTCCTGGGGCATTCAGAGTATTCGGCTAATTGAGAGAACGAAAGCTCCATCTCAGGGGAAAGTCGGCAATATCTGTTTTAGAAATTCCTCTGCCCTCATAGCAGGCTCGCTTCCCGGAGATATCGTCAAAGCCATATACCAATAATTGCGAGCCTCTCGTGTATCTCCCCTCTGATAAGCCTCCACTCCCTTAAGAAGATAAACTCCCGCCATATTCCTCTTCGCTATCTCCGCCTCTTGACTCATAGGATTTGCCGAGAGGACGTATCGCCATTCCTGTAAGGCGAGGTCGTATTGTCTATAAAAAGAAAAGATGTTTCCCCTTAATAAACGAGCAGGAAGGAAGTCTCCATCGTAAAGAAGGGCTTGATTTGTATAGTTGAGGGCGATTGCGTAATCGCCTCTCTGATAATATTCCAGCGCCTTGTTATAAAATTCAATTGCCTTATTTCTCCTCTCAACTATCTGCCACTTTTCCGCCATCATTTGGGCGCCGAATATGATTAAAAAGAGAGTACCTGTTCCCATAAGGGTTAGCAATATCAATAGGAGGAAATTCTTCTGCGACTCGGATAGGTATACGAGTTTCCTCCTGGGCGGGAGGTGAGTTGTCTGTTCGTCCGCAATGGAGGGAAGAGAAGCAGGAGCGCTGGGAGCGGGAACGCTGGGAGCTGGCGCCGAGGGAGCGGAAACGGAGGGAGGAGGAGTTGATACCCTGCTAACGGTTGGGGAGATGAGCTCTCTTGCTTTCTTCAGGGAGTTCAGCATCTCTTCCGCATCGCGAAATCTATCCGCGGGATTCTTCTCCAGAGCCTTCCTTATCACTTCCCATACAGGCAAGGGGAGACCGGGAATGGGCTCCGGCTGCTGGGAAAGGATGTTGTAGGTGATTGTTACCGGGCTGTCGCCAGGGAAGGGCTTTCTCCCGCTCAACATCTCATACATCACGACGCCGAGGGAAAACAGGTCGCTCCTTCCATCTATGCTGAGCCCCTTGATTTGCTCGGGAGACATATAGCTCGGCGTGCCGAAAACCTCTCCCTCCATAGTGAGGGATGGCTCAAAGGTTATGCGAGCTATCCCGAAATCCGTTAGCTTCACTATCCCAGAGGGAAGGATATGGATGTTCTCCGGCTTTATGTCCCTGTGAATGACGCCGTGAGAATGGGCTACGATAAGGGCATTTAAAACCTGCTCCGTTATATTTAAAGCTTCATCAAGCGATAGAACTCCCTTAACCTGCAGTACCTCCCTAAGGTTCTGCCCCTCCAAGAGCTCCATCACCATATAATGGCGACCATTATCCTCCCCAACCTCGTAAATAGTGACTATGTTAGGATGCTGGAGTGAACCAGCCGCCCTCGCCTCACGATAAAATCGTTCCCTCCGCTCAACCGCCTTCTCACCGGAAAGACCCGGAGGAATAACAAGCTCCTTTATCGCCACCCTCCTTTTCAGCTGGGGGTCATAAGCCTCATAAACTATGTCGTTGGAGCGTCCTATCTCCCTTATTATCTCGTATTTCCCCAATCTCTGGACGGTTTTCTCGCTCATATAAAGCGCCTATCTCCTCCAGAAAAAGCCTCTCCTCTTTTTCTTTTCATCCTCTCTATACACCCTCACAGCCAACGCCGTTATATTGTCCTTTCCACCCCTTTCCTCAGCGAGCTCAGTCAAATTGAAGATTCCCTGCGAAATATCCTTCTCCAATTCCCTCGCCATCTCCTCTGGTTCTATATACTCATAAAAACCGTCCGTGCAGAGAAGGATTATGTCTCCGCTTTCAAGCGGATATTGGACAAGGTCTATCTCTATATCTAATTTAGTTCCAAGAGAGCGGGTCAGGAGATTACGGAAGGGAGATAGGAAGGCTTCCTCCTCACTCAATATCCCCTTTTTCACCTGCTCAGCCACCCAAGTATGGTCCTCGCTTAACTGCTTTGCTTCTCCATCCCTTATGAGATACAGCCTGCTATCGCCGACATGGGCGAGAAAGAGATTGTCCTCTTGGACGACAGCGAGGGTGAATGTACATCCCATCCCCTCCCGCTCGCTGACCCCTTGAGCTATCGTCCATATCAATCTATTCGCTTCCTCAACCGCTTCTTTAATCGCTTGAAGGATGCTATTGGTCTCGCTTTTTAGATAACTGCGAAGGAAGGTCTGAACCGCGAGTTCCGCGGCGATTTGCCCCGCATTATGACCGCCCATCCCATCTGCCACTATGAATACCGCTCCCTTCTTCTCTAAAAGGCTTTCTTCCTCAGGAATGAAAAACTCCATCTTATCCTCGTTATTCTCCCTCACCTTGCCCAGCATGCTCCTCCCGGCAACCTTGAAATGAAAGGGAGGAAGTTTAACCGCCTTCAGCTTCTCTGTCTTCTCCTCTATCTTCGTCCGGGAGTCTGAAGACAAGCTTCGTCCCTCCTATCTCAATGATTGCCCCATCCTCTAAAGCGGTTTTCACTCCCCTCTCAATCTCCTTCCCGTTGAGGAAAGTGCCATTGGTTGAGCCGAGGTCTTCTATGAAGGCTCCTTCTTCCTCTATGTAAATCTTGCAATGTCTACCCGAGACATAGGGATTGGGGACGATGAGGTCGCCCTCCCTCCTACCTATTAGGAATTCCTCCTTAGTTATTGGGATTTCCTCCCCCTCAAGGATAAGGATTGCTTTGGCTGGAATTTCCTCCTTTTTACAAGGAGGATAGGAAAAGCGGAAAGTGGAATCGCCGAAGGATAGGGTGTCTCCGTCATAGACTTGGGTTTTTGCTCCGGGAGAGAGACGAACTCCATTGAGGAATGTGCCATTGGTTGAACCCAAGTCCTGAACATAGCATTTATCTCCTTCCAAAATTATGAGGGCATGTTTGCGAGAAACGGATTTATCGTAAAAGAGGAGGATATCCGCTGATTCCCTCCCGACGAGATTTTCCCCCTCTTTCAAGGTATATTCCCTTCCGTCGGGAGCTATTAGGAGGGGCTGGGGTTCCTCCTCTTTTTCCTCCCATTCTCCCGCCTCGCTTCCCAAAAGGAAGCCGCAATCCTGACAGAACTTCTCTCCCGGTGGATTTTGGAAATGACAGATTGGGCACTCAATCGGCTGGAGGGCAACAGTTTCCTCGCTCATTTTTCCTCCTCCTTTTTCTTCCCCAAATCCATCTTATAAATCGTTCCCACGAGCGTCTTCTCCGCCTCAAGGGATGTGCCCTTCTTCAAGCTCTCAATAGCCTGCTCAACCTCCTTCGCCTCCTCCAATCTCCCCTGATTCGTGAGAAAGACCTTCGTCCTTTCCAGCTCGGCTACCGCAGCTGCCGTTGAGATAGCTTGCGTCTTCATAGCCATAAGGGTTTTCTCAATTGACCTCGCCGCTTGCTTCGTTTCCCATTCCCTCTTCACCATTTCGTTAACTCCCTCTTGAATAAGGGCTACATCATCAACGAACTCCACAACGACATCTTCCTCCAGCTTTTCCTTCAAATCATCCGATTCAACGCTCACTTTTGCGATTCTATAGATTCCCTTAGGGCGTGGCTCGAGTTCGAGCTCCATAAGAAGGGATATGGAAGCGCCCCTCTCCAAATCAACGAGCTGAACCTCCACATCTCTGCCCTTGTATTCGGCTGGATAGCCGAGGACATCCCTCGCCTTCACCCAACGGGATAGATGGACTTTTACCTTTGGATTCCTCAAGGCGACCGTGAGGAGGGATTCCATCTCCTTTCTGAAGACCTCTTGAATCAGCTCGGGACGGGATATGTAGTAATAATTCCCTCCTCCTCTCTTAGCGATTCCCACGAGCAGTTCCTCGTTGTATTCCAAGCCGAAGCCGAGGGCGGTGACCTTTATTCCCGCCTCTCGCAAGTCGCCGGCAAGCTGAGTGATTGTGGGATAATCCCTTATTCCCGTTGTCGGCTCGCCATCGGTGAATAGGAGGATTCGGTTAGTGTAGTTTGAGAGGGGAATTGATTTGAGCTGATTTCCTCCCACCAATAGACCATCGTAGAGGTTCGTCGTATCGCCGACTTCAATTCGCATAATATGGGCTTTTATGAGTTCCTTATTGACGACTTTTCTTGGAGGCATAACGACCTGCACATCCTCGGCGAAAGTGACAATGGAGAGGATGTCATCGGGCTCAAGGAGGTCAACGACATAGGCGCATGCTTTCTTCGTATACTCCAGTGGTTCGCCCTCCATTGAGCCGCTTCTATCTATCACGAGGCAAAGGTTGAGGGGAGCGCGGATTTGGGGGGAGCCGGTGGCGCGCAGGCGAACGAGGAGGAAATCCCTTGTGGGAACGCTGTAAAGGGCGTAACGATTGCCGAAATAGGCTTCCAAACTGAAAGGCTTCTCTGGAACAGTGGAAATAACCCTCGTCTCTTCCATTTCAAAGGAAAATTATATCTATTCGTGAGGAAAAAGTAAAGATGGTGTATAATTCCATAACATTTGGGACTCCTTAGGAGATTTCCCATATTGCTTGACTATAAACTCTAAAGGTGAATCTCTATTAAGACCGATATGGGGTTTTGAGGCATTATACCAGATAAGGAATAACATCATTTGCTTATTAAATTCGTCTATATCCGTTGAGTCCAGCGGGTATACATCTATGAAATATTCTTGGATAGTTCTCTGGAATCGCTCCACATAGCCGTTCTCTTGCGGTCTCTTTGGATGGGTGTAGAAATG